>NZ_AP018050.1:672461-1008691 GCF_003609775.1 Prevotella melaninogenica
GAATCCTGTCAGGCTTAAAAGTAGGTTGTCTTTTGTTCGTGGATAGCTGATAGCGTATCTGCCATCTTCATTGGTCAGGCTACTGGCAAGAATGGAAGAATCCTTTTCTTGTATGATTGTAAGAATACAGCCATCCATAGGTTGATGTTTATTATCAACCACACGCCCAGTAATAGTCAGAGAGTCTCCCTGACTGTTCTGAGCCATACTGTTTATAGACAATAAGCCGATAAACGATAGTAAGATAAGCAGGTGTCTTATCATTCTCGTTCCAAAGGATTGTCGAATGTAAAGAGCGTTAGTTTCACAACTTGTCCATTGAAATTAGTCGTAGTGAAGTTGTAGCCATAGCTCTCAAGATAGCCTGCAGGATCTTTCAGCAAGAGCCTCTCTTGCTTGCGTGTGTTCTCACGAGAAGTCTTTACATAGGTCCTATCAAGGAAATAGATAGGCATTACAGTCTTAGGTTTTTCTATGCCAGTAACCGTCCAATGATAATCTCCCTCTTTAGTTTCAGCCTCCATAACCAAGCCAGGCAGTCCTGTAAACTTCCATGGACCATAGGAAAGTGGAATCTTAGTAGTGAACCATACCTTATAATTTCTTCCACGATAAGAACAAGTTGCGGCTGTACAATCGTAATCTAAAAGCATTTTATGCTCGGTTGTAAGCTTCCATTGCATCTTCGGAGTAGCCTCTTGATAAAGATAAGAGCCAGCTCCGTCCATATTGTAAATCACTGTTGTCTTTCCCTTTGGATAGCCAATATAGGTTTCACCAACATTAGCGACGAGTTTCATAGATGCTCTTGAGCCTCGCTTCCCATTACGAAGAAAGGCTTTAGCCATTCTCAGGTCGGCATTATGCTCGCTCTCTACAAAGCTCTGGCACACCTTTCGTCCGATGTAAGTATATACCTTTTCAAAGTCAGGATTATTCTGTCCTGATAGGTCATATTTAACAGTTAGGTCATAAGAAACAATTAGCTGCGTTGTGTCGATTGCTGTATGCTTGAAAACATCTAATTCCGTCTTCTCCTGTGCATTTGCAGATAACGATAAGGTTAGCGCAATTAGTAGTAGTTTAATCTTCGAAGTCATAGTTATATTATCTATTAGGTAAATCAAAAACGAGTACAATTGTACAAAATCTTTTTCTAAAAAGCAAGTATTTGACTCCTTAATTTCAAATTATTTTTCGGTTCTTCCATTAAATGCGTGGATGCTTCTTGTATAGCTTTTAACGGAAGAACTAAAGTTATTCATTAAACAAAAACATAGCCAAGACTGTCAACTGTCTATTCTATTATCACCCTCTAACACCGAAAACCTTTTTCATGTTAATACTTAAAAAAATGCAGGTAAGATTCTGAAAAATCATTACATAATTTTGGATAAAATATCTACAAATAAAGGTAAAAGCATGTGTAAAAAGCAAGTTTGCAACCAACAGTAAGTCAATTAGTTATAAAGTGGCAAAGTAAAAGATGCTTAGTTGGACTTCAAAAGGGCGTTAGTTAGACTTCAAAAGGGCATCTATTGCAAGTCAATTAGGCATCTTTTAGAAGCCAAAAGAGCATGTATTGGTTTTGAGTTGCACGAAAATAGTTTACAAATATCAATTAATAAGGGAATAAGTTGCTTGTAGAAGACGGATAAACATCACACCTAATTATAGTTGTTATGTAGTTTATCCCACTTTATAAAACCATCTAATTAAGGCTAATCATACCATGTATGTGGATTAAACTCATTCTATTAACCTGTCTACGTATTTAACGGAAGAACTATTTTTCTTTTCATGTGCGGTTATCGTTGCCAGCGTATAAGGAATTTAAAAATCAGTACATCTTATATGAGAAATATATCTGCCTCCTCAGAGTTTTCAAAGATGGAATAAGATGCCAATATTAAGCTAAAAATAATTTTCCTGTCACTTCTGTCACTCTGAATGAAGATATAACAGATTAGTTTACAGGCGTTTCTGTCTAAATGTTAAAATGACAGCAAAATGAAATAAAAGTATTGTTGGATTTCGGTCCGTTATTCTCTTATGCTGTGAGCGTAATAGTGTAATACTCTTTTTACCTAATCAGTTACAATAAGAAAGTGAAAACCAAGATGTAGATTTGGAGTTGTTATAGGAAAACGTTATATTTGCAGAAAATAAGCTCTACTCGGCAAATTGAAAGTAAGCTTTCTTTGCTCTCGTTTGCATTATTTTTGCAGAGAAATATAAACAGGAGGTATAATTATGGCAGGCATAATGACAAACATCGAGAACAATACGATACGTATGTATTGGAACGCATTGCGTTCGATGAGTAAGAACATTCGGTTGGGCTTAGCTGTGAAACTTACCAACTCTGTACTTGAGGAAGAACGTAAGGAAATGTCTGACGAGGCCTATACAGAAGAAATGCTTAATAAGTTTTTTGGGAAGTGGGAAGGAAACGAAACTGCTGAAGAATTGATGGGTATTATCAAGCAGAGCTCCTAAAGTCAACAGAGAATGTAAAACACTTTGCACGTATAGAAGGATTGGAAGTGCAGAACTGGGTTAAACGGTAATTACGGCTATTTTAATAATAAGTTTGTTTGGCAAATAACATATTCTTAACGATACTTGTTAAGAAGTGTTTTTCCTATTTAACGAATGATAAAAATCTTCCCATTGTTGAAGTAAAAAGCTAACTTTGCTTGTATTTATAATGTATAGACATTTATAAAAACTAAAAGCATAAAACTATATTTACAATGAAAAGTTTAAAAGATATTCTGCCTTGGGAAGACCGTCCAGAAGGATGCAAGGATGTGATGTGGCGTTATTCAAAGAACCCAATCATCGATCGTTATCATATTCCAACATCAAACAGTATCTTCAATAGTGCTGTTGTTCCTTTTGAGGACGGCTTTGCTGGAGTATTCCGTTGCGACAACAAGGCGGTTCAGATGAACATTTTTGCTGGTTTCAGTAAGGACGGTATCAATTGGGAAATCAATCATGAGCCTATTAAGTTTGAGGCTGGTAACACTGAAATGATTGAGTCAGAATACAAGTATGACCCACGTGTTACATGGATTGAGGACCGTTATTGGATTACATGGTGTAATGGTTATCACGGACCAACAATCGGTATTGCTTACACCTTCGACTTCAAGAAGTTCTATCAGTGTGAGAATGCTTTCTTGCCATTCAACCGTAATGGCGTCCTCTTCCCAGAGAAGATTAACGGGAAGTATGCGATGTTGAGCCGTCCAAGCGACAATGGTCATACACCTTTCGGTGATATCTACATCAGCTTCAGCCCAGATATGAAGTATTGGGGCGAGCATCGTTGCGTAATGAAGGTTACTCCTTTCCCAGAGAGTGCATGGCAGTGTACAAAGATTGGTGCTGGTTCAGTTCCTTTCTTGACAGATGAAGGTTGGTTGCTTTTCTATCATGGTGTAATCACTACTTGTAATGGTTTCCGTTATTCAATGGGTGCAGCTATCCTTGACAAGGACAATCCAGAGAAGGTTCTCTATCGCACTCGTCCATATCTTCTTGCACCAAATGCACCTTACGAGTTGCAGGGTGACGTGCCAAACGTTGTCTTCCCATGTGCTGCTTTGCAGGATGGCGAGCGCGTAGCGGTTTACTATGGTGCAGCTGATACCGTCGTTGGTATGGCATTTGGCTATATTAAGGACATCGTAGAGTTCACAAAGAACAATAGCATTTTATAAGGTGTTAAGTGTTGGGTGTTGGGTGTTGATGATTTGTTAGGTGTTAGGTGATAGGTGTTGGGTGTTGATGAATTGCTTAGATATAAATAATGATAGCTTCATCACAATTCATCACCACCCACCATCCATCACCTAACACCCATCACCACCTAACACCCACTACCTATCACCTACTATTCATCACCATCTAACACCTATCACCTATCACCCAAATGAATCGTAAATTCCTATTAGTACTACTTCTTTCCTTGTCTTTTCTTTCGCTGAAGGCGGCTGACAAGGGTGGGGAAGAGCCTGTCGACCTTGTCAATCCATTTATTGGAACATCTAATTTTGGTACAACTAATCCGGGAGCAGTATGCCCTAACGGATTGATGTCAGTTGTGCCATTCAACGTAATGGGTTCTGATTTGAATAAATATGACAAGGATGCACGCTGGTGGTCAACTCCTTACGAATATCATAACGTCTTTTTCACTGGTTATTCTCACGTCAATCTGAGTGGTGTGGGCTGCCCAGAAGTTGGCTCATTGTTGCTTATGCCAACGACAGGAAAGTTGAACGTTGATTATAAGGAGTACGGAAGTACTTACGACAAGGAGGTTGCTCGTCCCGGTTATTATTCTAATCACTTGGTAAAGTATAATGTGAAAACAGAGGTAACAGCCACTCCTCGCAGTTCTGTTGCACGTTTCACATTCCCGAAAGGAGAAAGTCATATCTTGTTGAACCTCGGTGAAGGACTCACAAATGAGTCTGGTGCCATGGTGAAGAAAGTGAGCGACACGGAATATGAGGGTATGAAGTTGCAGGGTACATTCTGTTATAACCCTCAGGCAGTATTCCCAATTTACTTCGTGATGCGTGTCAGCAAGAAGCCAACGGAGGCTGGCTATTGGAAGAAGCAGCGTCCGATGACAGGCGTAGAGGCTGAGTGGGATGTTGATAATGGCAAGTATAAACTCTATAAGACTTATCACAAGGAACTCTCTGGTGATGATATCGGAGTATGGATGAACTTCAACACAGAGGCTGACGAGCAGGTGGAGGTACAGATGGGCGTGTCATTCGTAAGTATGGCAAACGCTCGTGAGAACCTTGATGCCGAACAGCGTGGAAAGAACTTCGACGCTATTCGTGCTGAGGCGCGTGCTAAGTGGAATGATGATCTCTCCCGCATCCTCGTTGAGGGTGGTACAAAGACAGAGCGCACCATCTTCTATACTGCTCTTTATCACGTCCTTATCCACCCAAATATCCTGCAGGATGTCAACGGACAGTACCCTGCCATGGAGGGTGATGAGATTCGAACGGTGAAGGAGGGTAACCGTTATACGGTCTTCTCTCTGTGGGATACCTATCGCAATGTGCATCAGTTGCTTACGTTGGTTTATCCAAATCGTCAGCGCGACATGATTCGTTCGATGATTGGGATGTACGAGGAGCATGGCTGGATGCCAAAGTGGGAACTCTTTAGTCGTGAAACCTACACGATGGAAGGCGACCCAGCTATCCCTGTTATCACTGATTCTTGGTTGAAAGGTCTGCGTGGTTACGATATCAATAAGGCTTACGAGGCATTCCGCAAGTCGGCTTTGACAAAGGGAAGCGAGAACCCTCTGCGCCCAGACAATGACGAATACATGGAGAAGGGTTATGTAGCTTTGCACGAGAAGTTCGATAACTCCGTCTCTCACGCCCTCGAATACTACATTGCAGACAATGCCCTTTCACGCTTGGCTATGGCATTGGGTAAGAAAGATGATGCCCGTCTGTTCCACAATCGTGCTTTGGGTTATCGCCATTATTTTAGTAAGGAGTTTGGCTTGTTGCGCCCATTGATGCCAGACGGCACCTTCTATAAGCCTTTCGATCCAAAGCAGGGAGAGAACTTCGAACCATCTCCGGGCTTCCATGAAGGCAATGCTTGGAACTATACTTTCTATGTTCCGCATGACGTTATGGGACTCGCAAAGCTCATGGGAGGACAGAAAAACTTTGTAAACAAGCTCCAGAGCGTGTTCGACAAGGGTTATTATGACCCTGCCAATGAGCCTGATATCGCTTATCCTTACCTCTTCTCTTATTTCAAGGGCGACGAGTGGCGTACACAGGTACAGACACGCAGACTCTTGAAGGAGTATTTCAAGAATGCACCAGAGGGCATCCCGGGTAATGATGACACTGGAACCATGTCGGCTTGGGCGGTGTTTAATATGATAGGTTTCTATCCTGACTGTCCAGGCGATCCATCTTATACGCTCACTTCGCCAGTCTTTGACAAGGTGACTATCCGTTTGGATAAGGCACAGTGGGGTAGAGATAACCTCTTGATTGAGACTGTTCGTCCAAATGCTGAGGCTGTTATTATTAAGAAGATAGAATTAGGTGGTAAGCCATTGAACCGCTATCGCATTACGAATGACGAGCTATTGAAGGGCGGAGTATTGAAGTTCTATCTAAAGTAAACGACTACTACCCATCAAACCTCCCACGCTTCCGACGGTCTTTAATGTCTTATTACATTATATATAATGATAAAAACGGACATTGTTTGCCGTTTTCTATTACTGTCCGAACGCTTCGGACAAAGTGTGTGGAGCCTTAACACAAGTTGTGCGGAGTCTTAGCACATTTGGTGCGGAGGTTTAATACGAAACAAAAAGGTGGCAGTTTGGAAGGCAGTCTACTATCAGAAAGGTTTTGAATGACCGCTGATAAGAATACAGACAGCCGACAGCCATCGAAGAAAGAGACATAAAGTAAAAACAAATAATAAAGAAATAAAACCGAAATTTATACTCACGTTATGAGAAAAAAAGTTCTTTTGAGTGCAGTTTTCCTGTTGTTTGCAGCAGCTGTTTCTTTGCCTGTTGCAGCTCAGAACATCATTCCACAACCTGAGAATATCAGTCTTTTGAAGGGTCACTTCAAGCTGAATAAGGGTGAGAAGATTGTGACCAATCTTACAGGTAGTGACTTCAAGGTGTTGAAGCAGTACACTTCTGAGGTGTTGAAGCAGCCTTTGGCATACGCAAAGAATCCTTCTCAACAAGGCGTTTTCCGCTTGATTTGCAAGGGTACAGCCAAGCAAGCAGCGCAGGCAATGGACAGCGTTCGTCTGCAAGGTTATGAGTTGGAGGTGACACCAAAGGGTATCACCATTCAGGCACTGACCCCAACAGGCTTGTTCTATGGTTTGCAAACCGTTCGCCAGCTCGAAACGAATGGGCAGATAGCTTGTGTAAAGGTGAAGGACGCCCCTCGTTTCGCTTATCGTGGTTTGATGATCGACTGCTCTCGCCACTTCTGGACAAAGGACTTTTTGAAGAAGCAGATTGATGCGATGGCTTATTTCAAGCTCGACCGCTTCCACTGGCACCTCACTGATGGTGGTGGATGGCGCATGGAGGTGAAGAAATATCCTCGACTGACAGACGAAACCGCTTATAGAACAGAATCTGACTGGACGAAGTGGTGGAACGGGAATGACCGCACGTATATTCCTGATCCAAGCCGCCTTGTATGTTGGAAGGGAATGAATATACACGGTGGCTATTACACACAGGAAGATATCAAGGATATCGTACGCTATGCAGCTGCGCGCCACATAGAGGTAATCCCAGAGATAGAGATGCCTGGTCATAGCGATGAGGTTGTTTATGCCTACCCAGAGTTGTCATGTACAGGCAAACCTTATACACAGTCAGACCTCTGTGTAGGAAAGGAGGCAACCTATACCTTCATGGAGAACGTGCTGAAAGAGACAATGGCGCTCTTCCCTTCTAAGTATATCCACATCGGAGGAGACGAGGCAGAACGTCGCACATGGAAGACTTGCCCTGATTGTCAGAAGATGATGAAGGAGAACAACTTGAAGGATGTAGCCGAGTTGCAGAGCCATTTCACCCATCGTATGGAACAATTCTTGAACAGCCATGGCCGTAAACTGCTTGGTTGGGACGAGATTATGGAAGGTAAGTTAGCTCCTAACGCAGCCGTGATGTCATGGCGCGGAACAGAGGCTGGTATTGAGGCTGCAACAAGTAAGCACCATGTAGTGATGGCTCCACAGCAGTTCTATTATCTGAATATGTATCAGGACAATCCGATGGAACAGCCAAAGGCGCAGGGAGGTTATACTCGTTTGGATAAGACTTATAACTATGAGCCAATTCCAGCAGCGTATAAAGGAACCAATCTTGAGAAATATATGGATGGCGTTCAGGCTTGTGTATGGACTGAGTTCATTGCTGAGCCAAGTCATTTAGAGTATATGCTCTATCCTCGTCTGTTGGCTTTGGCAGAGACAGGTTGGACAAAGAAGCGCACTGGTTACGACAACTTCCGCAAGAGAGCAGTCGTAAATGTTGAACGTCTGAAGCGTGCGGGCTATAATGCCTTTGACCTTTCAAAGGAGAAGGGGTCACGTATGGAAAGCCGCAGTGTGACACAGCACGAGGCATTGAATAAGCCAGTGACTTATCTTGGACGTTATGCAGAGAAGTATCGTGCCGAAGGCGACAGTACACTGACCAATGGTTTGCGTGGTGACTGGGGCTATCTTGAGGGTCGTTGGCAGGGCTTCATCGATAGTACTGGTGTAGATGTTGTGGTTGATATGGGTAAGGTTACGGACATACGTGACGTATGTGTTGACTTTATGCACCTCTATGAGTCGGTTATCTATACGCCTGAAACAATCGAGTTGATGGTGTCAGAGGATGGCAAGAACTTCACAACGATTGACACAGTACGCCCAGGTATTAAGTCGTCAGAGGACTACCTTGTTTATCCTTACAAGTGGAAGGGTGATGTCAAAGGCCGTTATGTACGTGTAAAGGCACTCTCTCGTGAGAAGGATGCATGGATTTTCACAGACGAGATTATCGTTAACGAGAAATAAGACAAGGCTTGAGAGGAGGTCGGATGACGTTTCTCTCAACAATTTTAAGAGAAGAAATATAAAACATTCATGATATGAAAAAAAGGTTCTTAACTTTAATGGCGTTTGCTGTGACCAGTCTTTTTGCTTTTGCACAGGACTATACGCAGTATGTTGACCCATTTATTGGAACGGGCGGACACGGACACGTGTTCCTTGGAGCTAATGTTCCATTTGGTAATATTCAGGCTGGTCCTACACAGAAGAAGCAGGGTTGGGACTGGTGTTCAGGTTATCATTACAGCGATTCAACGGTCATTGGCTTTGGACAGATGCACCTTAGCGGTACGGGTATTGGTGACTTGGGTGATGTATCACTCCTTCCTACTACCAATCCAGCACAGCGTGAGGTGAAGTTTGCTCATCGTGCCGAACATGTAACCCCTGGTTACTACTCTGTAATGTTGGCTTCTGGTGTTCGTGTAGAGTTGACTGCCACCCAGCGTGTAGCCTTCCATCGTTACGCTTTTCCTGCTGATGCAACAAAGGGTTACGTTATTTTGAACCTTTCTCAGGGTATTGGTTGGGACAAGATGACCTCTTGCAACTTCAAGCAGGAGTCGGCTAAGGTCGTTAGCGGTTATCGTATGTCACAAGGATGGGCTAAAGATCAGTGCGTTTACTTTGTGGCAGAGTTCTCACAGCCTGTTAAGTTGGAGTCAAACGAGCGTGATACGATTGGTGTCTTTGCTTTCGACAATGCTGAGCAGCCACTTCTCGTGAAGGTAGGAATCTCTGCTGTGAGTGTTGAGAACGCTCGTTTGAATATGCAGAAGGAACTTCCAGGTTGGGATTTCCGCAATGCTGTTGCTCAGGCAAAGGATGAGTGGAATCGTGAGTTGAGCAAGATTGCTATCAAGACAGAGGATGAGAGTGCAAGAAAGATATTCTATACAGCAATGTATCACTCAATGATTGCACCTTCTGTCTTCAATGATGTAAACGGCGAATACCGTGGTGCAGATGGTAAGACACATAAGGGTGACTTCAATGTTTATACCACCTTCTCACTTTGGGATACCTATCGTGCAGCTCATCCATTGATGACAATCATTCATCCAGAGAAGCAACGCGACATCGCACAGACGATGCTTCATATCTTTAAGGAGCAGGGTAAGTTGCCAGTATGGCACCTTGTTGGCAATGAGACAGACTGTATGATTGGTAATCCGGGCGTTCCTGTGCTTGTTGATATCGCACTGAAAGGCTTTGATGTAGATAAGAATGCAGTCTTTGAGGCTGCTAAGGCGTCTGCTATGCTTGATGAACGTGGTATGGGATTGTTGAAGAAATATGGTTATATTCCTTGTGACCTCGACCCAGAGCATGAAACAGTAGCAAAGGGATTGGAGTACGCTTTGGCTGATGCAAGTATTGCAAAGCTTGCAAAGGAGTTGGGTAAGACCGCTGATTATAAGTACTTCTCTAAGCGCAGCCAGTCATATCGTGACTTCTACTTCGACAAGAAAACGAAGTTTATGCGTGGTGTAACCTCTGATCGTAAGTTCCGTGAACCATTCGATCCATTCAGCACTGTTCACCGTCAGGACGACTATGCAGAGGGTAATGCTTGGCAGTATGTATGGTTGGTACCACATGATGTGCATGGTCTTGTAGCTGCTTTTGGTGGTGAGAAACCATTTGTTTCAAAGCTCGACTCCCTCTTCATCGTTAGTGGTGATATGGGAGCAGAGGCCTCACCAGACATCACTGGTCTGATTGGTCAGTACGCACACGGTAATGAGCCAAGCCATCATATCCTCTATATGTACAACTATGTGGGTCAGCCTTGGAAGGCAGCGGATAAGATTCGCTATGTACTTAAGAACTTATACCACGACGACTTCGATGGTTTGAGTGGTAACGAGGATGTGGGTCAGATGTCTGCATGGTATATTCTCTCCTCTCTTGGCATGTATCAGGTAGAACCTGCTGGTGGCAAATATATCTTTGGTACACCGCTCTTCGATGAGGCTACGGTGAACGTTGGAGATGGTAAGACCTTCCGCATTGTGGCACATAACAACAGCGATAAGAATATCTATATTCAGAGTGCTAAGTTGAATGGCAAGCCATATACCCGTTCTTACATCGACTTCAAGGACATCAAACGTGGTGGAACACTTGAGTTTGTTATGGGTAGCAAGCCTTCTCAGTTTGGTGTTAAGCCTGCTGATAGACCCTAAAAGTTTTTGGAGTTAACTCCTTCACTCCTAATAGTGCATCAATCTTTAATACTAATAAACAACTATGCCTAATTTTAATGATGTTGTATCACAGTTCCGTATTGAGGGAACTGTTGAGAGTGTAAGTCCAATCGGTAATGGACTGATTAATGAAACACTGCGTGTAAAAACTGTAGATGCTAATACGCCTGATTATATCTTACAGCGTATTAACAACGCCATATTCACTGATGTAGACCTTTTGCAGCATAATATCGAGCTTGTAACTGACCATATTCGTCACAAGTTGATGGAGAAGGGTGAGACAGATATCGAGCGTAAGTGTCTGCGTTTTGTTCAGGCTGTAGACGGTAAGACCTACTACAAGGATGCTGACAACCTCTACTGGCGTGTGAGTGTCTTCATTCCTAACGCTGTTACAAAAGAGGAAGTAAACCCAGAGAGCGCATTCTGCTGTGGTGAAACCTTCGGTAACTTCCAGAATATGTTGGTTGATCTGAAGGAACCATTGGGAGAAACCATCCCTGATTTCCATAACATGGAACTTCGTCTGCGCCAGTTGCGTGAGGCTGTTAGTGCTGATAAGGCTGGTCGAGTGGCTTCTGTGAAAGATATCCTTGCTGAGTTAGAGCGTGATGCTGACGAAATGTGTCTCGCTGAGCGCCTCTATCGTGAGGGAACACTGCCTAAGCGCATCTGTCACTGTGATACAAAGGTTAACAACATGATGTTCGATGCTGACGGAAAGGTTCTCTGTGTTATCGACCTCGATACCGTTATGCCAAGCTTTATCTTCTCTGATTATGGCGACTTCTTGCGCACTGGTGCTAATCATGTGGCTGAGGATAGCGATAACTACGATGCTGTTGGATTGAAAGAGGATATATTCTGTTCGTTCACAGAGGGTTATCTCAGTACTGCAGGCAACTTCCTTACACTAGTAGAGACCAGCCATCTGCCATACGCTGTGGCACTCTTCCCATATATGCAGTGTGTTCGTTTCTTTACTGATTACATCAACGGAGATGTATATTACAAGACAAAGTATGATGAGCACAACCTCGTTCGCTCACGCAATCAGCTCTTACTCTATCGTGATGTACGTCGTCATGATCAGATGATGGCTGACTTTGTGAAGAAAACATTGAAACAATGAAACAATTAAAGGTAAAACGTTTGGAGTGTCAGCAGGTGAAAGCTGTTGACATTCCAGCCCTTTTCAAGGATAATAGCGTATCTTATAATAGGATAGATACAGTAGACTGGGCAGCAGAATATCCTTATTGTCCAAGTGTTGAGTTTGCCATTGCTCATAAGGGTGATGCCATTCTGTTGCATTATCGAGTAGAGGAAGACTGCGTGCGTGCTGAGGCTGGAACCGACTTAGGTCCAGTTTGGCAAGATTCATGTTGTGAGTTCTTCTGCAGCCCTGATGAAGAAGGAGGCTATTATAACCTTGAAAGCAACTGTATCGGTACGATATTGCTGTGCAATGGACAGGGACGAGAGAATCGTACCCATGCCCCAGCAGCTGCCTTAGAGCAGATTGATCGTTGGGCATCTTTGGGGCGTGAGCCTTTCGAGATGAGAGAGGGACGACAGGCATGGGAACTCACACTCGTTGTTCCTGTTAGTTCTTACTTCCGCCATACATTAGAGAATCTCTCTGGAAAGACGATAAGAGCTAATTTCTATAAGTGTGGTGACAAAACATCGCAACCTCATTTCCTTTCATGGAATCCAATTGCTTTGCCTTCTCCCGACTTCCATTGCCCTGCCTTCTTTGGTGAGTTAACGTTCGAATAGGATAAAATAAATAAAACATTTTTCCTATGTGTCATATCCACCTAATAGGTGGTAATGTGGTAATAACAAATAAGGGGAACTACTTGTTCCCCTTTTCTTTTTCCAATAACCAAGTTTTTCGGGCTGTTCCACCTGCATATCCTCCTAATTCTCCATTGCTTGCTACAACTCTATGGCAGGGAATGATGATCATTAATGGATTGTGATGATTAGCATTACCCACAGCGCGGGCGGCTTTTTCTCGACCTATCTGTCTTGCTAAACCAGCATAAGAAAGTGTTTCTCCGTATGGGATTTGCTGCAAACCTTCCCATGCGTGTAGCTGAAAGGGAGTGCCTTTTAATCGTATAGGGAGGTTAAAAGTCTTGCGCTTTTGAGTGAAATATTCCGTTAGCTGACGGCAAGCCTCAGTTAGTAACACGCTGTTCTTTTCCTTGTCTTCCTCCCACATCGTTATCGTTCGTTCGTCAATTGTATCTTCCCATTGACAATAAACGATAGCATCTTCTTCCTCGGCAAGTAATAAGTTGCCGAGGGGTGATGGGTAACGACAGAAGTGCATAGATTATTCCTCTACAATCTCAGCGTCTTCAATATTATCTGTAACTAACTTGTCGCCTGTCACAATCTTAGCTTCTTCAGCCTTCTCGTAAGATTTGCGGACAAGATACATGCGGATAATCAAGATAAATTCTAAGACACCATAGTACATAAATGCCCATCCGAGAACTAATAATGGGAGTTGTGCAGTCTCTATTGGCTTACTAATCAACAGAATGGCTACTGCCAAGATGACTGTTGGGAAGAGCCACATATAGGCTGGGACACGAGCGTACTGACGTGAACGAGCGAGGTTCATAAACTGATTGACAGCACCGAGAATCAGTAATGCTGCAAGGATATAAACTACCCATGTGATGAACGTGTTGGGCATGACAGCAAGGATGATACCCAAAGCAATACTGCCGACACCCGCAATAGGGAAGGAAGGCGACTTAAGATTTTCTTCTTCCTGCTCTCCTTCTTGCTGTTCAGCCTTCGCTGTTTTCTTTGCTACTTTCTCCTTTTCAAAATAGTAAACCATGCAGGAAACCAATCCTGAGAGTAGGAAGAGTATACCCACAGTAATGGTCATCCACGTCATAGTTTCCTCACGATATCTTACGAGGAGGAAACCTGTCACTAATACGATAATAGCCCTTATGGCTGATATTTGAAGTACTTTCATAGATGCAAAAATACAAAATAATCTCTATTCCAACGTTTTACTCCCTGACTTTTTATTATTTTTGCAATAAGAAATGATGAAGTTATGACATTATTATATCTTGTAAGGCATGGTGAGACGGTGGATAATGCCAATCATATCATGCAAGGACAAACACAGGGAGAACTGAACGAGAATGGTATCAAGCAGGCTGAAGAACTTGCAGAACGTTTGAAAGGTGAGCCGATCGATGCGTTTGTTTCAAGTGATTTGCAGCGTAGTATTCATACCTGTGAGCTGATAGCTCGACCTCATGAGAAGGCTGTTACGACTACTCCCTTGCTTCGTGAACGAGATTGGGGTTCGTTTACGGGGAAGCATATTCCCAGTTTGGCAAATCTAAATGATCCTTCTTTATGGCCTGATGACATCGAAAGTCTGGAAGCTTTGAAGGCTCGTGCCAAAGAGTTTCTCACATGGTTAAAGGAAGAATATCCCGAAAAGAAAGTGCTTGCTGTAGGACATGGTATCATCAATAAAGCCATTCAAAGCGTTTACTTTGATAAGCCGATGAATGAGCTGAAGCCAATGAGTAATGCTGAGGTTAGGAGGCTTGAGTTATAAGGCTTATTAGCCTAATTAGTCTTATTGGGGCTAATTTGGATAACACCAAAAAGCGAAGAGGAACTTCACATCACGTGAAATTCCTCTCCTTCATTTAAATAACTCTCTTTGTTACATCTCTAATTTGGTCTGAATGCAGTCTTACTCATTGGTTTGCTAACTGCTAAACAATCTTTAATACCTTAATTCTTCTAATCTCTTTTAATCTTCTAAACCTTAGTGCTTAGTATTTAAACCTGATTGAATCAATGTCTTTTTATTATATCTTAATGTCGTTATCTATGTCCTCCGAAGGAACTTCCTCCGTTTGAGTTGTTACTGCTACCTGAACGGCTTCCGCCGAATGTTGCGCCACCTCCACCGAAGCTGCTGCTTGGTGAGCTGAATGAACGACTTGGCTCATAGCTTCTTGTTGCGCCACCATAGTTTCTACTTCCACCAAAGTTGCCACCATAGTTTGGTTGAGTAACCGTTGTTCGTGTTGAACTCTCTCGTGGTGCGTAGTACTGGTTGTTACGTGGTCCATCAAAGTTTCCGCGTTGCTGGTTGCCGAAGCTGCGTGGGCGGTCGTTCTGATAAGTAGGACCATTGTTATAATAGTAGTTTCCTCCTCTGTTGTAATCGCCACGTATGTAGCAATCTCTCATCCCGTATCGGCTGTTATATTCTCTGCCGTAGAAGAGATCTCTACCATTGTACCAACTTCTTCCGCCATTCATTCGCCAGCTATGGGCTCCGTTATAAACGTTGTAGAACGATGGTCGTCCGAAGTAATAATAGTCGCGGCGTGGGTAGCGGGCATAAATGCCAAATCTCCAGTAACCTGCGTCCCATCTCAGTGGGCGGTAGAAATATACTGCATCAACGTATGCACGATATTGCCAATCATATAGGATATAGCTCAAATCAGCGTTTCGATGTGACCAATATATTCCATAGAGGTCGTCTACCGTGTTGACATTCATGAGGTAATCCAAGTTGATTTCATAGGCTGCCTCATATTGTGCCTCCGTCAGATTCAGCTCGTAAGCCATCTTATCTGTTAGAAAGAGTGCTTGTACTCGAGCTTGCTCATAACTCATTGCGCTTGTTGATGCGCCGATAACTATGAGCGATGCGATGAGGGTTAGTACTATCTTTCTCATAATCGTTATCTTTTTTATGTTCATATTCAAGTTTCGGTTGTACTTCGAAAAGCATTTCCTAACTTTCATGATGCAAAGGAACGAAGAAAAAAAGACATCTGAAAAGGATTTCCCCTATACAGTGGGGGATTTTCCCTAAACTTGTGTTTGACACGATATAAAGACCTAAAATCTTACCTTATTTATATAGTTTAGTTTTAGTTTTAAGTTGCTGTCACTTTTAACAATTCGCGTAATAGAGTAAATATTAAATGATTACATGCTTAAAGATGATGATAGCAATGACAGGAAAATAAGTTTTGATGGATTCTTTTCTCCACTTCTTCTTATAACACAAACAGCGTGGCGCATATAAGATTTACATACACATATATTAGGTCGAATGATAGGTCCGTTTCTAATCAGGGATGTATGAGCCGATTAGTTCAAAACATAAAATAATTGAAAAATGTAAACGATTAGATTTTAGGTAATATCATATAGCTGTTAGAAGGCAAGTTCTTTCTGGCAGCTATATTTTTATCGAATAGTTTTGATGTAAGATACTTATGGTAAAAATGTGACCTATACGCCAAAAATGTAGCAGAAGATAAGAAGTCTAAGTTAATATTTTATAAATATAACTTTTATTATCTAAATCGGAGGAGATAAACTTGTTTATCTAAAAAAGTATAAATACTTTTGCCCTACTAATTCGATGACATCTATCAATAAATAATGTGATTTACAGAGATGCCGCATGTAGATTAGAGAGGATATAATCATATAAAAAAAACAGATATGCAAAGAAAAAATTATGTAAAAAAGGAATACTGTTGCCCCGAGCTTTCAGTTATTCCTGTATCGGCAGAACCAATCATGGGGACAAACTCACCCTTTGAGTCTGATCACAAAAAGGCAGATAATGACAACACTAACACGTTTGATGTTGAACCAGATTAACCCAAAATAATTATCAATAAGAATTATGAAGATTAACAAGTTCACAAGTTTGTTTGCTACATGCTTGCTTATGGGGCTGACGGCTTGTTCTAATGACAATGTAAGTGACGCGGATTATAGCAATAGTGCTAAGGATAAGGATTTAACAGGTAAGACTTCTTTCTCTATTACTTCGGAGGCTAAGACACGTACCTCAGGCGTTTATAATTCAGGGGTAGATTTCTACTGGACTCCAAACGACAATATTTGGGTAAAAAGTGGCTCTACAACATCTCCTACACTAAAAGCAAGTAGTTCCAACAATATTACATCAACAACAACTTCTGCAAAGTTCTATTTCGATGGAACTTATACGGCAGCGAGCTATCCTGTTAGATACACAGGGAACGCAAGCACTTCAGGTAACACTGTTACAATAGCAACAAGTCAGAATCAGGACGAAGCCAACAATGCAACTCAGTTAGGAACTGTTGGAGACTGCGGTGTCGGTACTGCAACACGCCAAACAGATGGATCCTATAAGTTTACTCTCAGTCATAAGGCTTCGTACATAACATTTATGCCATACTACTCAAAAGAGGCGTTGGATGCTTCTGCTGTAGTAACACAAATCAAAGTTGAAGCGGCTAACGGTGAAAAGCTTGCTGGAACGTTCAATTTTAGCGACAGCGGTTTAGGAGCTGCAAATAGTTCTTCTAACAGCGTAACCTTGACTTTGAACGGAACAAGTTCAACAACTGGTTTCCCTATTCCTACTACCGCTACAGCATCTAAGAATGCAGCCATAATGGTTGTAGCTCCAGGAACTTACTCAACCTTTAAGGTTACTTATACTCTATATGATTCCGTAACTGGTACAAATAGCACTATTTCATATACATATAGTGGTATAAATTGTACTGCTGGAAAGAATCAGGTAATCAAGACTGACCTTGGCATGGCGACATATACTTCTCGCAAGACCAATTATTACATGTGGGATGCAAAGAGCAATTATTGGAATGGATATGAGAACAGTCAGCCTTTACTCAATAACGCTGAAAATACAAACTATGCAAAATCATCAGCGGACACAAGATGGTACAATACTGCATTCACGTATAAGGTCCAGACAAAGGCTATAAACTCATGCAAGGATGAGCCGACCTTCGAAGCACTTACATGGTATATTGGGGCAGGATCTCCAAAGTTGGATAACAAAACTTTATGGGTATTTGCAAACCATCTTTATGTAGGAGGCATCTGGCTAAAGAAACAGAGCAAAATTTCAGGTTTTAGTTCTGAGGAAAACTGTCCAGGTACAGATAAGTGGGAATTAGGTAAAGATATTAAATTTACTGTAGCAATCTCTGGCAAACCAGAATCATCAGTAAGAAGTGATTATTTCTATCTTCCAGCACTTGGACAATATAAGGATGGGAAATTAACCGATTTAGGAAAAAAAGGCTATTACTGGGCAAGTACACCAAATCCAGTTAACAGTGGTGACAGAAGTGCAGGTTATGGTAATATCATATCAGCCAACTGTCTTCGCTTTGGGATAGATACGGAATTAAATAATGTCTATGTACGTAATTACTATGAACGTTATGTAGGCATGCAGGTACAGGCATTTGAATAGGTTCCCACAATAATGTAAGTAAAAGAGAGGCTGGAAACAATACCAAGCCTCTCTTTTTTCATCTGGAACCTTTACTGAATAAGAATGTAGAGAACACATTTATAAAGAGAGTATAATATAAAAATAGTTCTCATTGTGGCTCTCCCGTTAAATACGTAGATTGGAAAAAGAACAAAGGCTTATACACTTGTAAGGTATGACTGTCCAAAATCGGACGGTCTCACATAAAGGGATAAAGCACAAGATAAGAATGCAGAAAAGGCAAATATTTACCATGTCCTTCCGTCTTCTACAAACAACTTATTCCCATATCACTCAACGTTTGTAAACTATTTTCATACAACTCAAAACCAATACATGGTCTTCTGGCTTTGAAAAGACGCCCAATTGACTTGCAATAGATGCCCTTTTGAGGTCTAACTAACGCCCTTTTGAAATCCAATTAAGCACCTTTTCTTTTACGACTCCATAATGGGTTGATTTCCTGTTGGTTGCAGACTCTCTTTTTTTTATCTTTTTTCCCACTTTATTTTAGGTCTTTTTTCGAAATTATGTCATGATTTTTCAGACTATTGTCTGTGTAGGTAGATTCAAGTACCAAGTGCAAATTTAATCAATCTTTTTGTTAAAAGCCAATATTAGAGATTTGGGTTTAAGTTACTTCGAATATACATAAAGTCGTCTTTATACAATCCTCCGTTTTACTCCAATCTATAGAAGTCACCATCGTCATTGATACGGTAAACATCTATGGAGGTCTTCTTGCCCTCTACAGTTCGCACATAGATAGTTCCATCCGTAAAGATAGCGAAGTCTTCCTTTATGTCATTATATGAGCTGAAGGCAAGGATGTTTATATTGTTGTCGTCGTCTATCATCCCATTCTTGTAGGTATATATAAGAAACTCATCGTCTTCGTTGCAGTTATAAGCAACAAAAATGGGGAAAGACTTATAGTTAGGAAGTTTCACGAAATAGAAACCACCACTGTTGTTCATCTGGGATATACTCTTCCCCATACATAATTTCAGTTCTCCTTTATAGGGACGAATATTATATTCGCGGGCACGCTTGCTACTCATCTCCTTTCTTACATCCTTATACATGTCAGCTTGCGTGTATTCCAGCTTTGCATCAAGGGAAGGCAGTCCCTGACCAGATTTTCTCACGTATTTGAAAACACCAGCAATGTTATTATGATACAACACAAGGTAGTCACCAGTATAAATATACTCCAACATATCGCTGTATATCTCGTTCGCCGACGACTGTATAAGCAAAACAGGAACTGACTTGGATATATTGATGCCACGAAGAGCAAAGTAATCTTTTAGATAGGGGTAGTAAAGTGCATCCCGTTCGTACATAGACGGATCGCTGTCAGAATGGCTAACCTTGATTTTCTTCCCATTCAGATAAAGGATAGAGTCACCAAGTATCTGTATCTTCATGTTCTGAAGTTCCTCCAAGCCATTCTCATTTTTTGTGACGGAATAATCATAGTAAGACACAAGTTCCCAACTGTCTTTCAGTTGGTATTTCTTTGCGACATACGTGCGATGGATAGAATTCCAGTCTGCCACTGTCTTGTCGCTGACAGGCTGCAGCAAGGAGTCAGTAGTTCCCTTGCGCACCTTTGGTAAAGATCGCTCTGTCTTTCTCTGTGCTTCAGAGCACCCCCAAAAGAATAACACACTGATTATTACCAATATTATATTCCTTTTCATGTCTTAACTTTTATCTATGCTACTCGCCAGACATACGATGACTTTCTATCTCAACTCCTTCCTGATACCGGTCATATTGAATTTGTATTATCTTATCGAAGTCCTTTAGGTGGAAGTAATTATTCTTCTTGATGTATGAGACAAAGTCTTTCTGATAGTACAGGGCATATCCAAAACCTTGATTATCACAAGGTGTCCCTATACACTTCTCATACATCAGACCATAATAATACCCGATGTATGCACCAGCCTTATATCTTTCATCCTTTGTCAGGTCGTCGAACTCTGGTTCATTTTCTAAATCCAACAAATATGATAAATATTCATCCAACATACAGTAATACAGATTCTTTCTGTCAGCATGTTTCAACATATACTGCAGCAGTCCTTGATGAATGAGAATCCGCCCATCCGTACCTTTCGAAACAAAGAGTTCCTTGTATTCTTTCCCTATAGGGAGTTCTCCTTCTTCTTTCACTTTGTCTATCATCATCTTGTTGATAATATCAGACTTGTCATAGCCGTATTTCAGGAACAACTCACGAAGGAAATCCCTGTCATTATTCATAAGCCAAGTGAGTGCAGCCTTGCTGTCGTGGAAGATGAATTGATTCTTATAGAAAAGTTCTTCATCTATCCTGTAAGATAATTTACCCTTTTTGAGTACATTATTATCAGCATCTTCATCATCAAAGCCTTCAAGTAGGGTAGCACCTTCAATAATAGGGTGGAATATAATATAGTTATATTTAGGAACAAAAATATTCCGATACCAAAAGCAAAATAGGGTTTCCGTAGCTCCATCGTCCATAGACCTACGCTGATCTAAACGCTCTTGAGGTAGTCCATCTTTAAATACATATCTGCGAAGTCCTTTTTTAAACAGAGAGTTATTACTTTCAGATATATCTATGTTATAATACTTTTTAATGGCCTTTTGTGCCTCTACACTGCTAACAGGTTGGAACCCCATCCTTTTAAGGATTTCGAAATTCAATTCTATTGCAAGATCTGTATACTCTACTTTCTTCTCTATAGGCATTACTGTGACCCCATCAATCCCTACTTCTGCAAGTTCTTTATAATAGTCTCTGATTTCGTGGTCATACTTCTTTATCAAGTCAACCTCCGTTTTCATAGCCTTTTTCTGATGGTCCTGAAGTTTTGGGAGCTGCTTCGGGGGCTGTTCTGTGCAACCAATCAACACTACGATGTTTAGAATAAGCAGTAAAAAACAAACCTTCTTCATACCAATATTCTATAAGATTTCAGATTATCTCTTTATTGTCGAATTAGACCATTACAATCTATCGTGACTTTTCCAATAGTTTTATCATTGCAACATTCTTATGATGACGAGCAATGGAAAGGGGAGACATTCCGCTTCTATTCTTCACCTTTGTCTTTGCTCCATACTTCAATAAGATTTTCACCATGTTTATATTATTCTTATCCACTGCAACCATCAGAGGATAAGTTATATAGTCTCCACCAAGGTTACCCAAGCCATTTGCCTTTGCTCCATATTGTAAAAGAAGGCAAGTAACAGGATAACTGTTCATACTACAGCTCATTACCAAAGGGCAAAGTCCATCTTCATTATAAGCCACGTTAGCGTTGGCTCCTAATGACAGAAATAACTTTACCAACTCGGCATTCCCCTTATCTACTGCCATATATAGCACATCATAGCAATACATATCATCAGAGTACACACATTCCATATCAGCCTTCATTCCTATGAGTCTTTGGACAATGTGCTTGTTCTGATAAAGACATGCATAACCTAACAGCGTATAGGAATGGTCAGTATCTGTATGAAACAAGGAGTCAATATTCTTTATATGTTTAATGTTCTTTTCAAAGTCAGATATATTCCCTTCTTTTATTGCCTTCATGGTTAGATGATAATGGTCAAAGTTTTTTTGGCAGTGACCACTATATAAAAAAACGAATAGACACAGAAATAAAAAAGCAATTCTTTTCATATTCATTGAGTTGTTTAGATAACATACCGCAAAGATATAAAAAACACTTGAAGTTCTTAGAACTCTTTGGTATTTTCTTTAGGGGAGTTGTACCGCAAGTCCTATATTGAACTTGCACGTAGTTACAATATTCCCTATCATTCACTACCTGTAGGGGGATTCAAGTCTAATCCCTCCCTTTCTATTTTATCCATCATTTCAGGACTACTGATACCGAAGAACTTATGTGTACGTGCATACCGGTAGATGTTCTTGCAGTTAGTCATTATTACATACGTCATAGACGTTTGAGCCCAATCGGTTGATGGGATATAATCGGCATATTTGTTGCGCATCTTATATTCAGAATTTGCAAGATAACAAAACATTCGTGCTTTTTGTTCCAGATTAAAATGTGCAGCATTCATTCCATCTTCGTCTTGTAACACCTGATACACATATATTAAGAACTTATCATTGTAATAAGAACTGTTCTTGCCTGTGGTGTTCTTCTCGATAGTCTCTATCAGTTCTGGATGCACAATAAGGTTATTCCCTTTTCCTTTATCAAATATATAACAAAGGAAAGCAAAAGGATTTTCCCTTTCCGCATTAAAGAACCATTGATTCAATTCAGGGTTTCCAAAATAAGAATATTCTTTTAATAAATCATTTAATATTCGGTTACCGTCGTAGTAATCACCTATATCATCACCCTCTCCCCCACATTGATTCAATTCTAATTGCTTCAACGCACCTGTATCATTATAAATCAAGAACTTGTTTAATAACAAGATTTGCTTCAAGGTCGTGCTCTTGAATGTAATCGTGTTCCCATTGACAGATATCAAATCTCTGAGAAGCCAATTATAGGTTATGAAGCCTTTATCTTTGATGGCAAAGAAGGAAGAGGCAAAATCGAAGCTCTTTTCATTACTAAGGTTTATGAATGTTGACTTCGTGTTCGCTCCAAGGTCTTTTCCAAAAACTTGTCTGATTCTTTTTTCAAATAGTTCTTTTGAAGGCTTCTTAAAGCCATGAGTATATAAATAATGCTCCACTAAAGGTATTGTTAAGAGAAAATCCTCCTGTGTCGGTATGTATCTTGGTTGTGATTGATCATCTCGAAAATCACCACCAAACCATGCAAGTTCTTGAAGTTTTAAATGCTTCATTAGCTTGTTTTTTTCAACTCCCAAATATTTTAAGGAATCTATTTCCTTCATTTTTTTATTTTCGTTGTTCATTAGCCTCTTCTCAGTAAGGATATTATCCTTGGAAGAATTTGATTTACACTGTGTAAAAGTGAGAAGCCCAAGTAATAAAGAGCTTATAAATAAAAATCGTTTCATATCTATTTTTGATGTTTTGAATAGTGAACCGCAAAGGTATAAAAATGGGTCTTTCGGAATTTGGAGTGATGTTGTGATGTCCTTTATACCACTTGTTAGTAAAGAAAGTTTGTAAACAGTCCATTATAAATGTTTTGTAGTGTGTATAACCCATGTGGTACAACAACTTTCGTAACCATTAGATTAGTACTTTGTATCCTTTAATATCAGTAAGCCAAGGGGATATAAAAGTTATTGATAATCAGACATTAAACATTATCACTCCAAAATCCTAAAGACCCCTTCTTTTTGCTAATTGAACCTTGGCTTTAAACCTTCTAAGTCCCCCCTCAGGATTTACTCTGGGTCAGGTCCGTCTGATTCGTCTGAAATCCCTTCATGTTCCAATTCTTCCATCATTTTAGGACTACTGATACCAAAGTATTTATGCGTGCGCGCATATTGATAAATCTCTTTACAGCGAAGCATTATCAGGCAAGTCCAAGGCATAGGATCCCATACGTTTGACGTGATATACTGTCGATATTTCTCACGCATCTTATATTCAGAGTTTGCGAAATAACAAAAAATTCTGGCTTTCTGTTCAATAGTAAAGTACTTACTATTCATGCCATTTTCATCTCGTATAAGGTCATATACGTAATTGGCAAAGTTGTCATCATAATAGTCATGCTTAGTACCCGTAGTGTTTTTTTCTATTGTCTCTATCAGTAATGTATGTACAATTATATTATTATTGGGAGCTTTATCAAATATTCTGTTTACAAAATCATAAGGTTCATCTTTATACTTGAGAAAATACCATTGATTTAGCATGGGACTTTTATAATAATTATAAGAGGCAAACAAATCTTCTAATATGTTTTCTCCATTATAAAATGTTCCAAGACCATCATCATCTCCTTGGGATTGTAAGTTTTCTAAGAGTTTAAAAGCATTTACATCATTATAGAAGATGAAGTTGTTTAGCGCTTTAATTTGCTGAAAGACCTGTGATTTCAATTTTATCTTGTCTCCCTCTACGGATAATAGGTCACGAAGTAACCAGTTGTAAGTTATGAACCTATCCTTATATATCGCATAATAGGGCGAGGTAAAGTTGAAGTCATCATCAGCACCAATTCCCTCATAGCCTTTTGTCTTATCCATTTTCAACTGATATCCAAAAACAAACTTGATTCTTTCTTGAAATAACTCTGTAGAAGGTCGCTTGTAGCCATGGGTGGAAAGATAGTATTTTACCAAGGGAATAGTCAGCTGAAAGTCAGTCTCTGTAGGCATATATTGCGGTATAGATTGGTCGTCACGGAAATCACCTCCATTCCATGCATTCTCCTGTAATTCTATATGTTTTAGCAAGGTATTTCTGTCAATGCCTATTTCTTTTAATCTTTCCATACTGATTATACTATCATAGTGAATATGTGTTGTTTTATGCGATTCCATAGCAACAGTATTCGCACGTTTCGAATTTCCTGTACACTGAACAAACATAATTGTCAGTGCAAATAAAGGAACTAAGCCTAATATTTTTTTCATATCTTTATTTCTTTGAATAATGTACTGCAAAAGTATAAAAATAACATCGAACTGGATTGTGCCCTATCAAATGGAATCCTTTTCTAAAGAAATGCATTTTAATGGTTCCTGCTAATTTCTTATTCTCATTTTCTTTATATTTTTCTCCTCTTTCATTTATAGCTTTCTCATTTTTAACAGATGACTGAATAGCTTCTATTGTTGTAACAATATCACTTTCAGAATTATAATTTATCACAACTCCTGTGTGTCCACTATAGTGCGATACC
This sequence comes from Prevotella melaninogenica, assembly GCF_003609775.1. Taxonomy (NCBI): domain Bacteria; kingdom Pseudomonadati; phylum Bacteroidota; class Bacteroidia; order Bacteroidales; family Prevotellaceae; genus Prevotella; species Prevotella melaninogenica. The sequence continues at coordinate 697,523 of NZ_AP018050.1, forward strand.
CCTTTTTTATCTACTCGCTTTCCATACCACAAGAAAATATCCCCTCTTTTAGGAATATAGTTGGGGTCATTATGTTTTATAAGCCATTTGGGATTTTTCATTGCATAATCAACCATATAACATGTTGTCCAACCCATAGGTTTCTTACACCATTCTATTTTTGCAGCATAACGTCCTACTAGTTCTGAGCAGTCCATTGTTTTGCACCACTTTCCAGAATACGATTACCATCTTGAACATATGGGACCTTATACTTCACCTTACCTACCTGCTCTAAAGGTATACAGATACTTTCCAGCCATCTGATGCCTTGTTCTATTTTTAGATCCTTATCTTCTTGAGTAGATGAAGAATTATCTTTCTTCGATTTGATGATGCAATCACTTACTCTAAACAACTTAGATGTAATATTGTTGAAACTATTCCTTTTTAAATCATAATTTGTCTCTTTTTTTGAGCCAACTTTATTTCCTATTCTCCTAGAAATAATATCCACATCTTTTTGTCCATTAGATCTTGTAGACAATCCTTTTTCCTTTGACCAAAATGCCATACAGGTTACCATTGCTACTTCTATATCACTCCCTACAAGACTAGCATCCTTGTCTGAGTTTATAATATTTTTACGTAAAAGTTCTTCTGTATATTTGTTTGCGTGAGTGTAGGCTTCACGACCAGTAATCTGTATCATTCCTCTCCCTCTAAAGCGCCATCCATCTCCAACTTGAGTATTACCTAATTTTCTTTTCTGTGAGCAATTTTTGTCATCATATACAATATTGGCTATCATCTCTTCATTTGCAGCCTGGATACCTTGGTCATTATATCTATACAAGTCCTTACGACCATATTTTTCTGCTAAATCCGGATGACTTACCATATAAGAATATGGTGATGCTTTTGATTCACCATCTGTAAAATAACCACCCTGTCTTGTTTGAGTATTACCTTGTACCCAATGTTTACCATTAACATTGTCTCTCCCTTTCATACGCCTTGCGGAGTAGTTGAAACTTTCGGTCTTAATATTAAAAGAATCTCCCACTTCTATCTTCGCCTGTGCAAAGAAATGTGCTTTATTCCAACAGGTATCCATCTTAAAATACCTCATGTGCTTATTATAAGCTTCAGCAATTTTTATACGTGTTGTTTCTGAAGTTTTTGGGAAAACCTCTTTAAGCTGCTCTGCTGTAATTGGAGCACTACAGCGTGGACATCCACCCTTTTCTGGTTCTGTGCGATTAACATTCGCCTTGCTGGGTTCTGCCTTTGGCGTGGGGATATTCCGCTTGACAGAGAAGAGGACTTCTTTCCCTTTAAGTATGTATTGTTTGGATTCCTTTGAGGTCTGTCTGTCAGTATTATTATTTACATTTCCGTTGGAAGACTGACTACTGAAAATCCATGAGACAACAACCTTGTAGGCTGTACCTTCCTTGTACGGAGGCGCTGCCAACGTCAAAGAGAACTTATAGATACCCGTACTATTGACAGGACAACTGGTACTATATACAGGTGATGGCTTGGGGCTTTTCTCTTCTTGGTTGCCTGTTTCGTGCTTATATACATCCAGACGTATCTTGCCGGTTTCCATATTGGAGGTAGAGACACGCACGTATACCGTACTCCCGCTGTCAGCAATGCCACCCTGCAGTTTTTCTTTGCAATCAGAATCCTTATAAATGACCAGGCTTCGGAACTCTATCGCGTCATTATACTAATGGGGCATACTCTAAATAACAGAACAATGATAAATTCATTTTTTTGTAAATGACACTGTTCATATGACACTTCTCTACATTTTATGTTTTTATTTCATTAATGTAACCTAAACTTTCCATCTACAAAAATATATTCTTTTTTCTTAATTACTATATCCTTTTTATTTAGGTTGAGCTATCATCTCTTTTAGAATAATCTTATTGCTTCCAGTAATGATATAGTGTAAATAGGAATTTACTATTTGTCCCTTCCAGCTAATATTTTTAGCTTTATAGATGAGCAATCTATCTATTAGTTTATACTTGTTATTTAATATACATAAAAAAAATCTTCCTTCTCCAACATGGTCACTAGCAAAAATTAAAAGATAATGATAATGGTTTGTAGATGGTAGTCTTGCAATACAGCAATTCCCAAGATCCGTATCAGAATCTACCAAAGTGGAAATGAAATGCATTATAGTCTTGTTGACGTGCATTGTACCTGTTAAATCATTTATAAAATCGTAAGAGTATTCAAAAGGGAAATGAATGACTGGTATTTTGTAATAATTTGTAGCCATAGAAGTTTCTATAGAAGAAGAAACTTTCTTGTCGAGGCAGTTTTCAAGATAATCTTTATAAAAATCTTTATTATATTTGAGAATAACAGGAGATTCTGGGTCAAGAGAAATGTCCTTTAAAATATTCTTCTTGGTGTCAAGTATAATCCAGCCTATTGAACTTGTACTATTTTCTCCATTACTATATACAAAAAGTCTTACTCTGTATATTCCATCAGATATTTCCTCTTCTATTTCAGCATGTATATCCTTTTTCTTAAATGGTGTTTTAAAATTGTGACATGATATAATTAAGTTCTTTAACTTTTCATCACACGATGTAGTTGCAAAATAGCTATCTCCGAAAGGAATGTTTTCTGATGTTTTTAATATTCCCGCATTACTTATACAAGTAGCAACAACTACAAATAATAATATATATATACGTTTCATTTCAAATTGTTTTATATATTTCATAATTTATTCTTCAAATGATTTAACTATGCGTGGTACAATACCTTGCAGATGACTTCTGTAAGCTTCCTGTGCACTCGCTTTTGTACTATGCCACCTTGCATAATTATTGTTATGCTTTCTTATATAATAAACTAAATATTCCATTGTTGCCTTCACAGAAGGCATAATTATATACTTTTTTGGCTTACTTGTATCTTGAGCATTTCCTCCTTTTCCACTTAATCCTTTTGATTCATACATTTCATATATACCAACAGGCTTATACTCTAGATACTTCTCAAAGAAGTTTGAGTCCCAGCCGTAATATGGGGCATCTCCATGAGCTTCCATACCACAAGTTCCACATTTTTTATACTGAACAGAAGCAAAATGAGCAGTTTCACCTCTAAACATTCTTTCAATTATTATAGCCATATCTCGCCCATATGTGTTATAAATATATTGAAGAGCCTCACGAGCATCTGAAAGGTTAAAGTCATTTTTTATATTGTTAGACTTTGTAGGTTTGTTGACAGGTAATGATGAATTTATACAGTTACAGATTCCACCTTTATCAAGTGATTTTGCATATTCTAGTATCGTTGGTCCATTTGCATTTTGGAGACTATTTGCAAAGAGATGGTCTGACAAATATTTTAAGTCAAATGTTCTAACATCAAAATGAACCCAAGTCGTGGCTCCCATTCGTGTTGATTCTAAATTAAAAATATTTTTGATTTTCCAATCATTTCCTGCTTTAAGATATGTATGAAATATCTTTGAACGAATTTCTTCAATTGTTTTGTTATTCTGTATCTGTCTTTTATGTTTATCATTTGTATGATAAAAATGTAAATCCATTGCCTTGCCCATATGATTCGTACTTTTCCTACGATGGATTCTATTATTATTATGACACCTGTATCCCGAAAATATATATAGAAGAGAAATATTCATATTCTGTTCTTTATTAGCTAAGTAGAACATAACTGCTTTTAAAGCCCACCATAAACTTCGATGAATACCAGGGTATTCATATTTACGATACATCTCTAAAATTTTAGAATTTCCGCGTTCTGATAAATATAATTGATTACCAAATCCTTTACAGCCTCCACAATTGCATTTTGATCTATTAAAATCAACAGAATATTTACTTCTTAAATCATCTAATGCTACTAAGAAAGAACCACACACAACACCAGTTGGTTCTATTTGCATATAATCACGTTGGAATTGGCGTACACACTTCTCCGTTAATTCCGTAAATTCATCAGAAGGAAGGCACCCTCCAAAACCAGCTAATCGAATATTTATTTCCTCTATTAGTTTTCCTTTATCTCCCTTCTTGAGACAATACTTTCCTTTACAGTTATAAGCATTATTTCTTTCTATATTTGTTAAGCTTACATTATTCGGGGTTTCGCTTTGTTTTCTGGATATCGTTATTAACTCCCAGCTACTATGATAACCACTGTCGCCAATACTTCGATTATCTTTTGACCATGAGGCTATTACTTTATAAGCTATACCTTCTTCGTATGGAGGTTTAGCTAACGATAAAGAAAACTTGTAGATACCCGTACTATTGACAGGACAACTGGTACTATATACAGGTGATGGCTCTGAACTTTTCTCTTTGCTAGCACTTGTTTCGTGCTTATACACATCCAAACGTATTTTGCCTATCTCTATATTGGATGTAGACACATGCACATATACCGTACTCCCGCTGTCAGCAATACCACCCTGCAGTGTTTCTTTGCAATCAGAATCTTTATAAATGACTATGCTGCGGAACTCTATTTTGTCATTGAACAGGATAGGGTGCTGTGAAGCCTTTGTAAGGTTTTCTATCCAATGACGAGAACTCAGTTCCAGATATATCCTTATTTTCTGCCCATTGCTGAAACGCTTACGGTCTTCTATTATCTTCTTTAACTGGTCGCCTGAAAGGGAAAGGGCAATCTTTACTTTCCCTGCAGCAGACAAGGTCATTGGAGTAAGAGGTGATAGATATGTCTTTCCTTCATATCCATTATAGTAAAAGCGACAATTAACAGATATACCCTTACAGCCCGGCAAAGATACATGTGCAAACACTTTATTACGCAACCCAATGTAAGTAACAGGCTTCCCGTTTTCGTCCTTCCATTCTATACTTTTGAACTTGGGGTAGGATACGGTTATCCTGGCCACGCCTTTGCCTTTGGGTGAGCCTGGTTTATGAACATAAGCGTATACAGAGGAGACTCTGTATATCTGTGTACCTTATTATGTAAGAACTTTAGTTTATCTACATATTTTAGAAGAACAAAAATCATTAAGTAAACGGTTTAAACTATCATTAAGTGCATGAGGCATCCAATTATTCTCCAGTTTGCGAAGCCTTTACGGAGAAATCGTAGTCCTCATAAATCTTATCGCAGATTTCCTTAAACCCTGGCAGTTTATAATAATGATGCTTTTCCAGATTATCTCTGAACTCATTATTATAATACAGCTCATTGGCAAAGCCTGTACTCCCAATCTGCTGATATCGAAGACGGTCTTTATATAAGTAATATCCCAGATAGGCAGCAGCTTTGTATCGTTCCTTCCACGTAAAGTGCGCCATCCAATATGGACACCCCGCCTTGTCTTTTTTCAAGAGATAATCAATATACGTTTCAAGAATTATTTGCCATTTCAAATTTTTATCATTGGCTGGTAACCGAAGTATAGTCTTCATTAACCCCTCTCGGATTTCTATATGAGGTTCTTTGTCATATACCTTACGAATAAACGTATTTATTAATCCAGAGACATCTTCCACATTGGTATATTCGTTCGATATATCCTTTAGTACCAGTTCATTGATAGCTTCATTCGTATCATATCCATAAGATAGAAGCAAATCTTTCAAAGCTTCAGGATTATTGTGTAGTAACCAGGCGAAACTCGCTTTGCTATCATTGAACAAAAATCTATTTAGATGTACAATCTCATCACTTAAATGAAACGCTATTTTACCCTTATTATTCCTCAGAAAGGAATCTAACATAGGTTTCGGTAGGCAGAAATTATAGCCCTTGACAAATATATTACTGATAGGAGCGTATCGAATATATTCATGTTCTTTTTTGTCAATACCGTCTTCTGCTATGTCATCTGTCCATCCCTGCATAATTGTCGGTGAGGTAAAATAGTGTTTATATTCATAGATATAAGGCTGTTTCTGCCTTTGTTCGGGAGCAAGACCTAACTCTTTCAACTTCTTGTTGTACAAAGCAGAAGATATAGGTATAAAACCACGCTTCGCCAAGTCGTTGAAAGCATAAGGTATTAGGATGTTGATATATCGTTCATCAATACGCACTTCATCCTCTTCTTCATCCTCAGAAGATGATTGCAGGTAAGAAGTCTGATAGACTTTCATTAGCGAGTCCATTCCTTGAGAGTTTATGGGTAGAATCATATCCTCTGGAATTCCTATTTTCTTACATAGAGACGAAGAGATTGAATCTTTCTCCTGTGTTGTATGCACCATCTTCATTTCTGCACCTTTCTTATTCGTACAACTTATATATCCAATTGACACAAAGGCCAATACGCCTAAAAGAAAAAACTTTATTATTACCATAGAATTACTTATAACCTTTTTTATTTCTGTTACGCTGTATATTCATTTCAGCTTCTGTTAATTGATTTTTCTTTTTATAATCTAAATAACATAAGTTCGACGAATTATAAGTGTTTGTTAATTTGCGGATTAGCGAAATTTGTTGTAACTTTAAAGAGTTAATATACAAACAGTTACAAACAAAAATCGCTATGATCACCGAGGACAAAGTTACTGAAATATTTTGTATGGCAGATGACTTCTGCAAGTTTTTTGATGCAATGACAACAAAATATACGCTAAAACCTACTGGAAAAAGAAAATGTTATCGAAGTTCTACAATGTCAAAGGCAGAATTTATGCTGATAATGATTCATTTCCACGATTCTGTTTTTCGTTGCTTTTAACATTTCTATCTTGAAAAAGTATGTAAACAGCTTCGCCATCTGTGCCCAAAAGTTGTTTCTTATAACCGTATAGTAGAATTTTGTCACTTATGCCCCTATTCTGTCATTCGTCACCTCCAGGAGGATTCTGGTCTAATCCTTCCCGTTCTATTTCATCCATCATTTCTGGACTACTGATACCAAAGAACTTATGTGCACGTGCATACCGGTAGATGTTCTTGCAGTTGGTCATTATTACATATGTCATAGATGTTTGAGCCCAATCGGTTGATGGGATATAATCGGCATATTTGTTGCGCATCTTATATTCAGAGTTTGCAAGATAACAAAACATTCGTGCCTTTTGTTCCTGATTTAAATGTGCATCATTCATACCATCTTCGTCTTGCAACACCTGATACACATATATTAAGAACTTATCATTGTAATAAGAACTGTTCTTGCCTGTGGTATTCTTCTCGATAGTCTCTATCAGTTCTGGATGCACAATAAGGTTATTCCCTTTCCCTTTATCAAATATATAACAAAGGAAAGCAAAAGGATTTTCCCTTTCCGCATTAAAGAACCATTGATTCAATTCAGGACTTCCAAAATAAGAATATTCTTTTAATAAATCACCTAACATTCGGTTACTGTCGTAATAATCGCCAATGTCATCAATTTCTCCCTCACTTTGATACAGTTCTAATTGCTTCAACGCACCTGTATCATTATAAATCAAGAACTTGTTTAATAATAAGATTTGTTTCAAGGTCGTGCTCTTGAATTTAATCGTATTCCCGTTAACAGAAATCAAATCTCTGAGAAGCCAATTATAGGTTATGAAACCCTTATCTTTGATGGCAAAGAAGGAAGAGGCAAAATCGAAGCTCTCTTCATTGCTAAGGTTTATGAATGTTGACTTAGTATTCGCTCCAAGGTCTTTTCCAAAAACTTGTTTGATTCTTTTTTCAAATAGTTCTTTTGAAGGTTTCTTAAAACCATGAGTATATAAATAATGCTCCACCAAAGGTATTGTCAAGAGAAAATCCTCCTGTGTCGGCATGTATCTTGGTTGTGATTGATCATCTCGAAAATCACCACCAAACCATGCAAGTTCTTGAAGTTTTAAATGCTTCATTAGCTTGTTCTTTTCAACTCCCAAATATTTTAAGGAATCTATCTCATGCTTTTTCTTATTCTCGTTGTTCATTAGTTTCTTTACAGCAAGGGTATTATCCTTAGAAGAATTTGGTTTACACTGTGTAAAAGTAAGAAGGTATAGTAATAAAGAGCTTATAAACAAGAATCGTTTCATATCTTTTTTTGATGTTTTGAATAGAATTATGATATATACGCCATCCTCATAATGTCAAGGAATAGCACAATGTTATACTATTCACCAGACATACGATGACTTTCGATTTCAACTCCTTCCTGATACCGGTCATATTGAATTTGTATTATCTTATCGAAGTCCTTTAGGTGGAAGTAATTATTCTTCTTGATGTATGAGACAAAGTCTTTCTGATAGTACAGTCTATATCCAAAAGCTTGAATATCACAAGGCGTCCCTATACATTTCTCATACATCAGACCATAATAATATCCGATGTATGCACCAGCTTTATATCTTTCTTCCTTCGTGAGACCATCAACCTCTGGTTCATTTTCTAAATCCAACAAATATGATAAATATTGATCCAACATACAGTAATACAGATTCTTTCTGTCAGCATGTTTCAACATATACAGCAGCAGTCCTTGATGGATGAGAAGCCGCCCATCCGCACCTTTTGAAACAAAGAGTTCCTTGTAATCTTTCCCTATAGGGAGTTCTCCTTCCTCTTTCACTTCATCTATCATCATCTTATTAATTACATCAGACTTGTCGTAGCCGTATTTCAGGAATAACTCACGAAGGAAGTTCCTGTCATTATTCATAAGCCAAGTGAGGGCTGCCTTGCTGTCGTGGAAGATGAATTGGTTTCTGTAAAAATAGGCTGTATCTATCGCATAGTAAAGTTTCCCTTTCTCAACTATATCATCGTCGGTATCTTCATTGTCAAATCCTTGAAGCTCAACAGTGTTCTCTATGGAAGGATAGGATACGATGTAGTTATACTTTGGAACATAGATACTCTTATTCCAAAAGTAAGAAACTGTTTCCGAAGAGTCTACTTCCATAGCCTTTCGCTGTTCCAACCGTTCTTTAGAAGCTCCATCTTTGAATACATATCTACGAAGTTTGTTCCCTGCCAAATAGATGTTATTCTCAGAGATATCAATGTTATAATATTTTTTGATAGCCTTTCGTGCTTCAGCATCACTGACAGACTGGTATCCCATTCTTCTGAGCGCATCATAAATAAGTTCTATTGCCAAATCTGTATACTCTACTTGTTTGTCTATATCCATTACCGTAACGCCATCAAGTCCTACTTCCGCCAGTTCTCTATAGTAGTTTCTGATTGTCTTTTCATTCATACAAATCAAGTCTTTCTGCTTCACATTTTGAAAAGTTCCTTTTATGTCTGTAGATTGCCTCTGTCTTACATTCTCTTGACAACTTACATGCGTCAGAACTAAAACCGAAATCATAAGTATACATAGAATCTTTTTCATTTTATTTTCTCCCATAAAAATCTTTTAATTGTCCTTTTTTCATTCTTTCTTCCTGTATCCTTTTTTCTTCTGGTGACATCTTTACCTTATAATATACATAATATGCAGGATTACATCTTTTAGTCAGATCTCCACATCTTCTTTCTGACCTTATTTCAAAATGCAGATGAGGACCACAAGTTCCATCTCTGATACCAGAAATACCCGAATAACCAATAACCTGCCCAGCATATACACTACCTTTTTTAACAAGAATGTAACTTAAATGATAGTAGACAAGGTATATATGATTAGAATTTTCATCAAATCCTTCACCCTGTTTTTTTTCGCCATCATAGGTTGGATTATAGTCTCTTCTCCTTTGTCTGAAATAGTTTATTTGTTCCTTATCTGTTATTTTTAACACAATGGTCTGTCCTTGTCCCTTAGGAGAATCCGTTATTGATTCTACAATACCATCCAAACACGCATATACATTTGATCCTTCTGTACAAAACAAATCAACTCCCTGATGATAATGTCCATTAGGTCTTTTCGCACCAAAAACCGCATTTGAAGGCTCATTACGTCCACTCTGAGTCCATATCGTTATCTGTGGATTATCCACAGGTTCGTGCCACTTTCCTTGTTTTGGAGTTTGTTTTGGAGATTCCTTAACATCCCACTTACAATTATCCACCATAAAAGCAATAGAAGTCCTATTAGTAAAGGCTTCTTGTTTCTCTTCGTAGTTCGACTTACCTGTATCTTTGTTTGTTTCTTTCATTCCAACAATTGTAGAAATACTTGTTGTGTTTTTATTCCCATTGCAGAGTCTGTACATATCTACATTTTTCCATTTGAAAAAGGCCATAGAAGCAACCACTGCAAGTTCGAAATTTTTGCCAACTTGATCTGATTTCTCTATACTACTTGTGATATCGCAGGAATAACCTATATCATGCAATATTTTTTCAATTGCAGTATAGCAAGCTCTACCAGTTAATTGTATTAATCCTCTACCTCTGAAGTGCCATCCGTCATTTGGAGATTTGTTTCCCAGTTCTTTTCCCTTGCTGAACTTATAAGAATATGCATAGTTTGCTATCTTTATTTGGTTTTCTTTTGAAACAGCATTCGCTTTGGTTGATTTCTTTTCCGCACGCCCCCATTTTCTTGCATTATTTCTTCCTTCATCTGTTCTGAAGGCTGATAATTTGGTTGGTATGATTTCCCAATAGTAATTAAAGGATTCTCCCTCCTTTACATCAAGTCTACCTCCTGTTTCTTTATAGGCTTGAGCAAAAAAATGTGCCTTAATCCAACACGTATCCATCCTCAACTCTTTCATATACTGAGTATAAATTCTTGCAACAATTGATAATTTTTCAGGTGACACTCCCTTGAAAATCTTCTGTAGTCTTGGAAGCATATCCGTCCATTCTTCTCTACAACGTGGACATCCACCTTTTTCAGGCTCGGTGCGATTAACATTCGCCTTGCTGGGTTCTGCCTTTGGCATTGGGATATGCCGATTGACAGAGAAAAGAACTTCCTTCCCTTTAAGGATGTATTGTTTGGGTTCCTTTGAGGTCTGTCTGTTAGTATTATTATTTACATTTCCGTTGGAAGACTGACTACTGAAAATCCATGAGACAACAACCTTGTAGGCTACACCTTCTTTGTACGGAGGCGTTGCCAACGTTAAAGAGAACTTATAGACACCCGTACTATTGACAGGGCTACTGGTACTATATACAGGTGATGGTTTGGAACTTTTCTCTTCTTGGTTGCCTGTTTCGTGCTTATATACATCCAGACGTATCTTGCCAGTTTCCATATTGGTGGTAGAAACACGCACGTATACCGTACTCCCGCTGTCAGCAATACCACCCTGCAGTTTTTCTTTGCAGTCAGAATCTTTATAAATGATTAGGCTGCGGAACTCTATCGTGTCATTGAATAGGATAGGATGCTGTGAAGCCTTTGTAAGGTTTTCTATCCAATGACGAGAACTCAGTTCCAGATATATCCTTATTTTCTGCCCATTGCTGAAACGCTTGCGGTCTTCTATTATCTTCTTTAACTGGTCGTTTGAAAGGGAAAGGGCTATCTTTATTTTTCCTGCAGCAGATAAGGTAATTGGAGTAAGGGCGGATAGATAGGTTTTTCCCTCATATCCATTATAATAAAAGCGACAATTGACAGGTATACCCTTACAGCCCGGCAAAAATACATGTGCAAACACTTTATTACGCAGCCCTATGTAAGTAACAGGTTTCCCATTCTCGTCCTTCCATTCTAAACTTTTGAACTTAGGGTAGGATACAGTTATCCTGACCACACCTTTGCCTTTGGGTGAGCCTGGTTTATGAACATAAGCATATACAGAGTACGTACCTTCTTTAGTAAAGTAAGTACGTGCTGGAGCTTCTGTCAACCCTTTTGCAATCACACGATTGCCATGACAGACATCCCACTTGACACCAGTCCCCCGCATACTTCCTGCCGTAAGTGACGTAGTGAATAGGAGTTCTTCTTGGTCGTAGGGGGTTATGGTTATCTCTCTCTTTCCATTGACAAGAACATTGTTTACCTGCACTGCTGCCGGAACACGTTTGTTCTGACTCTTCTCGTCCTCCTGCGGTAAATGCTTCCAGTCTTCTTCTGTAAAGATCGGACTCTTATGTGCCGTACTATTTGCCTTGCGTGGTGAAGCAGAAGGCTTTACTACAACCTGTTGACCAGATGTCTGTATATTGATTCTACCACCTCCAGCCTTACAGGTACCAGAACTCTTGACTGTCAAAGGATACATCTTACCCTTTATGGCAATCTTGTTATAAGTGTTACTCCAAACGATATTTGGAGTACAAGGGCCATTATTCTTTGCTGCACAACTTCCAAAGTTCAAGGATTTGATATCTTTGTCCTGATCTGTAGCAACAAGTTTTCTTGCACCATTACAGTAGATCTTCTGCTGGCTGGTAACACGGAAATTTCCTGGTTTGGAACCTTTGTCACATGTACAAATTGCACTATCCGCAACGATTTCCTCACTTTTCCCAGTCTGTTTACGATTACGGTCTGCTGATGTATTTTTGCCTGTTTCCATTCTTCTTTATTGAAAGGTTAGACTTATTTCAATATCCTTAAGTATCTGCTCCTGTCCCTTAATAGTGTAATGACTATGTATGGACTGGGGAATTTCTGTAATCCTATCAGTCTTTACGATACAATGTTGTTCTATAGATGTTATATCTTCTATCTGAGTCTCATCAAGGAGGGAAATCTTTTCGAGTTGTACTTCATTCTTTCTCAAGTCAGCATTCCCGACAATGTGTAGCGACATTCCTTCTTCATTGTCCTCAATAGAACATTCCTGTGAGAACAGAAGTGGTACTCCCAAGGCTGTTTCTTCATGCTCTCTGTATCCTTTCCCTTCTGTGAACTCTATGCCTGACCAGTCAGCTTCCAGCCACTCTGAAAATACGTAATATCTCTTCATCATATTAAGCAGAAGCCCCTTGTCATGAACCCTATCTGTCAACAACTGTAGTTCCTTTTCAACCCATTCTCCTTCATAATTGGCACGCAAAAGAAAGAGACTGTCATCCCAGCGTTTACAGAGTTCGTCATGGTCTGAAATCCCAATACATTTCCCCCTGCTGTCCAGTTCCATACATATCGGGTTTAGAGTAGACTCTATATCATGTACAAATGCTGCTGTGGCATCGTCATCATCTGCAAAGGCATGTAGATGTACTATAGCTTTGACTTTGCTATCCTTAGAAAGAGGAGCAAACTCTATAGAAGCCTCACATTTCGTTTCACTCACCCCGTCTGGCATGACTTCTGTTCTGACTCCATGAACCCTGCATGAGCCTGTCGGTACTTTAAAAGGAATATACATCGTTTAGAACAAGTTTACTTTTTCAGAACTCTGGATGTTGACCTTCTTTGGAGAAGAAAGGTCAAGGTCCTCCATCGTACTGTCAATGTTGATTTTCTCTGCTGTCTCCGATATTGTAGATGCCTGAAGATTATGCTCTTCTGTGACCTGTACATTAGCATCATTAGCAGATAGGACATAACTGTCTGCTGCTATCTCTGTGAGGGATTCGCCTGCTTGTATAGACGTACTTTCTCCAGAGACACTGGTAATATCCTGCTCCGCATTCATATTGATGGATTCCTCCGCAAGGATGTTGGCATTCTTGCAGTTCACGGTGAATGTCTCTCCTGCATTGATGGTAATATTTCGCTTTGCATTGATGATGATGTCATCTCCTACAGAGTCAATATGAATGGAATTCCCCTTTATGTCTTTGATGGTTATTCCAAGTGATGATAGTGAATCGTTCAACTTTATAGTATGCCCACTTCGAGTTGTGAGACTCTTCATGTGATTTCCTTCAAGACCACCACCACCAGTGGTGCCGTTAAACAGACTACCCATAACGTATGGTCTTGCTGGGTCACCATGGCGGAAGCCGAGGAGGACTTGATCGCCTACCTCTGGGATGAATACAAAACCGCGGTTACTCTTTACGTCGTCACTGCTACCGCCATCAGGTGTCATCACACGCACCCAACCTGTCTGCATACCATTCGTCTGCCAATTCATACGTACACGCACACGGCCCTTACCCTGTGGGTCAGCATTGCTGAGCACTGTTGCCATCTGTGTTTCTGCAAGCGGCATACGCACCTTTGGACTTGGCAGTGCCTTTATCGTTGCAGGGATAGCCTTGAAGCGGTTCTTGTAGTAGCTGCCTTGGCTCACCTCATGGGTTATCTCGATAATGATAAAGTTACCCAAACTCTCTTTTGATATGTTTCCTACACGCTCTAAGAAAGAGCTGTAAAGACTTACAACAGAGCCTACACGTAGGGTTGGCACCTGACTCTCTGCTGTGATGTAATGTGTCTCAGCAGTCTCTGCCGCCTGCTTACGCCCCATGTAATTAATAAGTTCCGACTCATCGCTGATACGTGGCAATGCACGCTGTCTTGCTGGCTTTGAGAACAATCCTAATGATGCACGGAAGGCACCTCCCGACAGTTTATCATGACCAATGGCTTGGTCTGGTGTCATTCTCTCCATCTCACGGTCCGAACCAGAGTGGTAAGAGAATACCTGCTCTGAACGTGCGAGTGTCTGCAAACCATTAGAAAACAACTTTCAACAACATTGCAACAAGCCCGACACCTGCAAACCAGCCTATACCGCTCTTTCTCATAACGTATTACCGTTGTATTGATAGGCCCACCAAATTACTCCTTTTCAAACCGTTCCTTGAACTCTTCCTCACTCATCATATAGGTGAGGTATAGTTCCACTGCTCTCTTGTAATAGGAAGGTCTGCTGAACGCATACTCGTATTCCTTGTCATCATAAGCACTTCTTAATCGTTGCAAATCATAATCATAGTCTAACACAGGGACAGGATTGGCTTTAGAACCGTATCGAGGAGAGTTCAGTTCGTACTTGTTTATCCGAGCTCTGATGGTCTTACGGTAACTTATATCATCTCCTACAAATGAACTTTGTCTACCCATATCCCGATGCTCTGGCTCGATAACGACTACACAGAAATCTTATCATAAGACTGATTCCATTGGATGACACTTTACTGTACTTCTGCCGTCTCACAGACATCTCAAATAATTTATTCGTTATCATTGGATGGATTTAATTCCAATCCCTCTTGTTCCATTTCTTCCATCATTTCAGGTTTACTTATTCCGAAGAACTTATGTGCCTGAGCTTCCTCATAAATACTTTTACAATTGGTCATCATGATATATGTCCATGAAGTTCTGCCCCAGTCGCCGGTATCCATATACTCCGCATATTTATTCCGCATCTTGTATTCCGAATTAGCAAAATGGCAAAATATCCTCGCTTTTTCTTCAAGAGTATAATTGTTGGAATTCATACCATCCTCATTTTGTAACACCTGATATACGTAAAGTCCAAAATTATTAAAATAAGTCCCGTTCTTACCTGTCGAATTCCTTTCCACTGTTTCTATTAAAGAAGGATGTACAACTAGTTTCTTATTTGAAGTCTGCTCAAAGATTCTGCTTACAAAGCCATAAGGTACATCTTTTTGCTTATTAAAATACCATTGGTTTAACAGCGAACTTCCAAAATAATTATAAGTTGAGAACAAATCATCTAAAATCATCTTTCCACTATAAAAGTCTCCTAAATCATTTTCATCCCCTTCATACTTAGATAATTCCAAAATTTTAAATGCTGAAGGGTCATCATAAATAAGAAATTTATTGAGTGCAAGAATTTGTTGAAATACCTCTGACTTTAACTTAATTTTATCTCCCTCTATGGATAGCATATCACGGAGCATCCAATTATATGTTATAAAATTCTTATCACATATACTATAATAGCTATGGGCAAAGTCAAAAGAACCATCCCCAACGATTTCCTCATAACTTTTGGAGCTATGCTTTTTTAGTCCTATGCCAAACACTTTCTTGATTCTATCTTGAAACAGCTTTTCTGTCGGGCGTTTATAACCATGTGAGGATAAGTAGTAATCCACAAAGGGTATTGTTAGTAGAAAATCTAATTCTGTGGGTTCGTATCTAGGCTTAGATTGGTCATCGCGGAAGTCTCCGCCATACCAGGCTAACTCCTGCAATTTCATGTGCTTGGTCAAGGTTTTTTTGTCTATTCCCATTTCTTTCAATCTTTCCATATTGATGATATTATCATTTAAGGATTGCAGTGTATCTTGTTGGTTCGTATCCACACTCACTTTCCCGCTTTTTGAACTACACTGATAAAATACGATTGCTAATACAATCATTGAAATTGATGTAATAAGTCTTCTCATGTCTATTTTTTTGTATAATGTACTGCAAAAGAATAAAAATAGCAAAGCTTTGGAGAATGACCAAGCAAATGATAGTCTGTCCTCTTGAACTTCATTTTTATGACTCCTCGTAAATGGATGTCAGGTTTACGCTTTCGAAATTTTCCATTATCATTTACAGGCTTTTCGTTATTTACAGTAGAACTAATAGCTTCTATTGTGGTAACTATATCATTTTGTTCATCGTACTCGATTACTACTCCTGTGTGTCCTCTCCATAAGAAGATGTCTCCTCGCTTGGGTATATAATTGGCATTTTTATGTTGAATAAGCCACTTCGGATGATTCTTACCATATTCTATCATACTAGCTGTTGTCCATCCCATAGGTTTCTTTGACCATTCTATTTTTGCAGCATAACGTCCTACCATTTCTGAACAGTCCATTGTTTTAGCACCACTATCTTTGATGCGATTTAGATCCTGGCAGTATGGTATCTTATATTTGGTCTTTCCTACACTTTCTATTGGAATGCAGATACTCTCAAGCCACTTGATGCCTTCTTCTATCTTTAGTTCCTTATCTGTCACCGTTTTCACTCTTTTAGCCTTTGATTGGATGTTACAATCGGATACAGCAAAGCATTTAGATGTTATGTTATCGAAAGCACTTTGTTTTCCTATATAATCTACATTACTACCAATACCTGCAGAGATAATATCTTCATTTATTTCTCCATTGGATTTAATTTCTAGATTTCTTCCAGATTTAGCCCAATAAGCCATGCATGCAACC
The DNA here is from genome assembly GCF_003609775.1 of Prevotella melaninogenica. Classification (NCBI taxonomy): domain Bacteria; kingdom Pseudomonadati; phylum Bacteroidota; class Bacteroidia; order Bacteroidales; family Prevotellaceae; genus Prevotella; species Prevotella melaninogenica. Next base: position 714,473 of record NZ_AP018050.1, read on the forward strand.
ATTGCGACTTCAATATCTGTACCAACTAGATTTGCATCAGCCTCCGAATTTATAATATTCTTACCGAGTAGCTTTTCCGTGTATTTATTGGTTATTGTATAATTTGAGCGTCCTGTTATCTGCACCAGTCCCCGCCCTTTGAATTTCCAACCATCTCCAACTTGAGTATTACCTAATTTCCTTTTCTGTGAGCAATTTTTGTCATCATATACAATATTGGCTATCATCTCTTCATTTGCAGCCTGAATACCTTGGTCATTATATCTATACAAGTCCTTACGACCATATTTTTCTGCTAAATCCGGATGATTTACCATATAAGAATATGGTGATTTTTTTGATTTACCATCTGTAAAATAACCACCCTGTCTTGTTTGAATATTACCTTGTACCCAGTGTTTTCCATTAACGTTGTCTCTCCCTTTCATACGCCTTGCGGAGTAGTTAAAACTTTCGGTCTTAATATTGAAAGAATCTCCCACTTCTATCTTCGCCTGTGCAAAGAAATGTGCTTTATTCCAACAGGTGTCCATCTTAAAATACCTCATGTGCTTATTATAAGCATCAGCAATTTTTATACGTGTTTTTTCTGAAGTTTTTGGGAAAACCTTTTTAAGCTGCTCTGCTGTAATTGGAGCACTACAACGTGGACATCCACCTTTTTCAGGCTCTGTGCGATTAACATTCGCCTTGCTGGGTTCTGCCTTTGGCGTGGGGATATGCCTCTTGACAGAGAAAAGAACTTCCTTCCCTTTAAGTATGTATTGTTTGGTTTCCTTTGGGGTCTGTCTGCCAGTATTATTATTTACATTTCCGTTGGAAGATTGATTACTACTGAAAAGCCATGAGACAACAACCTTGTAGGCTGTACCTTCCTTGTATGGAGGTGCTGCCAACGTTAAAGAGAACTTATAGACACCCGTACTATTGACAGGACAACTGGTACTATATACAGGTGATGGCTTGGGACTTTTCTCTTCTTGGTTGCCTGTTTCGTGCTTATATACATCCAGACGTATCTTGCCGGTTTCCATATTGGAGGTAGAGACACGCACGTATACGGTACTCCCGCTGTCAGCAATACCACCCTGCAGTTTTTCTTTGCAATCAGAATCTTTATAAATGACTAAGCTGCGGAACTCTATTTTGTCATTGAACAGGATAGGGTGCTGTGAAACCTTTGTTAGGTTTTCTATCCAATGTCGAGAACTCAGTTCCAGATATATCCTTATTTTCTGTCCATTGCTGAAACGCTTACGGTCTTCTATTATCTTCTTTAACTGGTCGCTTGAAAGGGAAAGGGCTATCTTTACTTTTCCTGCAGCAGACAAGGTTATTGGAGTAAGGGCGGATAGATAGGTTTTTCCCTCATATCCATTATAATAAAAGCGGCAATTGACAGATATACCTTTACAGCCCGGCAAAGATACATGTGCAAACACTTTATTACGCAACCCTATGTAAGTAACAGGTTTGCCATTCTCGTCCTTCCATTCTATACTTTTGAACTTGGGGTAGGATACGGTTATCTTAACCACGCCTTTGCCTTTGGGTGAGCCTGGTTTATGAACATAAGCATATACAGAGTATGTACCTTCTTTGGTAAAGTAAGTACGTGCTGGAGCTTCTGTCAACCCTTTTGCAATCACACGATTGCCATGACAGACATCCCACTTGACACCAGTCCCCCGCATACTTCCTGCCGTAAGTGACGTAGTGAATAGGAGTTCTTCTTGGTCGTAGGGGGTTATGGTTATCTCCCTCTTACCATTGACAAGAACATTGTTTACCTGTACCGCTGCTGGAACACGTTTGTTCTGACTCTTCTCGTCATCCTGCGGCAAATGCTTCCAGTCTTCTTCTGTAAAGATCGGACTCTTATGTGCCGTACTGTTAGCCTTGCGTGGTGAAGCAGAAGGCTTTACTACAACCTGTTGACCAGATGTCTGTATATTGATTCTACCGCCTCCAGCTTTACAAGTACCAGAACTCTTGACCGTTAGGGGATACATCTTACCCTTTATGGCAATCTTATTATACGTGTTACTCCAAGCGATATTCGGAGAACAAGGACCATTATTCTTTGCTGCACAGCTTCCAAAATTTAAGGACTTTATATCCTTGTCTTGGTCTGTGGCAACAAGTTTTCTTGCGCCGTTACAGTAAATCTTCTGCTGGCTGGTAACACGGAAAGTTCCTGGTTTGGAACCTTTGTCACATGTGCAAATTGCACTATCTGCAACAATCTCCTCACTGTTCCCAGTCTGTTTACGATTACGATCTGCTGATGTGTTTTTGCCTGTTTCCATTCTTCTTTATTGAAAGGTTAGACTTATTTCAATATCCTTAAGTATCTGCTCCCGCCCTTTGACCATATAATGACTATATACGGATTGAGGACTTCTTGTAAGGTTGGATGTCTTCACAATACAATGTTGTTCTATAGATGTTATATCTTCTATCTGAATCTCATCAAGGAGGGGAATCTTGTCAAGCTGTACTTCATTCTTTTTCAAGTCAGCATTTCCAACAATGTGTAGCGATATTCCTTCTCCTATGTCCTCAAAGGAACAATCTTGTGAAAAGAGAAGTGATACTCCCAAGGCTACCTCTTCGTGCTCTCTGCGTCCTTTCCCTTCTGTGAACTCTATGCCTGACCAGTCGGCTTCCAGCCACTCTGAAAGTACGTAATATCTTTTCATCATGTTAAGTAGAAGCTTCTTGTCATGAACCCTATCAGTCAACAACTGTAGCTCCTTTTCAACCCATTCTCCTTCATACTTGGCACGCAAAAGAAAGAGACTGTCATCCCATCGTTTACATAGTTCGTCATGGTCTGAAATGCTAACACATTTACCCCTATTGTCCAATTCCAGACATATAGGGTTAAGAGTAGATTCTATATCATGTACAAATGATGCCGTGGCATCGTCTTCATCTGCAAAGGCATGTAGATGTACTATAGCTTTGACTTTGCTATCTTCAGAAAGCGGAACAAACTCTATAGAAGCCTCACATTTGGTCTCACTCACCCCGTCTGGCATAACTTCTGTCCTGACTCCATGCACCTTGTGTGACCCTGTCAGTGCTTTAAAAGGAATATACATAGTTTAGAACAGATTTACTTTTTCAGAACTCTGGATATTAACTTTCTTTGGAGAAGAAAGGTCAAGGTCCTCCATCGTACTGTCAATGTTGATTTTCTCTGCTGTCTCCGATATTGTAGATGCCTGAAGATTATGTTCTTCTGTGACTTGTACATTAGCATCATTAGCAGATAGGACATAACTGTCTGCTGCTATCTCTGTGAGGGATTCGCCTGCCTGTATAGACGTACTTTCCCCAGAGACACTGGTAATATCCTGCTCAGCATTCATATTGATGGATTCCTCAGCGAGGATATTGGCATTCTTGCAGTTTACGGTGAATGTCTCTCCTGCATTGATAGTAATATTTCGCTTTGCATTGATGATGATGTCATCTCCTACAGAGTCAATATGAATGGAATTGCCCTTTATGTCTTTGATGGTAATTCCAAGTGACGATAGTGAATCGTTCAACTTTATAGTGTGCCCACTGCGAGTTGTGAGGCTCTTCATGTGATTTCCTTCAAGACCGCCCCCACCAGTGGTGCCGTTAAAGAGACTACCCAAAACGTATGGTCTTGCTGGGTCACCATGACGGAAGCCGAGGAGGACTTGGTCGCCTACCTCTGGGATGAATACAAAACCACGGTTGCTCTTTACGTCACTACTGCTACCGCCATCAGGTGTCATCACACGCACCCAACCAGTCTGCATACCATCCGTCTGCCAGTTCATACGCACACGCACACGGCCCTTACCCTGTGGGTCAGCATTGCTGAGCACTGTTGCCATCTGTGTTTCTGCAAGCGGCATACGCACCTTTGGACTTGGCAGTGCCTTTATCGTTGCAGGGATAGCCTTGAAGCGGTTCTTATAGTAGCTTCCTTGGCTCACCTCATGGGTTATCTCGATGATGATAAAGTTACCCAAACTCTCCTTAGATATATTTCCTACACGCTCCAAGAAAGAACTGTAAAGGCTTACCACAGAACCTACACGCAGGGTTGGCACCTGACTCTCTGCTGTGATGTAATGTGTCTCAGCAGTCTCAGCCGCCTGCTTACGCCCCATGTAATTAATAAGTTCCGACTCATCGCTGATACGTGGCAATGCACGCTGTCTTGCTGGCTTTGAGAACATTCCGAGTGATGCACGGAAGGCACCTCCCGACAGTTTATCATGTCCAATGGCTTGGTCTGGTGTCATTCTCTCCATCTCACGGTCCGAACCAGAGTGGTAAGAGAACACCTGCTCTGAACGTGCGAGTGTCTGCAAACCAATGTCAAGTGACGACAGCGTCGTTCCGTATTCCAACCTAATTGGATCAGCCAATTTCTTTGGTTTTCCGAAGATTAGTTTAGTTCCATCGTAATACATCCACTCTTGATACTGATGAGCAAGACGACGGATAAAGTCGAAGTCGGACTCTTCGTATTGGCAGATATAGTCCTTGTTCTCTTTGAATTCTGGATTTAACTCTAATTGCACCTTCGCTTGTTCGCATAGCTTTTTCACTACGTCACCAATGGTAGTATCATTCCATGAGAAGCAGCTATGTGCCGTTTCCATTCTGTAAGTAGCAGAATAACCTGAAACGATAATACATCCAAAGTCGCTTCCTTCTCGGTGTAACTGTACATTTGTCACCACACCCACGAAGATAGGAGTGTTTGCAGCCTTTACAACGATGCTCTCTCCGAGCCAGTCCTTGCTGCTATTGATATTATGTACATATCTATTGCTACCCGTTTCCAATTCAACAGACATTTGGAAACGATGATGTGTACCTATGTTTTGTTCAATCTGTAGAGAAATAAAAGAAGAAAGAGACTTCTTTCCTACGCTGATAGTGATTGGATTGAATGGAATTGACATTGGTTGTTTGTTTTGAGATAAAATAAAGCTAATAGGCGTGTGTTAGGGTATTATATTTTCAGTTTAAGGAGATTAAAGTTGACTTAAATCCCCTTTAATTGTGGAAAGCGAAAAGGACTATGCCGAGCACGAAAACTCTGCATAGTCCTAATGTTTCTTAGACTTATGTGCGAGGCCAACGGTTGTCCAGCTCGGCATTACCTACTGTGATGTTCTCAGCAGAGAAAGTCATAGCGATGGTCATAGGAGCCTCGTTGTTAACGTCGAGTGTCTCCTTGTAATGAACGATGTAAGCATTCTTGAAAGAAATCTCCTTCATCTTAGCATCCTCTTCGCTCTTCTTGTAAACAATCTTACCCTCAACAGGCTTGAACTGGCTGTTAAGCATAGCCTCGATGGTAGAAGTGTCATCAGTAGACTCGATAGTTACGCTGATGCGACCGCCAGAGATGCTTGATGCAGGCTGACCCTTCTTGTCAGTTGTGCGGCTGAACTCGTAGTTAGAGTAGAGTACGTCATACTCCTTACCACCCAATTCCAAAGTTGCTCTAAATGAACTCATAATTGAAAAGTTTTAAGTTGTTAGAAAAAAAATGATAAACGAGGCACCCTCATCATCTCCTAATATTATAGGGAAATAAAAAAGAGAAAACCTCAACAACTTCTTGAAGTCCCCTCTGTACGGCTGATAAACAGTCTTGCTCTTGGAAGAAGAGGAAGATTTGCAATCTGTTGTTTTATGATGTCAAAAGTAAAAATATAATTTTATAAAAACAAATTAAAGATGTAAAATAACATAAGTTTAACATTTGATAAGCTAAATCCTTACCTTACTTCGAGAGTAGGAGGAACACCTCATCATTATAAGAATAAACTTGTCAACTCATCAGTTTATTAACTTATTCACTTGTCTATCTGTATGAAGTTGTAAATAATTTTCAGTCTCTTAAAATTCTATTTATGCTTAATAGGCTTTGAAAAGACGCCCTTTTGGCTTGCAAGAGGTGCCCTTTTGAGGTCTTATTAACGCCCTTTTAGAGTCTAATTAAGCACCTTTTACAATCTTCCTTTGCAACTATTTGATTACAAATAACTTACGTAGACGCTAAAGCGATGCGTTTTTAAGCCTTTTCCTTGCCTTTCCTTCGAATATTTTGTCAATATATTTCTTTATCTTTTCAGGTTAAATCTCACACAGAGACACGGAGTTAACGGAGGTTTTATGTAAGGATGTGTAGCCCACGAAGGGGTGTTAATGTTGAATAGATAGCAGAGGAATGTTTTTATTCACTTTTCTATTTGAATTCAAACAAGTTGCGTTTACTTGCTGAGGGATTAAGTTTGCTGGTCATCTTTTTTTTATTATCTTTGTAGCTGGTATTAACTTTATAATGATGAAGAAGTTATTTTCAACCTTGGTTGTCCTTTTGATGACATCGACGATGCAGGCCCAGTATCAAGAGCCAGTACGACGTGACACGTCAAGGTTGCAGCCATTAAAAGGCTTAGAATATAAGGTAGAAATGCAGGGGAGCCTATCAAAGGGCAAGACCCCACTCTGGCTCAATGCCAATAAGTATGGACTCAGTTCGCTGGAGACGGCGAACGGCTATCTGCGTGGGGGCATAGAACGCCCAATAGCGACAGATGAAGGGCAGAAGTTCGGCTTAGGCTATGGGTTAGATGTTGTCGTTCCTATCAATTATACCAGTAAGGCAGTTGTCCAGCAGGCATACGTGGAAGGGCGATGGTGGCACGGAACACTGACCATCGGAGCCAAGGAAGAACCGATGCAGATGAAGAACAATGAACTCAGTTCTGGCTCACAGACCTTGGGCATCAATGCTCGTCCTATTCCGCAGGTGCGTTTGGCATTGTCAGACTATTGGACACTACCCTTTGCGAATGGCTGGTTGCACCTCAAAGGACACATCGCCTACGGAATGATGACCGACCAAAATTGGCAACATGATTTTACGGCTAAGCAGTCGAAATATACCGACCGTGCGCTCTTTCATTCTAAGGCAGGCTATCTGAAGTTGGGCAATGATGAGGTGTTCTGCCCGTGGTCGTTGGAGATGGGGTTAGAGATGGTTAGTATCTTTGGCGGTACCTCTTATCTCCCTGATGGTCATGGTGCAATGAGAACCATAGAGAATGGCAAAGGCTTGAGTGCCTATTGGAACGCTTTTCTCCCTGGTGGTGCTGATAATGGTGAGACAACTTATCAGAATGTGCAAGGCGACCAGTTAGGCAGTTGGGTGATGCGTTTCAACTATGATGGCGACTGGCACGGCTTTTCACTCTATGCCGATAAGTTTTTTGAGGACCATTCTGCCATGCTTCAGCTTGACTATGACGGTTATGGTGAGGGCAGCGAGTGGCAGGAGAAGAAGCAACGTCGCTATCTGATTTATGACTTCAAGGACTGGCTCTTAGGTTTTGAATATCGTTATAAGCCTGACAATTGGTTGAACACTCTTGTCGTTGAATATCTTTACTCAAAGTATCAGAGTGGTCCGATTTACCATGATCACACCATAACGATAGCCGACCATATAGGAGGAAAGGACAACTTCTATAACCATTATATTCTCCCAGGTTTCCAACATTGGGGACAAGGCATTGGTAATCCGCTTTATCGTTCGCCAATTTATAATGAAGATGGGACAATCTACTTTAAGGACAACCGTTTCGTGGGTTTCCATGTAGGTTTAGGTGGTCATCCTTCAGAGTATTTTAAGTGGCGTTTCCTCGGCACATGGCAGGAGGGATTGGGTACCTACGAACAGCCTTACACGAAGAAACGGCACAATGTGAGTCTGATGGGAGAGGCAACTTACACGCTGCAAGGACAGAAACTTCCAATGTGGATGAGAGGCGTTGATGTCCGAATGGGTATCGGAGCCGACTTCGGTTCAGTACTCGGTGGCAACAACTATGGTATGCAGTTGACCATTACGAAGCGAGGTTTATTAGGAAAGAAATAGCCTTTTTATTGTGAAAGAAGAACAAAACAGAATATGAAAAGAATAAAGATATTATCCTTTGTCTTGCCTCTGCTGGCACTCCTCTTCTCCTCTTGTACATTGGAAACGGACAATGATGCAGGAAGCATGGAGGGTATGTGGCATCTTGTGAAGATCGAATCAATGACATCCGTTGCGAGTGAAGATTTGAGTGAGCAGATTGTCTTCTGGTCTTTTCAGTCAAAACTCTTACAAATGGAAGATAAAACGGGACAGCATTATAGCTATCTCTATCGTTTCCGAATTAATAATGACCAACTTACGTTGACTGCTCCTTATCAGTTTGATCGTGAGAATGGCGACCGACCACTAACTGCTTATGAATCAACATTAGGGCTATATGGTATTAAAAGTATCACGCCAGTGTTTCGAATAGAAAAGATAGACAGACGAACGATGATATTGAATGATGGGGCAGTAAGGCTCTACTTTGATAAATTCTAAATGGTAGTCGCCGACAGAATATTGTCGATGTCATGTGAATCATTAGTTTCTTAGGATTCTTATCTTGATATTCATGGCAGGCTTTGTCCCTCTATAAGCAATGTGTTGATGCTTAACACATGATGTGCGGAGGCTTAGCACCATTGGTGCGGGGCGTAAGCACATAACAAAGTGATACGGTGTGAAAGCTATGCAGAAGGACAGTCGTTGTTTAAGATGACGTTTTTGAACTTTATGGCTACAAAATAATAAAAGGCAGGTGTTAGCCTGCCTTTTGTGTATATATTAATAACGCTTCTTTGCTTTTTAGTCTCTTACCTTCTTACTTCCTCTTTATTCAGTGAAAGGAAGTCCGCCCTTTCTTCTTATAAAGACATCGAGTGTATAGTGGAAAGCGATATAGATAATAATATCAATCGCAATAATCCATGTCACAACAAGGTGGTTGAAGAGAGAAAGGTTGATGAGGATAAAAATAAGCGATAGCGCAACAATACTAATCAATGCCTGATGCTGTGTCATTCCTGCACGCATCAGCTTATGATGAATATGGTTCTTGTCGGCTCTGAAAAGCGGTTTGCGGTGTAGGATTCGTACGATGATAACTCTGAATACATCGAAGGTCGGTACGAGGAGTAAGGTCACGGAAAGGAGTGTTGCACCCTTCTGGTAAGGCATGACATACGGGTTATACATACAGAACTTAATCAGTAGTACGCCAAGAATATAGCCGAGTGTCAGACTACCAGAGTCGCCCATGAATATCTTTTGGTTCTTTTCCTGTTTTCCCCAAATGTTATGGTAAAGGAAAGGAATCAGTACGCCCATCAATCCCGCAATAAGGATGCAGTATATCCATATCTGTTCACGTTGGAAGATATAGAAAAGACCGCATAACGCAATGAGTGTAAGGCTCGCAGAGAGTCCGTCAATACCATCTATCAGATTGATAGCATTCATGATAAATACCAGTACACCAATGGTTAAGATTGTTCCTACAAGTGGTGGAATCTCATAGATGCCTAAGAATCCATAAAGGTTATTGATGTAAAGATAGGACATAGGGAGCAGACTGGCAACGACAATCTGCATAAGAAGTTTAACCCTTGCTCTCACACCAAAGATGTCGTCAATTACTCCTGTTATATAGATAATAGTAATACCCACGCCAAAGAAGATACTCCATGGACTGACACCAATCTTGTTGCCTTTGCTTGTATAGACCCACGCCAATAGAGCTACGATGGTAGCAATCAGCATGCTGGGCATAAAAGATACGCCCCCTAAACGAGGAACAGCATTCTTGTGTACTTTCCTGGCATCGGGTGTATCATATAGTTTTCTCTTTTTACAAAACGAGAGAATCTGTGGAATCATAATGAATCCACAAATGGCACTCATGGCAAATGCAAAAAGACTGATTAAAGTATATGTCGACATTTTGCTTGTATTCTTGTGCTTAATAAAACTCAATAATTGTAATAATATTGTATTCGAGCATCAGAAAAAGCATAATTATTATCCTCTAATAATTGATTTTGCGAAATCTTCTTACTATGAATGGTTATTTGTTATTTTCTTTTTGTAAATTTGTAGCTAAAGAATACGAATAGAGTCGTTGTTTGCTTTCGGCATTAATCGATTTTATTTAAGTATTTTTTGTTAAATAATCCTTGAGACCGACGTATGGAACGTATTGACATATCAGTTTTAATGGCTGTTTATAAGAAAGATAATCCTGCTTTCCTTCGTGAAAGTTTAGAGAGTATCTTCTCTCAGACTGTAGAGGCTGCTGAGGTCGTTTTGTTAGAGGATGGTCCTTTGACGGAAGCTTTGTATGACGTAATAAAGTCTTTCGTTTCAAGATATCCGACTTTGAAAGTGGTGTCATATCCTGAAAATAGGGGATTGGGCAAGACCTTAAATGATGGCTTACTGCTTTGTAAATACGATATTGTGGCACGTATGGATGCTGACGATATCTGTAAACCGAATAGGTTAGAGGTAGAGTATAATTGGCTTCAAGCGCATGAGGACTATGACGTAATAGGCTCTTGGATAGATGAGTTTACAGATGATAAGATGCAGGTTAAGTCGATAAGAAAAGTACCTGAAAAGTATGATGAGATACAGAAATATGCTCAATATAGATGTCCTATAAACCATCCGACAGCTATGTATAGAAAGGCAGCTGTGTTGGCAGTAGGCGGTTATCTCACAGAATATTTCCCTGAAGATTATTTCCTTTGGTTGCGAATGCTAAAGAATGGGAGTAAGTTTTATAATATTCAGGAGTCTTTGTTATGGTTCCGTTATTCGGAGGAGACGGTGGCAAGAAGAGGTGGCTGGGCTTATGCTTGTGATGAAGTGCGTATCTTGGTACGGATGCTAAAGATGGGTTATATTCCTTTCCATGTTTTTTGTCAAAGTGTAGTTATCCGATTTACCACTCGTGTTATGCCTTTACCTATCCGTCAGCGGTTGTATAATCTGATAAGGAAAACATAGGTTTAGGGTTGTTGAAGTTATTTAGAAATATGAATGTTATCTACTAAGAGGCGATACAATAAAATAGCTAAGAATACGTTTCTATTCTTATATCGTAGTTAATTGTTAAAGATAAATACAGAATAAAATATAGTTTCAATGGAAGACAATAAGAAAGAGAATGTTGCAGTAGTTTCCTTTCTCAAAAAACTTAAGCATGACTTGTTACGATACGTTATTGTTTTTGTCGTTGCTTTGGTAGGATCAATCTTAGTGATTCTGCCTGTTCCACGCTATTATAAATGCAATATATCACTCGCCCCAGAGATGGATAATACTGAGGGCGGAGGTAAGTTGAGTTCTATTGCGTCTTCCTTTGGTGTGGATCTTGGCGATGTTGCCTCTGCTAATGCCTTGCAGCCAAGTCTTTATCCAGACTTGATGAAGTCTAATGAGTTTATAAAGAGTCTGCTACGGATTCCTGTAGAGACAAAAGATGGTTCGTTAAAGACCACTTACTATGATTATCTTTATAATCATCAGAAGGAGTCACCATACGCTAAAGCTATTGGATGGATTGGGAAGAAGTTTGGTGAGAAGGACAGTCTTACAAGCAAAGCAGACACTATTAATCCGTTTATGCTTAGTAAAAAGCAAGACGAAATATTCACACAAATAAAGAATAGTATTGCTTGTGATATTGATATTAAGACGGGGTTGATAACGATTTCAGTGGAAGATCAAGACCCATTGATCAGTGCTACGATTGCCGATTCGGTACGAGCTAAACTGCAGGACTTCATCACAAGCTATAAAACAAATAAGATGAAGAATGACGTGAAGTATTATACAAAGTTAGTAGCAGAGGCGAAGACGAAGTATGAGAACGCTCGTCAGAAGTATGCTACCTTCTCTGATGCCAACCAAGATGTTATCTTGCAGGAACTTCAGTCACAGCGTGATGACTTGGAGAATGATATGCAATTGAAGTTTAATGCTTATAGTGCGTTGAGCACTCAGCTACAGAATGCGCAGGCAAAGTTACAGGAGCATACTCCTTCTTTTACAACAGTTCAGAGTGCATCAGTGCCTGTTAAGCCTGCTGGACCAAAGCGAATGGCGTTTGTCTTTATTGTTGTTTTCCTAAGCCTGATGGTTACATTCGTTATTTGTAACTTCTCGTTGTTGTTTGGTGGAGCAAAGGGCGAATAGTTGATGATTACAGTTAAGGATATCATAACGCGTATAAACTCATCTTCCATATCACGAAGAATGGGGCAAGGACTGGTGTGGTCGTTCACTGGAACGGCTTTAGCAAAGTTCCTTACCTTAGTTGTTGGTATCATCTGTGCCCATATTTTGCAGAAAGAAGCATACGGAGAGTTCTCTATGGTGCGCTCTACAATCAATATGTTTATTGTGCTTGGCTCTGCAGGATTAGGTGTAACGTCAACCAAATATATTGCAGAATATAGGGAGAATCAGGCAGATAAGATTCCAGCTGTGTATGCAGCGACGAACTACTTTGGACTTTTAATGGCTATTATAACGGCAATCCTGATATTGTTAGGGGCACCGTTCATTGCGAATAATATCCTTCACCATCCAAGCATCGTCTTACCAGTACGTGTAGGTGCAGTGTTATTGTTCTTTTCTATCATCAATGGCGTACAGAACGGAGCTTTGATGGGCTTTGAAAACTTCAAAGCAATAGCTATCAATACATTGTTAGGAAGTGTCTTAGAGTCTGTCTTGACAATCCTTGGAGCATATTATTTTGGCGTTAATGGAGCCATTCTTGGTTTCGGAATGGGATTCATCTTGATTTTTGTTATGAATCATCTTTCCATCAATAAGAACTTTTCTGCTATTCATATAAAGAAGTTGAGCATAAAGAAACTCCAATTAAAGGACTTTTCTATCTTATATACTTATAGCCTTCCAGCAGCTTTGTCGGCATTACTTATTACCCCCTCATTTTGGCTAATACGCTCAATACTTGTGCGTTCAGAGGGTTTTCAAGAGCTTGCAGTCTTTGAAGCGGCTGACCAATGGAAGGTTATTATTCTGTTCATTCCCACAGCTTTCAGTCAGATAGTTCTCCCCATCCTATCGAGTTTGAATAAGGAAAAGACTTCTTTTGTATCTACCTTGAAGTATAATATGCTCATAGTAGGCATTACGGCTTTGTTATTATCTATCGGTGTAATGCTTTTCGGTGGTTTTATTATGCGACTATATGGTGCTACTTATGACAATTCTGTACCCGTGCAGATACTTGCTATATCAACAATATTCTCTGCATTGGCAAATGTTCTTGAGATGGCAGTGTATAGTCTTGGTAAGATGTGGCAATGCTTTGCTATCAATATTGTTTGGGCTTTACTGATGGTTGGATGCTCTTATTATTTTTGTATGAGAGGAGATGGGGCTAATGGTCTATCTATGGCGGTATTAGTCTCATATATAGTGTCCTTTTTTATGTTTTTGGTCTACACCATCATAGTTGTTAGAAAGGAGGTAAGGTGATGTCAGAGAAGGTTCGTTATGTCTTGTTTGCACTCTGTCTTTTCCTTACACAGATACTGGGTACGGGCATTGTTCCTATGGGATTGTTTGCCCTTTCGTTGTTAATGATATTCTCTCCGGCAACCTTTCTCAAGAGTCTAAGATATACCCCAATATTCTTTTTGTTTATCTGTCTATCTTTAGGAGTTGGAACCTATTTCGCCTTATGTGATGGTTTAAAGCCTTGGAATATAGCTTATTGGGGACAATTCTATTTCCTTTGTATTCTTCTCTTGGGTGTTAAGGATAAGAAATCGTGCTTAGAAGCATTACGCCTTTTTGTATTTATCATCTTCATTCTCGACTTTGGAACGAATCTTTTGTTCCTTATCGGTGTGAATGTACCTTGGACAGAACTACCGCCTGTACGTCCTGGAGAGGCACTTGCACGTTTCCCAGGCTTTAAGGGTAATGCTTTATATTCAGGAAGTATCACCTTTGTGAGTGCTTGCTATATGCTCAATCAGAAGAAGGTGAATAAACTCGTCTTCTACATAGGACTTGCCTCAATGGTTGGTAACCTTATCCTCTCTGGTTCTTATCGCTATCTTATTATTGGAGCGGTTGTTGCAACGATGTATTACCTTCGCTTGTATAGGAGCAAGATAATGATGACAGGAATGTATGTGTCAAGTATTATCATTGTGTTTATGGCAACACTTGTCACGATGTTCTCCAATCTTAGCAACTTCTATCGAGCGTTTATATGGTTCCATTTCTTAAAAGAAATAGCGAAAGACCCATGGATAGGACATGGCTTCTTCAATATCCATTTGGACGAAAATCAAGACTTTAGTACACCTACTCACTTGATTGCCAATGGCGTAACAGAGTCTTGTATTCTGACGATAGGTTATAGCTTTGGTATTATTGTTCTGTTGTTTTTCCTCGTAAGTATTGTCAAGACCTTATTAAGATATAAGTCATACAAACAATATTCTGTAGAGTTGGGCTTGTTCCTCGGTCTTACATTGGACCTTTTCTGGGGTGGAAGCTTTGATAATACTTATACCTTTGCGCTATTATTATTGAGCTGGTATTTGATAAATCAAACTGCTTGTAAAAAACAATTGGATGAAGACATTCACGATAGTACTGCCGACGTATAATAATCTCGACCTTTTCAAGAGTGTCTATGGTTCGGTCTGTAAGCAAGACTTCAAGGACTATGAGATTGTTGTAGTAGACGATTCCACTAATTCGTCTATAGAGGATTACATGTCTTCGCTTAATAATCCCGTCCTAACTTATCGGCATCACATTCCCTCAGCAGGCGCAGTGAATAACTGGAATCATGGTTTACAATTGGCAAATGGTAGATATGTTGTTGTAGTACACCATGATGAAGCCTTCGAAGAAGACAATTATCTAACTTCTCTAAATGAGCAATTTCAAAAGGGATATGACGTACTTGTGACGCGTGTAAAGGTCTTTAATGCTGGCGTATTAAAGCCTAATGTCTTTTCGCAGGCTGTGATGAAATTCTTTATAGGCTGTCCTTCTCTTCTATTCCTTTGTAATGTCATTGGTCCTTGCTCTTGTGTGGCATTTAAACGGGAGCATCTAATCGAGTTTGACAATAGACTTAACTGGCTTGTTGATGTTGATTGGTATTATCGTCTGCTGAAAGGTAAGCGGAGAAAGTTCTTAGATAGTCTTCATATCGACTCTTTCAATGATCATGAGGATAAGATTACAAATCAGATAGACGTGAAGCAATCGGAGGTGAAAGACATAGCTGCTCTCAACTCAAAATATAAGTATCATCTTCTGTTAAGGTGTTGCTTATTCATCAATAAAATGGTTATGCTCAATGATTTAAAGGGTATAATAAAGAAAGTAATACGCAAATGAAGATAGTAAAGATATTAGGTGGCTTGGGCAATCAGATGTTCCAGTATGCGCTATACCTTTCTCTGCAGGAAACGTTCCCAGAGGAGCGAGTGATGCTTGACCTTTCCTGCTTTCAGGGCTACCATCTGCATAATGGTTTTGAATTGGAGAAAATCTTCTCAATAAAAGGTGAAAAGGCTTCAGCTTCAGATATTATGCGGGTAGCTTATTACTATCCTAATTACCTTTTATGGCGCATTGGTAAGCGTCTGCTCCCATGTCGCAAGGGCATGTGTTTGGAAAGTTCTACACTCCGCTTTGATGAAACGGTGTTGACAAAAGAAGGAAATAGATACTTCGATGGCTATTGGCAGGATGAAAGATACTTTGCCGCTTGTCGGGAGAAGGTGTTGAAAGCCTTTACTTTTCCTGCTTTTAAGCGTGCAGAAAACTTATCTTTGTTAGAGAAATTAGATGAGAACAGCGTTTCGTTACACGTAAGGCGAGGAGACTATATTGGCAATAGTCTTTATCAAGGAATCTGCGACCTCGACTATTACCGTACTGCTATTGAAAAGATGTGTTCTTATGTTACACCTTCTCTTTTTTGTGTTTTTAGTAACGATATTGAATGGTGTCGTGAGCATCTTGAGCAATATATTAATGCACCAGTGGTTTATGTCACTTGGAACACAGGTGCAGAAAGCTATCGTGATATGCAGTTGATGTCGTGTTGTGCACATAACATCATTGCGAATTCCTCCTTTTCATGGTGGGGGGCATGGCTCAATCAGAATAGTGATAAGGTTGTTATTGCACCAAAGAAATGGTTGAATATGGAAGAATGCCATTTTGCTTTGCCATCGTCATGGATTAAAATCTAAATTCTTTTATTGCAGTCTGATACAAATAAAATAGCATACTCTCTCTTTGCTAACACTCTTTTAGGGTATAGGCTTTGTCAATATAACTCTTATCTAACAACCAATAAATCTCTTTTTAGTATAATATTGTAAGGCTATTAGTGCTCCGCACCAATGGTGCGAAGCATGAACACGACATGTGCGGGGCACCAACACAAGTTTAATAGGTGGTATGAAGCAACTTAATATAGGTGATGTTCATCGTGTAGTATTAATAAAAAGAAGTTAGGTCTGCGCTATTTGCATTGACCTAACTTCTTTTTTATTGACTGCAAAACATTGTCTACAGTCTTGTTGATAGAGATAATTTCTTACTTTAGCAAGCTTGCAATCGTTGCAATGACGGCTGCGATACTGGCAGCACTTGAACCAACGCTGAGCGTTTCAGCAAGGCTCATCTTGCTTTGTACCTTTGTTGGAACGATAATCTCACAACCTGGGCGAACCTTAGCATTATGTCCTACCTTCGCTAACATTCCATTCATGTAGAGAATATAGGTGTTGCTCTTCTTCGCATCACTGGCGAAACCACCTGCTTGATCGATATAGTAAGCAACACTCTTGCCTTCAACATAACCGACAGAGTTAGGGAACATAACCGCACCATTAATCTTAACGGTTCCATTGTATTGTGGAATGACGATGCGGTCGCCCTCGCGAAGAACGATGTCGGCATCACTTCCCGGATTAGCTATCGCCTTATCTAACTCGATACCAACAGGATATATATCAGGAACTTTGAACTTATCTTCTGATTTCTTATTACTCTGCTCTATAGCTTGAAGCACACCTGCATCCTTAGTCTTCACGGCTAAGTTCACCATGTTCTTATGTTGCTGTTCCAACTGCATCTTATAAGCATTCTCCATGCGGATTCGCTCTGTTGGCGTAGGGCGACGCTCCAAGCGCGCACCCTTGATATATCCGAGTTCTGTTGCACCACCTGCAGCCTTATAGATGTCGCTCAAGCGCATCTTTCTTGTTGTCAACGTATAGTTTCCTGCAAATACAACCTCACCATCAATACTAACATTCTGTTGATTGGTTGTACCCGGACTCTTACGAACATAGACCTCATCGTATGGTTCAAGAACGAAACCTGGTGCACCATCAATGACAAATCCGTCACGTAGTGAGAATGTGTAGGTGCGTGCGATGATAGAGTCTGGTGTCAGTGCTTGTGGGTTTGTGACACGACGAGATACATCCACTCTCACCGTTGAAGCACCCTGCTTCAGACCTCCAGCCTGTAAAATGAAGTCTTCTAATGACTCATTATCAGCATACTGATAGATACCCGGATAGAGTACCTCCCCATGAATGGTTATCGTTCGTTGCTCCTGTGCATCTGTACGCGTAGGAACAAAGAGTACATCTTCGTTTTGTATAGGGATGTCTGCCACACGACCTGTAAGGATTCCGTCCACATCAACCGAGATAACCTCCAGTGTTCGGTCAGCTTTCTTGCGGTGTAAAACAGCGTGTGGGGCAAATGCCACCTCTGTCAATCCGTCAGCTGCTTCAATCAATCCACGTACGCTGTTGATACGTCCACCAACCTCATACATACCCGGACGGAACACGGCTCCCTTAATCTCCACCATGTTTTCATATCTTGGAATAACCGAGTCAACACTGATTGAATCTTCATCTGATACACGGAAACTACGCATATCAAACTCGTTGACATTGAAGATAGAATACTGACGGCCCGTCTTTCTGCGTACACGTACCGAACGTGTATAGGCGTCACCAGCAAAACCACCAGCATAACCGATGAGTGTTCCAAGACTTTCGCCACGTTTCATCTCATAGAACATTGGGCGTTTCACCTTACCACTCACCTGAGCGAGCATCTCGTAAGGCCCAACAACGATGACGTCGTTATCAGCTAAGCGCACATTACCACTCAAATGGCCACGACGAAGGAAGTCATATACGTCAACCGTACTGATGAGGGTTCCGCCTCTATATACCTTAATATTACGCAGTGTTCCTAAGTCACCGATACCGCCAGCCATGTAAAGTGCATTGAAGACAGTGGCAAAAGCCGATAGTGTATAGGTTCCTGGTGTCTTCACTTCACCCACAACATTCACCATAATGGTATGGGTCTGACCAACTGAGAGGCGTATGTTCGAACTGCTAAAACGCTTACCGATCTTCTCACGGATGCGGTTGTTTGCTTGATCTACGGTCAAACCACTTACCTGAACAGGGCCAAAGCCCTCCAATGTGATGTAACCATCTGGTGCAACCGTAGTCTGGTAAGACTTCTGTGAAGCACCATATACATCGATAAACACAGCATCGCCTGGGCCAATACGGTAGTTGCGAGGCAGTGCCATGTTCATGTTTGGTTCAAAAGAAAGACTCTTATTGTTGAAGATGTCACGTCCCCAAACCTTCTTACGGTTACGGCTCAGCTGCTTCAGTAGGTTTTCATACATCGTAGCAGTGTCCTGTGGCATCCAATCATTCATCTCTGCCTGCATCTTCAGGAATTCAGCATCATTCTCATCGTAGGTATTTGTCCACGAACGATTAGGCGAGATACGTCCTTCAGAGTATCTGCTTACCTCCTGTTCATTGGTGTTGTAATCATCGAGTGTCGCTTCAGCGATTTGTCGTTTGCTCTTTCCTGGAGGAGTATTAGGGCTTGTCTGTCCGTTATTTGTACGACTACGGTCTGTTGTTGCTCCCTCTTTGGCAGCTCCAAAAGCAGCGTTTCCTTTCTGCATCTTCATGAAGGTGTCTCTTACACGTCGTATCTGCGAGATGTCTACACCACTCTGCATAAGCTTGGTGACAATCTGCGATTGTGGAGTTCCTTTCTTATGCTCCTTCTGCACGAAGTCCATTACCTGCGTATCCGTCATTGACGACTGTGCAAAGCCGTTCAAGGAACATAATGCGAGTAATACAAATAGAATATATTTCTTCATTTTCTTGTTTAGAATTTCTTGCCAGTAACAATGTTTAGAACCGTCTTAACGACGATAGTAAAGTCCAACCACAAGGTACGATGTTCCAGATAATGGATGTCCATTTCCATTCGTCGGAGCATCTTTTCCATTGTGTCAGTATAACCATTGTAGAGTGTTGCCTCTGAAGTTAAGCCCGGTCGCATCTCATAGATGAGTTGATAGCGGTCGGTCTGTTCCATGATTTTATCAATAAAGAACTTACGTTCAGGACGCGGACCCACGAACGACATATCGCCTCGCAGCACATTCCATAGCTGTGGCAGTTCGTCTAAATGATGTCCACGTAGGAACTGTTCCAGTCGGGTAGAGTTCGAACTATCACATTTTGCAACAAGTTGCGGACCCTCTTCTTCCACGACACTACTCATTGTACGAAACTTAAAGATAGCAAAGGGACGTCCTTTATATCCGATACGTATCTGTCGGAAGAATATCGGTCCATTGCTTTGATATGTAATAAGAATACTGATAATGAGAAATATAGGCGAACAGATGGTTAGCCCTACGAGAGCTCCAATAATGTCAAAAGCCCGCTTCAAACAGCGTTGAAGCTTCCCCATGGCATCATGACTCCCATTTTCTCTCATTTGGTTATTCGTACTTTGGTTTCGTATAGTTATTATAACTCTATTTTTGTTATTTTGTTGCAAAGATACGCTTTTTTATTTATTTATTAATGAGAAATACTTATCTTTCCACATCTTAACAGTATCTTTGCATAGAGAACAGGGTACTATCATGCGTAAAATTATTCACATTGACATGGATGCTTTCTTTGCAGCGGTAGAGCAAAGGGATAATCCAGAACTGAGAGGGAAGCCTATTGCTGTGGGTTTCGATGGTCCACGTGGTGTGGTGTCGACGGCCAGCTATGAGGCACGTACCTTCGGTGTTCGTTCGGCAATGTCAATGGCACAGGCTAAAAGGCGTTGTCCGCAACTGATAGTAGTCTCTTCACATTTTGATAGATACAAAGAAGTATCAAGACAGATTCACGCTGTCTTTCATGAATATACTGATTTGGTGGAGCCAATCTCACTTGATGAGGCTTTCCTTGATGTCTCGGAGAATAAAAAAGGAATAGAGCTTGCTGTTGATATAGCTAAAGAAATCAAGAAAAAGATATTCGAGCGCACTTCGCTAACTGCCTCTGCAGGAATAAGCTATAACAAATTGTTGGCTAAGATAGCCTCTGATATGCGCAAACCGAATGGAATCTTCACGGTACATCCCGACCGTGCGCTTGGTTTTATTGGCAAGCTCCCAGTGGAGAAACTATGGGGCGTAGGTCCAAAAACGGCTGAGCGAATGCATGGTATGGGTGTCTTTACGGGAGAACAATTACGACAAATATCGCGAGAACACCTTGTACAGGTGTTTGGTAAGATGGGCAATGTTTACTATGATTTCTCACGTGGCATTGACAATCGTCCTGTCATCGTTGAATACGAGCGTAAATCGGTCGGCTGTGAACGTACTTTTCTTGAGGATTTGCGCATCGAATCGAAGATTATCATCGAACTCTATCACATCACTTTGGAATTAGTTGAACGAATAAAAGCGAAAGATTTTAAGGGTAGAACCCTCACACTAAAATTGAAGTGGGATGCTACAACGCAGATAACGCGCAGTCTTACACAGGAGAAAGTTCTTCGAGCGAAAGATGATATCCTTCCCCTTGCCAAACAGTTGTTGAAAGATACGGACTATCATAACCGCCCTATCCGCTTGATGGGACTATCTGTTTCTTCACCTGATACAAATGAAAAAGAAGGACAAAACCGACCTCAATGGATAGAGGGATTGCTCCCTTTTGAAGAAAAAGGCAGTATTAGGTAATTGTCTTATGACATATTCTATTTCTGATGACGAATATAATGCCTCTTTCTGTCTACTTTTAAGTGATATGGAAGTACTGCGCACATATCGTGTTGATGCTCCGCACATAGTGTGCTAAGGGTAAACACCATTGGTGCTAAGCACTAAACGCTGTGTAGATGGCAGTTTCTTGTTGTAGAATCTTAAGTTAGAAGTTTCGCATTTGTTTGTAAAATTGACCTTAATATTATTGCTTAAAACATTTCCAAATATGGAAGAAAATTATTAATTTTGCACAAGATAATCCGTGTTTGACTATTAGGGATGTCGTTTATCCTTTGTCCTCACTAATCAATGTTTTAAGAAGCAGTAGTTTATGCAATATAATGTAACTTGTAATAAATGTAATCGCACATTTATGATTACGGCTGATGGCAATGACAAAATGCAGTGCAATTGTCCTTATTGCGGGCAGCAATTACTTGTCAACTTACCGACGTTGGCAAGCCCTGTTACTCCTACTGTGCAGCAACCTATTATGAACGAAGATGAGAAGAAGGGTAGTGGTTCTGCATTGAAAATCATCCTTACTGTATTGATCGTGCTCATCTTGGGTGGATTAGCTGCCTTTGGTTACATTTATTGGAATAACCAGAAGGAAGCTGCTCAGCAGGCACTTCAAGCACAGCGTAAGGCACATGCCGACTCTGTGATGCAGGTTCGCGCACAGATTGAGGCGCAGGAAGCTGAGGCACAGCGACAGGATGAAAAGCGAAAAGGTATTTGCAGATTCTTAGAATCATTCTATAAGAAAGCCGTTCTTACGGATGATGCGGATGCAGACTTCTATAGTCGTTACCTCACAGACTATTGTCATCGAATGGTTTTCGGAACTCAAGGGTCTTATGACTATGATGTTGATGAGGCAACAATATGGTGGGGTGCTTTCGGAAACACGGCTACAGACCCTGATTTTGAACAACTCCAACGTAACCTTAAAGTCGTTGCTATAGATGATAATTGGTATAAAGTGAGATTGTCGCAAGATGGTGAAACAGAATATCGTCAGGTGAAGGTGCTATCGCAGGATGGGCATACTCTCATTGATGATGTAAGATAAAAATAGATAGAAGGAGGTTAAAATGCAATTTCAAATAGCTTGTAAACATTGTCATCGTCCCTTCGTTATTGAATCGGAGGGTGGCAATACGCTAAGATGTAATTGCCCCTATTGTGGTGAGAGTATGATGGTTGCCACCCCACAGATGGGTGAGCCTGCTGGTAGTGCTGCTGAGACGACTGCCACAGTGAGCCACGTGCAAGTGGAAAAGGATAACACGAGCGGACAAGTCAGACCAACGATGGAGAAAAAAACATCGAAGAGTGGACTGGGAAAGAAAGTAACAATTGTTTTTGTTGGCTTTTTGTTGTTCGTTATTCTCATGTCATCACTCTTATATATTATTTTCTCAGCAATGTCGAATTAAACAATAACACACTCAATTTTATGAAACAGACAAAGATAGTATGTTCTATTAGCGACCGTCGCTGTGATGTTGACTTCTTGAGAAAGCTTTTCTTCTCAGGTATGAATGTCGTACGTATGAATACGGCACACGCCAGCCCTGAAGGTATTAAGGAGATTATCCGCAATACACGTACAGTATCTCAGCACTTGGCATTGCTGATTGATACTAAGGGACCAGAGGTTAGAACCACTGCAGTGGCTGAGCCTATCCAATATAAGGTGGGCGATATGGTTAAGATTTTCGGTCGTCCTGATGTAGAGTCAACAAAGGATATTATCAATGTTTCTTACCCTGACTTCGCTCGTGATGTGAAGGTGGGCGATCATATCCTCTTTGATGATGGCGCATTGGATATGCTGGTTATCGAAAGTGTTGGTCCAATGTTGGTTGCACAGGTACAGAATGAAGGTGAGCTTGGCTCACACAAGAGTGTGAATGTCCCTGGTGAACATATTGAACTTCCTGCACTTACAGAGAAAGATAAGGCTAATATCTTGTTGGCAATAGAGGAGGATATCGACTTCATTGCTCACTCTTTCGTTCGTTCAGCAGCTGATGTTCTTGCTGTTCAGAAGATTCTTGACGAGCATAACTCTGATATTAAGATTATCTCAAAGATTGAGAATCAGGAGGGTGTGGACAATATTGACGAGATTATCGATGCTTCATACGGTATTATGATTGCACGTGGTGACTTGGGTATCGAGGTGCCTATCGAGCAGATTCCTGGTATTCAGCGTAGCATCATCAACAAGTGTATCTTGAAGAAGAAGCCTGTTATTGTGGCTACTCAGATGTTGCACACGATGATTAAAAACCCTCGTCCTACTCGTGCTGAGGTTACTGACATTGCAAACGCTATTTATAGCCATACCGATGCTTTGATGTTGAGTGGTGAGACAGCAAGCGGTAAGTATCCTGTTGAGGCTGTACAGACAATGGCTCGTATTGCTGAAGCGGCAGAGCAGGATGCTCATAAGCGTGGACATGTTAGTGTTCCTATGACAAACCAGAATGATCAGCGTGAGTTCTTGTCAAGAAGTGCCATCGAGGCTACTGAGCAGTTGGGTGTAAAGGGTATTATCACCGATAGCGAAACAGGTCAGACTGCTCGTAATCTTGCTGCTTTCCGTGGCCCACACCCAGTTCTGGCTATCTGCTACAAGGATAAGGTACAGCGTTGGTTGAACCTTAGCTACGGTGTTATTGCAGTTTATCAGCATCGTTATAAGTCAAATGAGGAGATGTTTACAGCTGCTTTGCGTATGCTTCGTCAGAAGGGTTACATTGAGTTAGAGGATAAGATTGCTTATCTTTCTGGTACGTTTGGCGAAGGTGGTGGCGCTACCTTCCTTGAGATTAACAAGGTGGGTGATGTCTTTGCACGCAAGTATCGCTTCCATCTCCCTGAAGAAGTGAACACTGGTTCAGAAGAAGAATAATCCTATTTCCTCACAGTGTGTATGCCACATGAAGTACAAATGAAGGTGTAGAGTTTATTTAAGCCAAACTGGTTAGTAGACAATAATACCCATCATTGCCACTATGGGAGGCATGGTCTCCCAACTTCTTTTATCTTCGTGTCGGCATCTTATCTGTCTTTTTAGCTTGACATAGTCTGCAATGTCTTTGTTGTAAAGACAAATAAGGTTCATCTGAAATATGGAGTGATAAGCTAAAACTATTATATCAAACGATACACAGAGCAGTTCTAAGTTTGCAGTAAGAAACTTAGAGTAGCTCTGTTTTTTATTTCTTAAAGCCAAATCGGTCATTTGAGTCTAAACATATATTGTTTTATTATCGAGCAGATTGGCTGTTTTTGTAACGCAGGTATAGCGGACAACGTCTGTTACTTCAAACTTTAGAAGACTCCTTTTTGTCCGATATTTTCACATACTGATTTTGTAAAGACCACCAAACGGCTTGTAGATAACGCCTAATTGGCTTCCAAAAGATGCCCTTTTGAGGTCTTATTAACGCCCTTTTGAACCCTTACTAAGCACCTTTTAAAAGCTTACTTTGCAACTACTTGGTAACAAGAAACTTACAGAGGCGTTGTGAGAAGTCGATTTTAAGCTATTTCCCTATCTCTTCTTTGATATTTTGTTAATATATTTCTTTGTGCTTTTGAGGCTAAATCTCACACGGAGGAACGGGGGTGTCGGAGGGCTTTTTACCTTGACATAGATTGATATGAGTTGTTGAAAGATCGAGTAATATGCTCGATAGTTACCCCCAATCAGTCATTATTCTACAAAAATGACATTAATGATGAAAAAAAGAAAGGTGTTCAGAAAACTCTGAACACCTTTTTTTTATTTTCCTTTGTTTGTATTATTCAATCAGACAAAGCTGAGATTAGCCTTGCTGAACAGGAATCTTTTTAACGCGACGCTCGTGTCTACCACCCTCAAAGCTTGCTTTGAAGAATGCATCGAGAATCTTCTCAGCAGTCTTGTTGTCGATAAAACGGCCAGGGAGGACAATAACGTTTGCGTCATTATGCTGACGAGTCAGCTCAGCAACGTCCTTATTCCATACCAAACCTGCACGTACACCTTGGTGCTTGTTGAGTGAGATTGCCATACCCTCACCGCTACCACAGATAGCAATACCAGGGTAAACTTCACCGCTTTCAATGGCTTCAGCCAATGGGTGAGCATAATCAGGATAGTCGCAACTCAAATCACTATTACAGCCAAAATCCTTATATGCATACTTGTGTTCTTCCAAATACTGGATTACGAACTGCTTCAATGGATAGCCTGCGTGGTCGCAAGCAACTCCTACTGTCTTAATTTCCATAAGCTGTTTAGGTTTTTATGAGCCTCTGCCTTCGGTGAGGAATTTAGAGACTCAGGTTAAACGTTTATGCTAAAAATGCTTTTACTTGCTCGTAAACATTCTCAGGAGTGAAGCCTAACTTCTCATCTAAGACTGTATAAGGTGCTGAGAATCCGAAGCTGTTAAGGCCGAATACCTTACCATTGGCACCAACTAATCCTTCGAGAGTTACTGGAAGGCCAGCTGTAAGACCGAAGATCTTGGCATCTCTTGGCAGAATCTGCTCCTGATATTCCTTGCTCTGACGGCGGAAGAGTCCCTCTGATGGTGCGCTAACAACGCGTACCTTCACTCCGTCCTTACGCAACAACTCTGCTCCAGCAACACAGGTAGAAACCTCAGAACCACTTGCAACGAGGATAACATCAAACTGCTCATCAGAGCCAGTTACGACGTATGCACCCTTGCGAGTCTGCTGATAGTCTGTTCCTTCTGGCAAACTCTTCACGTTCTGACGTGAGAAGATGAGTGCTGTTGGGGTATCCATGTTCTCCATAGCCATCTGCCAGCATACGGTTGCTGCATCACTGTCGGCTGGACGAAGTACACGAACAGAATCCTGTCCAGCGTGGTTTTGCAACTTCTCCATCAAGCGAATCTGTGCTTCCTGCTCTACTGGTTCATGGGTAGGACCATCCTCACCAACGCGGAATGCATCATGACTCCATACAAACTTAACTGGAGTGCGCATGAGGGCAGCCATACGGATAGCTGGTTTCATGTAGTCTGAGAATACAAAGAAGGTTCCCATTGCGGTGATAACACCACCATGAAGCATCATACCGATACACATACATGCCATTGCCAACTCGCTAACACCTGCCTGGAAGAAGGCACCGCTGAAGTCGTCACGTGTGAGTGCGTGAGTCTTGTTGAGGAAACCATCTGTCTTATCAGAGTTGCTGAGGTCGGCTGATGACACGATCATGTTAGGAACCTGCTCAGCGATAACACCGAGACAAGCTGCAGAACCATTACGTGTAGGAATGTCGCGCTTCTGTACAAGGCCACTCCAATCAATCTTTGGAGCCTTGCCAGAGAACCATTCACGCATCTGTGCTGCCTTTTCTGGGTTCTCTTTCTCCCAAGCTGCTTCAGCTGCATGACGCTCAGCAACAATCTTTCTGAGTTCTGCTGCACGGTCATCATAGAGCTTCTGAACCTCTGGGAAAATCTTGAATGGGTCCTCAACGTCACCACCAAGATTCTTTACTGTATTTGTATAGGCGTCACCACCCAATGGTGCGCCATGTGTTTTAATGCTATGTTCGTAGCTACTACCGTCTGCCTGCAAAGCACCCTTACCCATGATGGTCTCACCAATGATAAGAGTTGGGCGACGTTCTTCCTTGTTAGCAGCAACAAGTGCCTCACGGATAGCGTCTGGATCGTTACCATCAATCTTCAATACGTTCCAGCCCCATGCTTGATACTTCATTGCTGTATCCTCAGACATAACGGCTCCACACTCAGTTGAGAGCTGAATGTCATTGGCATCGTAGAACATGATGAGGTTGTTAAGACCCAAGTTGCCAGCCAAGCGACCTACTTCTGCGCTGATACCTTCTTGGACACCACCATCAGAGATGTAGGCATAAATCTTATGCTGCATCATAGTGCTGCCAAGGCGCGCCTCAAGGAACTTCTCAGCTACGGCTGCACCAGCTGCGTATGCATGACCTTGACCAAGTGGACCAGAAGAGTTTTCGATACCATGTGCGATGTCTCTTTCAGGATGTCCCGGAGTGATTGACCCCCACTGACGGAATTGTTTAATATCGTCAACCGTGAACTTTCTCTGAAGGGTCAATGCCGCATAAAGCATTGGTGACATGTGACCAGGGTCAAGATAGAATCGGTCACGTCCTGCCCACTCAGGCTGTTCTGGGTCGAAGACGAGAAATTCAGAGAAAAGGATGTTTATAAAGTCCGCACCACCCATAGCTCCACCAGGATGACCTGATTTAGCTTTTTCAACCATTGACACTGCGAGAATTCTAATGTTATCCGCTGCTCTGTTCATCAATTTCTTGTCATTCATAAATAGATAGGATTTTTAAATTATAATGCAAATATAAAGATAAATATGGAGACATCAAAATAATAAACTTACTATTTTCCCAAAATATCCAAAATTGCCCAAAGCATTGTATTCGCTTTGCTTTGTTTAGTTGGTGAGTGGCTGTTTTATGGCTATTTTGTTGAAGTGCTATTCTTCTTCGGCTACAAACGGTTTTACCTGTGAGAGATGTATTTTTCTTCTCTTTTTTGCCTCTTTTTATCCCCCTTTTATAATGGTGTTAACGCTTCGCACCTATTGTGCGGAGGCTTCACACGATTGGTGCTGGACGTTAGCACCAGTCGTCTTGTGGGTGCGTAAGTATGCTATCAGCCACAAGAGAAACAGTAATTGATGGATAATTCTATGATAAAAAGGGTATATCTGAATGTTCGTCAATGACGTTTTTACATTCGATATACCCTTTTATCTTTTTTCTTAGCTAAACATTTATATCGTTCGCCTTACTATTAATGATTATAGTGAGGCGTCTGTATATGCTTGTTTATTAATGCGATACAGTGCAGCACCACGTTTGCTCGTAATCTTATCAATGAACTTTGTCTTCTCGATGAAGTCAATTTGTTTGATACGCTTACGGAAGTTACGCTTGTCGATTTCAACACCCATGATTGCTTCGTGGACATTCTGAAGCTGTGTGAGCGTGAAGAGCTCTGGGAGAAGATTGAAACCGAGTGGGTCTTTGTTGATGAGTTTGCGGAGTTGGCTTAATGCTATCTGTACCATTTCGATGTGGTCACCAAACAACTCTGGCAACTTGTTGATGTCAACCCATTGTAAATCATTTTCTTCTAATAGCTTATGGTCGTAGTCAGACACATTGATGAGCGCGCAATAAGCAATTGAGATGACACGATCACCTGGGTCACGATCGGTTTCACCGAAAGCACCCACCTGTCGCATATAAATATCATTGATGCCTGTACACTGGAAAAGAACTCTGTTAGCAGCTTCTTTCAAACTTTCATTCTCTCTTACGAATCCACCATAGAGAGATAATTTGCCGCTGTACGGCTCAACTTTACGTTTACCAACGAGTAGCTGTAGCTTTTTGTTTTCGAACCCGAGTACGATGCAGTCAACCGAAACTAAAAGTTTGGGTTCTCCTTTATAGTATTTATTCATGTTGTAGGTTTTGATTTAGAGATGTAAACTTGTTTTGTTTTTTGGTTACGTAGTAATAATTTTTCTGTTATGTATTGGAATTTAAAGGTTATTCTTGTGTTGGATTACTTCTTGTATTTATGATTCTTATTTTTAGATAAGGGCTGAACTTCTTATAGAGAATCCAGCCCTTATACTAATTAAATATCAATGAAAGTGGCCCCTTGTTAGATGCTATTATGTTCTTAGCAAACCTTGTGAGAACCTTCACTGATAACCACTGGATAAACTTCTGGAGCATGACCATACTTTGCTGTGAACTTCTCAGTTGCGTCAGCAATGAACTTGTCATACAACTCGTCCTTAACGAGGTTGATGGTACAGCCACCGAAGCCACCACCCATGATACGAGAACCAGTCACGCCATTCTCCTTAGCAACGTCGTTGAGGAAGTCAAGCTCTTCGCAGCTTACCTCATACTCCTTGCTGAGTCCGTGGTGAGTCTCATACATCTTCTGACCTACAGTCTCATAGTCACCAGCAACAAGTGCGTCGCAAACAGCGAGTACGCGCTCCTTCTCACCGAGAACGAAGTGTGCACGCTGGTAGTCCTCAGCACTTACCTTGTCCTTAACAGCCTCTAACTCGTCCCAGTTAACATCACGCAATGTCTCATACTTCTTCTCTGGGAACTGCTCAGCGATAGCTGCAACAACATTCTCACAGCTTCTGCGACGATCGTTATATGGGCTACCAACGAGTTCGTGCTTAACCTTTGAGTTTACAAGAACAAGCTTGTAACCCTGTGGATTGAATGGGAAATACTCGAACTCACGGCTGCGGCAATCAAGACGCATCAACTTGCCTTCCTGACCGAATACACTTGCAAACTGGTCCATGATACCACAGTTCACACCGATATACTTGTGTTCTGTAGCCTGACCAGCGAGTGCGATGTCCCACTTTGAAATCTTATTATCAGCGAACAAGTCGTTCAATGCGCATCCGAAGCAGCTCTCCATAGCGGCAGAAGAACTCATACCTGCACCGAGAGGAACGTCACCAGCAAAAGCAATGTTGAAACCCTTTACGTCAACACCAAGTGCTTTGAACTCCTGTACCATACCATAAATGAAGCGTGCCCATGTTGCGCGTGGACCCTCTGGGTCGTTAACCTTGAACTCTACACGATCCTTGAGGTCGATAGAGTAGCACATAACAGTATCTGTACCATTAGGGCGAACCTCAGCCATGATGCCCTTGTCTACTGCACCTGGGAATACGAAACCACCGTTATAGTCAGTGTGCTCGCCAATGAGGTTGATACGTCCTGGTGAGAAATAGATGTTTCCAGTCTTGCCGTCGAAATGCTTAATAAAACGACTTCTTACGAATTCTATGTCCATGTTAGTAATATTTGATGATTGTTAGGATATAATTAAATTATCTCGATATAATGGCAAGCGTGATGCCTGCCATTATAAAGATGTCTGTTTAAGCCTTCTTTGAAGGATGTGAGCCAATCAAAGCGTAGAAGAGCATGTAAGCCAACATACCAACGATGAGCCAGTAGCTCTGGATGTCGCCTACCTTTGTAGCCATAATGTTCTGAATCAATGGCATAACACCACCACCAACAACCATGGTCATGAAGAGACCAGAAGCTGTAGCTGTGTACTTACCAAGACCCTCTGTAGCGAGGTTGAAGATAACACCCCACATTACTGATGTACAGATACCGCAAAGGATGATGAGTAATACCTTTGTTGGAACCTCAGCCTCAATCCATGTGCTCTCTGCAATATTAGGAATTGTAAGGCTCATTGTATTTGCTTCTGGCATGAAGATAGCCACAATAAGAAGTACGAGAGCCAAGGCTGTTGTCACTGTAAGCTGTGTACGTGAAGATACCTTACCGCTGATGAAGGCACTTACGAAACGACCAACGAGCATCAACAACCAGTAGATACCAGCGATAAGACCTGCGATGGCAGCACTACCGAGTACACCACCTTCTGCAACTGGCTGACTGAGGTAGAACAGGAGCTGACCTGGAATACCCACCTCAATACCTACGTAGAAGAAGATTGCAATGATACCGAGCAACAACTGGCGATAGCCTAATGCGCCCTTGATACCACCAACAACATCAGCCTTCTCTGTCTCTGGCTCAGTCAACTGTGTAAACCAAACGATAAAGAATGATGCTGCAAAGATAACCAATGCGATAAGCAACAATGGAGATACAACCTCAAGTGATGTACTCTTAGTAATCTCACCAATCATAGAACCTGCAACCATCGGAGTCAGTGTTGCTGCGAGTGAGTTCAATGATGCACCAGTCTGGATAAGCTGGTTACCACGGTTACCACCACCACCAAGAAGGTTCAACATTGGGTTTACTACAGTGTTCAAGATACAAACACAGAAACCACAAACGAAGGCACCAACAAGGTAAACTACGTATGTGCTGATTTCGTTTCCATCCATTCTACTGGAACCATATTGGATGGCAATACCGATGAAACCAAGTGCCAAAGCAACAAGAGCAGTCTTCTTGTAACCATACTTTGTAATCATCATACCTGCTGGAATACCCATGAAGAGGTAAGCCAAGAAGTTCATCATGTTACCCATCATACCAGCCCAGTCATAGTGCTGTTTCCAAATTGTACCAAATGGTGCTGCCATGTTGGTAACGAAAGAGATCATAGCAAATAGGAACATCATGGTGATAATTGCCACCAAGGTTCCTTTTTTGTTAGTTTGATTTTCCATTTTGATATTTCAATTTTTATTTATTATTTCGTTTTTGGATGCTTATTTCTCTACACCAAACTTATAGATAGTTCTCTGTGTGTACTCCTTGCATGGCTCTAAGATGACTGAAGGGAAATAAGGATGGTTTGGACTGTCTGGGAAGTGCTGTGCTTCGAAGCAGATAGCACTGCGTCGTGGGAAGGTTGCACCATGCTGACCCTTATATCCGTCAGCCCAGTTGTGGGTATATACCTGAACACCTGGCTCTGTTGTATAAACCTCCATAGTTCTGCCACTCTTTGGTTCTTTGATGCGTGCAGCGAATGATAGCTCGCCTTCTTCCTTCTTATTCAGTACGAAACAGTGGTCGTAACCTGCGCCATTCTTAATCTGCTCGTGGTCAGCATCGATATCCTGACCTACTGGCTTTGGTTCACGGAAGTCGAATGGAGTACCAGCTACCTTCAAAATCTCACCTGTTGGAATTGATGTTTCATCAATAGGGAGGTAGAAGTCAGCATTAATCTGGCACTCTAAATCGTCAATTGTTGGTGTTGGATTAGCAATACCTGCCAAAGAGAAGAAACCATGACTGGTAAGGTTGATGATTGTCTTCTTGTTAGTCTTTGCAGAATACTTGATAATGAGTTCGTCGTTATCAGAGAATGAATAGGCTACCCAAACTTCAACTTCGCCTGTATAGCCTTCCTCACCGTACGAAGAAGTGTACTTTAACACAACGGCGTGGTCGTTAACCTGTACGGCATCCCAAACCTTTGCATTAAAGCCCTCCTTACCTCCATGCAGAGAGTTAGGACCATTATTAATAGCAAGTTTATATTCCTTTCCGTTCAACTGGAAACGACCTTTGGCAATACGATTACCATAACGGCCAATAAGGGTTGAAAGATAAGGTTCTGGTGAATTGATGACCTCTTGTATATTGTCATGTCCTTGTATGATATTTGCCAAGTTTCCTTCTTTATCAGGAACCATAATAGCAACAATCGCACCACCGTAATTAGTGACTGCAACCTCATTGCCTTTGGCATTTCTAAGTACATAGAGATCGGTTTTCTTACCATCTATCGTAGTCTGGAAGTCCTCTTTCTTCAGACCACACACGTAGTGTGTCTCTTCGGCATTTACCATGATGTTCTGTTTTTAGTTACTATTTCAAGACCTGCAAAGTAAATAAAAATAAACGATAACTGCAAACTTAACTTTGAAAATAATAGGGTATGGTGTGTTAAAAACAATTAACATAACAAGGTTTTAACCCAAATCAGTCATTAGATATTGTTAGAAACGATATCTCTATTGACTGATTTGGGTTAAACTCAATTTAATTACAAAAGTCTTATAGCAATCTTTGTAAGTGTGAGTTGATTACTCAAATTACAAGTTTGTGCCTTTGTTTTCTGTTAAAACTCCTCAGAATAGGCTCTGATTTTACCTGGACAGGGTTTAAGCAAAGGATAGTCTGAGCTCTCTTGGAACTTTGTTAGCTTTTGCATAATAGCATCCCTATCCTCTTGACTCTTCATCCGAAGCATGTCTTTGATAAAAGGTACTGTCGGACTATCTGGGTAAGCCTTCATGAATCGTTTCCACTCTTCTTTAACTTCTTTGTCTATGTTTTCATAATACACAGGAGTATTGTCTACGCCAAATAAATAGGCAGACTGAAGGAATATATAGTCATCTTGTAGTCTACAGAAAAATTCTTTCTTTGTTGGATATGTTTTTACGTAAGCTTCGTGTCGAGCAAGCAGGTTACCCAACCTTCGCCACGATATTACGAGGACAGCATCTGGGGCAATGTTCTCTGCATCCTTTATCAGGTACCAATAGTCCTGATAGTACTTAGGCAATAGTTTGACATACTGAATGTATGTTTTAGTTTGAAGGTTCATTTCTACGATTCCTTCTCCTAAATCTACTATTTCTATCCCTGCGTTCTTATAGAACAGCTCCTTCTTTTTAATGGAATCGTGTGGCACTATTTCATTACCCATGCTGTCTATTTTATACTCGAAATAGTGCCCAAGGAAATGACTCTCACGGTCATTGATCTTATTCAGCTCTTTTTGCACTTCCGTACTAAACTCATCAAAGATTCGACAACGCTCCTCTGGTGATGCGCCCTTAAATTGGATGTCAATTATTTGCTGATGAAGCTTGATTCGCTTCAAGGGATCAGTCGTTTTTGCAAGGATTTGCTTAACGCTATCAACCTTAGCCTTTTGTTGGATACTATCGATATTTATTTCCTGCTTTGTACTATCGATGTTCTGACCATCTTTATCTGTTTGCTTGGAAGGGCTGTTTTGACAAGCTGTCAATAGTACAATTCCTAATAAGAATAGATATATGATTCGTTTCATAAGATTAATGTTTGAAAGTTTTATTAATGATAAATTTTGTTCTCAGTTTCTTTTCTTCTGTGCAAAGATATATATAAAAAAGGAGGAAACTCTCAATTGTTAGTTTTTTATTTTCTCATGTGTTAATATTTATTGATAAGTTCTTTTGTATCAAGTTTTTTTTATATGTATTTTAGCTTGTTCTTTTGTGGTTCACTTTACTGAATACCTAAACTTAATACGCTTGTATAAGCATCTGTTTAGAGTACTTTTGTGTGAAATATTATGACATTTTTTGATCCTATAAGCTTGTTTTCAGTCGAAAAACAGCGTTTTCACTTAGGTTTGTAACTATCAGATAATCAAGCGGTTGTCTGATTGTAAAAGAAAAGATGCTTAATTGCATTTCAAAAGGGCGTTACTTAGACCTCAAAAGGGCATCTTTTGCAAGTCAATTAAGCCTTAATTCGAATGCAATTAAGCACCAATTAAAAATCAGTTTATGATTTTTCTTTACAAAGTAAGTATGAGTGCGGTTACCCTTTAGTTTTGATTGCTAATTTACTTTCTGAAAGTCCAAAGTCCTTAACAGATGATGTCCGATAAGATTTATCCGTATATGTTAGGCTTTTGGGGGCTTACTTATATCTCATTTTAATGGGAATAGCAATCATTCCTACCATCTTTTTTTGATTTGAATTTATTTTTATAAGTAGTATTCCTACAACTCATTTTACTCAGATAAGCATAGAATAGTTAAATGTAAAAAGAGCACAGTAGGATTAGAAAACCTGCTGTGCTCTTTGTTTTTTTAGATATTCTTTATGAATTCTATCACATCTTGTATGGCTTTTTGCTTCCAAAGAATATAAGTAAAACCGCCAACTGATATAATAGAGAGGGTGATGTTGATAAGACAAGATTTGAAATCCATTTCTTTCCAGTTCTTAAATAACCCCCACACGCTCTTGACAGTTATATAAACTAAAACGGCACAAAGTGCAAATGCAAATATTATCATATTATTTCTTAGTTCTTTTACTGTTTTCTTTTCTTTACTTCTTGCTGCTTTTCTAATTCACGCAATTTTTCTTCAATCGTATTATTCTCCAACTGTTTTACCATTTCGGGAGAAGCATAAATAGAACAGTCTGTATTACCGTGCCTGTAAATACACCATCCAAATTCTGCTACAGCTATTCCTACACCGACTGGACCTAAAGCTCTCTTAGCAACAATCTTAAAATTTTTTTTAATAACAACTTTTGACCATTTGGCGTTTGCAAATGCAACTACATTTGTAAATATGTCTGCTCCTATGGCTTCTAAAGCACAGTCAAAAATAACCTTTAGATTACTTTGTTTAGCAAAATTGTCTTTGGCATAACATGGTGTCGCTAAGAAATTAAATGTTTGTCTTTCATTCTTTGAAACTTGTAACTCTGCACGTTGAATGTCTTGATTACCTAAAATCATTGCTACAAGAATAACATCCTCGTCGCTTGCTCCTGTCTCTGCTATTATTTGATTAAGTTCTTCTTCTGTTATATCTTGCTCCAGCAAGTATCCCCTACTTACGCCCAACATAGGATTTAAAACATTTTTGATTTCCACAGTTGAAACAATAATATCATTTTCTCCACTTTGCATGTTTGGTACTATGGAAAAATCTGCAGCAGTTATTCTATGAAAATCTGATACATCCTGTACCGTTCGTACGTATTTAAGTAACTTTTTCTGTATCTCTGTTGCATCTTCAGGGAAATCAGCATGTAATGTTACATAATTACTCGTATTGATGGAGTCTTTGGCATTGCTCGCTCTGGTCTTTCCTGTTGGAATGAGTTGAGTTGATGCAATGGCAGGGACATTGAGAGTCAGTGCCTTAAAAAAGTTTCTGGTTTCGTCCTTTACCACTTCACCTCCTTGGTTTGATTCGATGTTTGTACATCCTATTGAAGCTATCACTAAAATGACACAGTATAGAATCATTTCGTTTGTTTGTTCATTTGTTTCATTTTCTTTGATTTTTAGTTGATTAAATTAAGAGATAATCGATTATCTACTGCAAAGATAAATAAAAATAACATTCATGTCAAGTGTATTGATAATAAATTTGCTATCTTTATCAAATCTATACTATGCCATCTTCTTACAGCACTTATCTGTGACTTTTACAAGGCCATTATTCAAAGACTCGACGTAAAGAAGTTCGGACTCAATGCAACAAGTCGCATAAAAGCGTTTGTCTTCAGGTTTATTTCTGTACCAGCCAAGTGGATCAGGACATCAAGGCGGTATGTGCTGAATATCTATACCTGTAATAATGCTTACGCAGATGTTTTCCAGACTGATTTTGGATAATGACTACAACTTATGGGAATGATATTATGTATTGCCTCAAGTCACATTGTGGGGTAAGGGGATATTGTAGGCAGAAGTGGGTGCTTCAAGTTCAAATTTAATCATATATTATTCTCCTTTTCGTTTTGCAAATATAACTCTTTGCGTTGATATGTGTAAGAGAATAAATGAAAAAGCAGCAAATGATTGCTCATTTGCTGCTGTATGGTAATAAGGTTTTCTATATAAGCCCTCAATGTTTTTCTTGTAAGTTTCTGTTCTTATTCATCTTTCTTTGTCAGACGAACATACAACAAGTAAAAATATATGGTGTGGCTTAGGAAAACCGATGTGTCTGTTATTTAATGATTATCTTTTTACCATTGACAATATAAACACCCTTAGGTAAAGCATTAATTTCGTCGGTGCTTGCTTTACTTAGCCGTTTTGTTCCATCTATTGTATAGACATCAGCAAGTCCTGCTTTATTATAAACAGTGTTTGTAATGCCAGTAGTATTATCCTCTATTAATAAGAAATCTTTCCATTGGTATGCTTGTTTATATGCGTCAAGACTATTCTTAGGAACAATAAGTTTACATTTAGATTTATTAATGTTGGTAAAAACACCTGATTCACAGGTTGGAGGTACGACTGCCTCACTTGAAATCTGTGTTATACTGGTACAGTAATCAAATGCGTATTCTCCTATAGCCTTAACACTATCTCCGATATGTACTTTTTGTAGGTTGGTGCATCCGCTAAAAGCTTCGCCACCTATTGTCGTAACACTATTAGGAATGGTTACAGAAGTTAGAGAACTGCAACCCATGAAAGCATTGTAGCCAATTGTAGTAACACTATTTGGAATGGTTACAGAGGTTAGAGAGCTACAAATACTGAAAGCAGCCTTTCCAATTGTCGTAACACTATTTGGAATGGTTACAGAAGTTAGAGAGCGACAACCGTTGAAAGCATTGTCGCCAATTGTTGTAACACTATTGGGAATGGTTACAGAAGTTAGAGAACTACATCCAGCGTATTTACAACCGATTATTACTCAATATTTTATAGATAATAAGTCAGAAATATGGTTGTTATTTTTAATTGCACATTCTAAAAGGTGAAGATTTAACGCTTTTATTGATTATTAACTCAAAAAGGACATCAACTTGGGTCGTTTCTTCTCTTTTCCTTGCTATTCGTTTCCGATATTCCACTTTTGTTTTGGTCTATCTCATATGTACTGCAAAGGTATTGATTTTTGTTTGATATTGCTCCTTGCTTGCTCCTTGTCGTAGATTAATTTTCACACAGGAATTTTTGTTCTCTTTCTATAGGGGCTTGAAACAATCCATTTATTGGAAACAATTAAAGACGGAGCTGGTTTGCCCCAGTGCTTTTTAAGAAACAGGGCAATTATTTTATCTCCACAAAGGCTCTTGTTCCCAATTATGAGGAAAGCCTAATAAACGAGTTCTTACTGATGGGTATTTCGATAAAAGCTGCTTGAAATCTGCAACAAAAGTGTTGCCCATAGAAATGGAGTTAAGCCAATACACCACATAGCAGAGTTGCGGATAAAGTGTTTGTTCACGGAACGAGAAATCCGTAATCCATGTGTTTGGCATACGCATAGGCATCATTGGCTTGACAGGAAAGACCCGATTTGACAGTCTTGAATGATGGGCGCAGCAATTACGAAGTACGGGTCTGGGTACGGATTAAAAGGCTAAGTGATTATTTCCAGTCATTTAGCCTTTTTAATTATCTAATTTTTCCCCACATTTTCCCCACAGCTGTCTATTTATATATTTTAGAAACATATTTTTCCGTAAAGTTATGTACCTTTGTCGGCAAATAAAGATATTCTCGTCAAACAAATATAAATAATATAAACATGGAAAAAAACAGAAAAAAACAAATCGTAGTTTTGAGTATAGCTTTAGTTTGCATTTTCATCTTGGTATTTTCATTGTTCCATAAATCAGCGACAAAAGATAGCGCAAATCCTCCTTTAACAAATGTTTTGACTGATAGCATTTCTCAAATTGTCTCAGCTTGTCCTGGCGAAATTGGTGTGGCGGTTATTGTTAATAACAGAGATACGGTTAAGGTC
This sequence comes from Prevotella melaninogenica, assembly GCF_003609775.1. NCBI lineage: Bacteria > Pseudomonadati > Bacteroidota > Bacteroidia > Bacteroidales > Prevotellaceae > Prevotella > Prevotella melaninogenica. Next base: position 752,671 of record NZ_AP018050.1, read on the forward strand.
AATAATAAGAGTGTTTATCCTATGATGAGTGTGTTTAAGGTTCATCAGGCATTAGCTCTTTGTAATGACTTTGACAATAAAGGAATTTCACTTGATACCTTAGTAAATATAAATAGGGATAAACTTGACCCAAAGACTTGGAGTCCTATGCTGAAAGATTATTCAGGGCCAGTCATATCATTGACAGTGAGAGATTTGCTGCGTTATACTCTTACTCAGAGTGACAACAATGCAAGCAACCTTATGTTTAAGGATATGGTTAATGTCGCTCAAACAGATAGTTTTATAGCCACACTCATTCCTCGTTCAAGTTTTCAGATAGCTTATACGGAAGAGGAAATGTCGGCTGACCATAACAAGGCTTACTCTAACTATACATCTCCTCTTGGTGCTGCAATGTTGATGAATCGTTTGTTTACTGAAGGTCTTATCGATGATGAGAAACAAAGTTTCATTAAGAATACGTTAAAAGAATGCAAAACAGGTGTAGATAGGATAGCAGCTCCACTTCTTGATAAAGAAGGGGTTGTTATAGCGCATAAGACAGGTTCAGGTTATGTTAATGAAAATGGTGTTCTTGCAGCTCACAATGATGTTGCCTATATATGTCTGCCTAATAATATCAGTTATACCTTAGCGGTATTTGTTAAGGATTTCAAGGGAAATGAATCACAAGCGTCACAATATGTTGCGCATATATCAGCTGTAGTATATTCTTTATTAATGCAAACTTCAGTAAAATCTTAAACTGCACTTGCTTTGATAATTAATGATAAACAATCTAAAAGCACTCTAATCGTTATCGGAGTGCTTTTAGATTACTAATCAAATTGCTTCTATTATAATTTGAATCCTCTACTTTTTCTTTCTTCCTGTTGCGGCACTCTTGCTCCATATCTAAGCCTGTGCCATTGCTCCCTGAACCAGTCGGCAATCGGCTTCCTGTTTATTGTCAGGTTCAGCCTGCTTTCATCGTCAGGGTCATTTTCCACCCTTAAAATATCATCCTTTATATCAAAGTTCCGCCTGTGTTGCTCGGAATAGATTTTACCGCTACATTTCAGGGCTTCTTTTTTGACTATAAGACTTTCAGTCATTTCTTTAGAGAATCCCAGCATGGCACAAAACTTTTCCATGCGCAGCATTTCCCTGAACATCGAAACCACCTGAAAGCCTTGTCTATGATTCTGGCGAGCCGTGACAGTTCTTTTTCTTTCATGTCAAGTTCCTGCCTGTGCATTTCTCTGAGATTGTGGATTTGCGTATCATGCTGTTTCTGCATCTGCTGTACTTGGCTCTGCAATTTTTCAATATTGGTGTTCCGTTTTGAAACCTCGTCTTGCAGTTTTTCGTTGGCACGTTCCAGTTCTTTCAGTTTTCCACTCCCGAAAAGAGAAGCAACTCCACTAGTTATGGCTGTCGCTGCCGTGGTGGCTGTCTTCTTTAACTTGTCAGTGCGTATTTCTGATTTCACCTGTTTCAGTTCCTGCTCGGCAAGATTTATCTGTTCTTCTTTGTGCCGTTTGGCTGCATCCATGCGTTGCAGTTCAGCTTTCTGCTTCTCAATGATAAAGTCGTTCCGTTCCAGATGCTCCTTACCAGTGACAGCCTTTGACTGCCCGCGTTCCATCAGCAGGATGTCGGATGCAAGGGTCTGCATCTGCATCATGTCATCGTCATTGAGCTTTCGGCTCTTTCCTGTTTCGTGGTTCATCCAGTCGAAAACGATATGGGCATGATAGTTCGGCTTGAACCATCTGTCCCCGACTTTGAAGCTTTCCCTGTCTTCCGCTTCCGGCTGACCGTTCAGCCAATGCCCTTCATCCTTGTGCAGGAAGATTTGCAGCGGTGTGATTCCCCAGCGTCTTTGACACTCCTCACCGAATTTACGCACGTCTGCCAGTGTGGTGTCCGACCTGACAAGCAGCACTCCTTCACGTATGGGGGAGCATCCCGCAATCTTGACTATTTTACCGTTCTTGCCTTTGCGTTCACGCTCCTTTTCCTGCATGGCACGTCCGGTCTTTTCCTTTACCATCTGTCTGATATTGTCATAATGCATCCGCAAATCCGGACTGCCGAAGTCGGGATTTATCCACTGTTCGTTATCGGTGGATAGTTCAGGAACGACATAGATTCTGGACTCTCCGATGTGGCGCATGTATTCGGCAGTCCTCCTGTTGTGAGCCTCGCTCGATGCGATGTTGCAGGGCTTGATATGTATGCTTGATTTTGTTGCCATAGATACTTGTTTTTTGGTTTGTACTTTATTGTTTGCTTTTCCGCTGTCCGTAAACGCATGGGGTTCTTAGGGGTGCAACCCATAAGCGGAGATTGCAAAGAGAGGGTCACTCTTTGCTCTGGGTTCTCAGGGGAGAAACGCCCTGAGTGGGTCATTAGGGTAAAACCCTAATCCCCTCGGGAGAGCCCACAACTACGTAAGCGGAGCGTGTAGTTATAGTGGGCTATATCAATGGCAAGCCATTGTCTGCAAACTCCAGCCTACGGCTTCCGCTCTCCTCCGTCAGGGAGGTTTTTCATCATCGTTGCCGATTGGAGATGCACCGACCAGCACAAGGTCTAAATCGTCTATCAGTTTTTGCAGGACGGGATTCTTCTCTATCATCCGCTGGAGGATTCTCTCAGCCTCGACCAAGTGGTTGGCTGTACTCATCACCTTGCCCTCCCGTATCTGAAAGATAATCCAATCGGCTATGTCGATATGGGCTTCTTTTTGTTTCGGGGTGGCATTCCTTTCGATGATGTCCGAAACCACCACCTTACAAAAGTACATGCTCTCGGCTCGCTGTTTCCACTCGGCATAAGCATCGGCATCGGGAAAGAGAAGCACGGTTCGCCCTGACAGTACACGGAGTTTCTCTTCTCTCATCTGACTCTTACCACCCGTAGCCAGCCATACATAATCGGGGAAGATAGCAGAACCGATAACGGCACTCTTCTCGGATTCCACCAAGACCACCACCTTGTCGGGATGCGTTTTCAACAAGTGTTCCCCGAAAAGGCATTGGGATAGTTGCCAATCCTCTGCCAACACACGCTGCTTTTTCAATATGCTGTGTATCCAGTTCACTGCCGATGTCTGTCCTCCCTTGATACGGTGTCCGTCTTCGGGATTGTACTGCATCACCTTTCCCGTGCGTACCTTGCCCGTCCTGTCTATCTGCCAAAAGATAACAGAGCCGTCACGGGTAGCCCCCAAACGGTATTCCTCCAACAACCGCTTCAACACCTCTTTCGCCTTGTCGCCATAGTAGGAAGTAAGGAGTGTGAAGAGGAAACGGAAGAAATTGCTACGCTCGCTTTGCGACTTCTCCACATAGTGAGGGGGAATATAGCCGATGGCTGTCGGCTTACTTTGCTGCTTCACTTTCTTCTGCTCTGCTCTTTGCCTGTCAAAAGAGAAATCATTGGTAGTTCTGTGTTCAGGATGCTCTTGAAAATACTCTTTCGGAGTGTAGTGATACCCACAACCGCTTTCGTGGTTACATCTGCCGACCGATGGATGCAACGGCACATTATTTTCGTCCACGTAATAGACGAAAGAATGCCTGTCTCCGCATTTGGGGCAGGTATGCCGTGTTGCCGTTCCTTTATACTTCTGTAATGAATAATTGCCCATAGCTTAGTCCGTTTTTGATGGTTGATTGTCGGCTGTCCCATCCTGTCCCATTGTCCCACACTCTAAGGGTTGGGACAGTGGGACACTTGGGACACCTGCGTTTTTACTCTCTTTGCTGCGCTGGATGATACGGTTTACGGTGGACTTGCCACAATTCACCTGTGAGGCTATCTCCCTGACGGACTTGCCCGATTGGGAGAGTTGCAGAATTTGGCAATCCCTTTGGCTTGATTCATTGTCGCCCAATTTTTTCAAGTGTTCCTTTTCCGTGGAATAGCCCCTGAACACGAACTGCAAGAAAGCATCCACCTTGTCAATCTCGTAAACGATTACATTATCCGCATCATGAGAGAACGTGCCATAGCGCACTTTAAGCTGCTTCACATAGCGAAGCCCTCCGTCTTGGGCACTTTTTCCAATGGTGAACACGCTGTCAAAGAAATTGTAGAGCCGTTTGCTTCCGGCAAGGTCGTTGGATGTGATGGGACAATCCAAAGAGCGTTTGGGCGTATGTGCTAGGACAAGGATAGAGAGCGCATATCTCTTTTTGAGATTGTTCAGCTGAATCATCAGCCGTCCTGCGGCATCGCCTTTCTCCATGGCGCAACACAGGTAGGTAAGATTGTCAATGATGAAAATCTTGCAGTCGGTCTGCACAGCCATCTGTTCAATGCCGCCTATGATAGCTTCCTCAAAGTTGGCATCCAAAAGCTGGTTGCAGTCAATAGACACCCGATAGAGTTTGTCGGGAAAGGTGTAGAGCTCTCCATGCTCGTTGGTATAGCGGAGCTGGAACTGCTTTTCGGACAGTTCAAAGTCCAGATACAGCACATTGTCGGTTCGGGCGATGCGGTCGGCTATCTGCACGGCAAGGATGGACTTGCCCACGTTGGAATCGGCAAACAAGCAGGAGAGTTCCCCCTCGTACCAAAAGCTGTCCCACAGCGCACGGGGCGTAGGCAATAACGATGCTTCAAGAATGGTTTGGTTTGCCGTCTTGATATTCATCATGCCTACACTGTCGGGCATACCGTTATGCGCTTGGGATGCTTTTGTGAGGTCGCCACGTATCAGGTTGATATAGTTCTTATCCTCTTCCATATCATTCACCAGTTACGTGGGTTGGGCTTGCGACGGTGGGAAGAGGATAAGGACTTGTTCAGTTCCTCGTCTGACAACGGTATGGGATTCTTTCGGGCGGTTTCCAGCCACTTGTCCAGTTCGTCACGGTAAAGGCAATAGCGTTTGCCGGGCTTGGTGGCAGGGATTGTCCCTTCTGACAGTTTCATGTAGAGCGTACCCTTAGGGATACCTAAATACTCTGCTGCCTCGTCCACAGACATGGGCACGTGGGTGTCCACCGTTTTGGCATTGTTCACACTGCGCTGCTCGGCGAGCAGGCTTTTCAGGCTCATCACTTCGTCTCGAAGCTGAGCGACAACCTCGGGGAGGTCGTTGAAGGTAAGAATTGATTTTTCCATTCGCGTACTCGTCTCTTTTGTAAGACTTGGCGCAAAGGACTGAAATGATATATCCGTGAATATCTCCACGACACGTCATTGCAAAATAATTCCCGAATAATTAAGCCCAGCCATAAATGACGGGTAAAATTACTCGGGAAACGATGTAAAACAGGCGGTTATGAGTTACCGGATGGTTGTCGTTGGTGTCGTGATTATCCTAATTCCGCACATAATCCTCGGGATAGTGGAAATCAAGTTTGCCGTTTTCGGGTTCATCAATGGGAATTTCCGTCTTTAACGGCTCTACCTTGAAATTCTTGATGGTTGATAAGTCTGTATCAGCAAACGATTTCGGGAAAAGGGCTTTGATGAACTTGGCACGGTTATCCCCATTGTAGTATCTCTTGTACAGGAAACGCTCAGAGATATTCCATACGAAGTGACGGAGTGGAATGTTGTTGATGTCTTTGGTAAACGGTCTTTGTATGGGCTTCGGGGTATAAGTGTTAAGATTCATCCATTTGTCCACCTCAGTACAGATGTGGTTCACGGTTTCTTGGTCGGCAATGCGAGGCAGGTAATAATGGCAATACTCCATGACCATGCGGATGCGCTCTTCCTTTTCCCGTTGCTCTCTGCTTGCGTAATTGGCACGGTTCTTTTCGTGAAGATCCGGGGCGATAGTAAGCTCTATCGGTTGTGTTTGGATAAGTGTCTCTTCTTTTGTCGGGGATGATTCGGGTACAGGCTCAGGGACTGATGTAGGTCCAGGCACAGATGTGGCTTCTTCAAGTGTATTTTGTGACAGTTCTTCCTGCACCTCTATGGCTTCGGCAATCGTTTCTTTCTTGCCGAACTTGATTTTGTAGATTTCGTATGTATCAAAGATAAGTGTCTGAAAGGAGAGATAGAGCAACCATCCCAACAGGTTACAGCATACGAATACTATCCACCTGACAAAGTTGTCTTGGTTGAAGCTGTCCGCTATTACCAGCGTGGCAATGGAAGATATTAGGACGATGGCGAAGCCGACAAAGCCCAAGATGATGTATTTGTCCTTGATTGATGATTCCATATTTCGTTGAGAGATTGAATGTTCCTGTATTATTTTGTGCAAAGTTAATGCTATTTTTCCCAATTACTGCCCGTTATTTGCGGTTAGAACGGTCTTTTTCAATGTATTTCACGAAATGTCATCATATCATACTCTGTTTCATACTCTGAGGGGCTTATAAATGGTGGCATCAAGCCAAAAACATAGAGGGGCGATTATAGCCTTGTAGCCATAACCGCCCCTCTGAATACCTGTCAATGTGAGACATTTATGCCTCCTTGCGCTTCAAGGTTATCTTGTCCACCACCTGACACATCTGCTGCGCTGCTATCTTGGAATAGATTTGTGTGGTGGTAATGTTCTTATGTCCGAGATAGGCTTGGATGACAGCCATGTCCGTTCCCATTTCCACGTGCAGGCTTCCGAAGCTGTGGCGGGTACAGTGAAAGGTGATTTTCTTGGTTATCCCTGCTGCCGTGAGCCACCGTTGGAGTGGTCCTTGCAGCATCTTGTCCTTGAAATCCTCAAAGATAAGTCCCTCGCCCCGTTCTCCCAGCAGTCCATAGGCTTCATCACTGATGGGGTTATGCACTATTTCTTTGGTTTTCTGCATACGGGTGGTAACGAACATCCTGCCGTTGGTGTATGGTTGTATCTGCTGCCACGTGAGCTGTCTGATGTCGCTCTTTCTCAGTCCCGTAAGACAGGCGAAAAGAAAAGCTTTTTTCAAGACCTCCTCCTCACAGGGTGTTTCGGCAAGCCGTATCAGTTCCTCTTGGCTCAAATGCTCCCTGATGGTGGGAATGCACTCGATGCGGTCTAAGAAGCCGTTTGGGTTCTCCTTTATCTTCCTGTCACGGTAAGCGGTGTGCAGCACGGCACGGAAAGTTGACCAATAGCCTGCTGCGGAGTTGATGTGCAGCTTTTGGTTGGTGTGGATGGATTGGGGTGCATCAAGCAGGTATTCCATGAACTTGCGGCACAAATCCACATCCACCTCCTCAAAGGTGCATTTGCCGTTCACGAACCGCTGGAAATGCTTGTATACGTGCTGCCACTTGATATTCTTGCGGTCAGCCAGTCCTTTGAAATAGGCAAGGAAATCGCCCTTCATCTTGGTCTTGTCAAAAAAGCCGTTGTTTTCATTGAAAATGGCTTCGTAGCGCTGGTTGCGCAGGATGACCGCTTTCTTCATCATGCGTGCGTTGAAGTCCCGTTCCTGCTGGTTTGCAGGTTTGGCGAAGATGTAAATTCCTAAGGCTTCACGTGTAATCACTCTCATGGTGACATTGTCACGGTAGCCGGGATAGTAGTCAAGGCATAGTGAATACTGTGTCCCGTTCTTAATCTTGCGCTTACGCAAGGTAACTGTTTTGCATTTACTCATAATAATTATGTTTTAATTGGTTGTATACATTTTGGAGTTGTATCCATGTTTCCGATGGCAAAGGAACAACGTGAAATATCCGTGAATACCTCCACGATACATCATTTTGAAATAATTTTCGATAATCCCGATTTTTCACGGTTATTTGTTCCTTTCAGCCATGACACGCTCCACATCTGAGCGCAAAAGCAGGTTTTTCACACCCACCTTTATCTTTTCGATGTGCTTCACCTTGACGATATGGCAGATGTTGGCTGACGAAAGACCATAGATTTGCTGCACCTGCTCAACGGTATAGTAGCGTTCATCGTTCACAAGGTCAGTTCTGCGGAGTTCGTTCAAATGTGATTTGGAGTAATAGGTACGCCCGTACTCTCTTTTAGTGGGTATCTTATGGCGATAGGTGTAGGCACGGAGTGCGGTCGGCTTCATGCCGAACAGTTCCTCCACCTCCTCGGTCAGTAGCCAGTCGGTAATTTCGCTAATATCAACTGCCACACCGAAAAACTCGTCAATATGCTTCTTGCTGTAATAGTTCTTTCCTGCGATACGGCAGATGGGGATATGGTTACGCTTGGCGGAAGTGTAAAGCCATGACTGCTTTACCTTAAAAAGGGACATCACCTCCTCGCCCGAATAGAAGTCCAACACTTCTTCGCTTTCCTTTTCCCTTTTTTCTCTTTTGGCAGGTAAGGAAGATGAAGATGATTTCCTTGGTGTGGAGGTGTTGCCGGGCAGGATGCGGTGATAGGGATTGCCCTCCAACATCTGCTCGATGTCGGCTCTGCGGATGAATGCCATGCGGTTGCTGATGCGTGAGGCTTTCAGCTTGCCGATGGCTACAAGTTTGTAAATGTACTGTCGGGAACAGCCCATGAGGATGGCTGCTTTGGAAAAGGTGAGATACTCCTGATGCTGTATCTCCATCAAGGGTTGGGCGACTTTGAAGAGGTTGTTCTTCTGCATCACTCTGGCTCGTTTGGCTTCTGCCTGACAAGCCTCACTGCAATATCTTTGCATACCGCTTCGGGTTACAAAGGACTTGCCGCAAAAACTGCATTTTCTGGTTGCTTTCATACCGTTTTATCGTTTAATGGTTCATTTCTTCAATCCTATATCTCTGAAATGGTAAACGGATGTGAACGGAAGTCAACCATTGTCGCTTTTCTACACAGTGTGACTGTTTCCGCATATCGGGGCGGTTATTGTCGCTTGTCGTAAACGGTTGTAAACCCTTGTCAACTGTCTGCACGGTGTGACAAAAAACAAGCCCCGCAAATTCTCCACGTCAGAAATACGTCTCAAAAATATGTGGAAATTTGGGAAGCGACAAATGGCAACCGAAAAGTGTTAAATTTTAGAATATGCTGGTAATTAAAGATTTACACTCGGATATTTCTGATTAGTTTTGGTTGTTCTATGGTTATAAATACATCCAGCGAAAGCATACTCTCCAATTGTCGTAATACTATTTGGAATGGTTACAGAAGTTAGCGCGCTACAATTGAAGTATTTACAACCGATTATTACTCAATATTTTATAGATAATAAGTCAGAAATATGGTTGTTATTTTTAATTGCACATTCTAAAAGGTGAAGATTTAACGCTTTTATTGATTATTAACTCAAAAAGGACATCAACTTGGGTCGTTTCTTCTCTTTTCCTTGCTATTCGTTTCCGATATTCCACTTTTGTTTTGGTCTATCTCATATGTACTGCAAAGGTATTGATTTTTGTTTGATATTGCTCCTTGCTTGCTCCTTGTCGTAGATTAATTTTCACACAGGAATTTTTGTTCTCTTTCTATAGGGGCTTGAAACAATCCATTTATTGGAAACAATTAAAGACGGAGCTGGTTTGCCCCAGTGCTTTTTAAGAAACAGGGCAATTATTTTATCTCCACAAAGGCTCTTGTTCCCAATTATGAGGAAAGCCTAATAAACGAGTTCTTACTGATGGGTATTTCGATAAAAGCTGCTTGAAATCTGCAACAAAAGTGTTGCCCATAGAAATGGAGTTAAGCCAATACACCACATAGCAGAGTTGCGGATAAAGTGTTTGTTCACGGAACGAGAAATCCGTAATCCATGTGTTTGGCATACGCATAGGCATCATTGGCTTGACAGGAAAGACCCGATTTGACAGTCTTGAATGATGGGCGCAGCAATTACGAAGTACGGGTCTGGGTACGGATTAAAAGGCTAAGTGATTATTTCCAGTCATTTAGCCTTTTTAATTATCTAATTTTTCCCCACATTTTCCCCACAGCTGTCTATTTATATATTTTAGAAACATATTTTTCCGTAAAGTTATGTACCTTTGTCGGCAAATAAAGATATTCTCGTCAAACAAATATAAATAATATAAACATGGAAAAAAACAGAAAAAAACAAATCGTAGTTTTGAGTATAGCTTTAGTTTGCATTTTCATCTTGGTATTTTCATTGTTCCATAAATCAGCGACAAAAGATAGCGCAAATCCTCCTTTAACAAATGTTTTGACTGATAGCATTTCTCAAATTGTCTCAGCTTGTCCTGGCGAAATTGGTGTGGCGGTTATTGTTAATAACAGAGATACGGTTAAGGTCAATAATAAGAGTGTTTATCCTATGATGAGTGTGTTTAAGGTTCATCAGGCATTAGCTCTTTGTAATGACTTTGACAATAAAGGAATTTCACTTGATACCTTAGTAAATATAAATAGGGATAAACTTGACCCAAAGACTTGGAGTCCTATGCTGAAAGATTATTCAGGGCCAGTCATATCATTGACAGTGAGAGATTTGCTGCGTTATACTCTTACTCAGAGTGACAACAATGCAAGCAACCTTATGTTTAAGGATATGGTTAATGTCGCTCAAACAGATAGTTTTATAGCCACACTCATTCCTCGTTCAAGTTTTCAGATAGCTTATACGGAAGAGGAAATGTCGGCTGACCATAACAAGGCTTACTCTAACTATACATCTCCTCTTGGTGCTGCAATGTTGATGAATCGTTTGTTTACTGAAGGTCTTATCGATGATGAGAAACAAAGTTTCATTAAGAATACGTTAAAAGAATGCAAAACAGGTGTAGATAGGATAGCAGCTCCACTTCTTGATAAAGAAGGGGTTGTTATAGCGCATAAGACAGGTTCAGGTTATGTTAATGAAAATGGTGTTCTTGCAGCTCACAATGATGTTGCCTATATATGTCTGCCTAATAATATCAGTTATACCTTAGCGGTATTTGTTAAGGATTTCAAGGGAAATGAATCACAAGCGTCACAATATGTTGCGCATATATCAGCTGTAGTATATTCTTTATTAATGCAAACTTCAGTAAAATCTTAAACTGCACTTGCTTTGATAATTAATGATAAACAATCTAAAAGCACTCTAATCGTTATCGGAGTGCTTTTAGATTACTAATCAAATTGCTTCTATTATAATTTGAATCCTCTACTTTTTCTTTCTTCCTGTTGCGGCACTCTTGCTCCATATCTAAGCCTGTGCCATTGCTCCCTGAACCAGTCGGCAATCGGCTTCCTGTTTATTGTCAGGTTCAGCCTGCTTTCATCGTCAGGGTCATTTTCCACCCTTAAAATATCATCCTTTATATCAAAGTTCCGCCTGTGTTGCTCGGAATAGATTTTACCGCTACATTTCAGGGCTTCTTTTTTGACTATAAGACTTTCAGTCATTTCTTTAGAGAATCCCAGCATGGCACAAAACTTTTCCATGCGCAGCATTTCCCTGAACATCGAAACCACCTGAAAGCCTTGTCTATGATTCTGGCGAGCCGTGACAGTTCTTTTTCTTTCATGTCAAGTTCCTGCCTGTGCATTTCTCTGAGATTGTGGATTTGCGTATCATGCTGTTTCTGCATCTGCTGTACTTGGCTCTGCAATTTTTCAATATTGGTGTTCCGTTTTGAAACCTCGTCTTGCAGTTTTTCGTTGGCACGTTCCAGTTCTTTCAGTTTTCCACTCCCGAAAAGAGAAGCAACTCCACTAGTTATGGCTGTCGCTGCCGTGGTGGCTGTCTTCTTTAACTTGTCAGTGCGTATTTCTGATTTCACCTGTTTCAGTTCCTGCTCGGCAAGATTTATCTGTTCTTCTTTGTGCCGTTTGGCTGCATCCATGCGTTGCAGTTCAGCTTTCTGCTTCTCAATGATAAAGTCGTTCCGTTCCAGATGCTCCTTACCAGTGACAGCCTTTGACTGCCCGCGTTCCATCAGCAGGATGTCGGATGCAAGGGTCTGCATCTGCATCATGTCATCGTCATTGAGCTTTCGGCTCTTTCCTGTTTCGTGGTTCATCCAGTCGAAAACGATATGGGCATGATAGTTCGGCTTGAACCATCTGTCCCCGACTTTGAAGCTTTCCCTGTCTTCCGCTTCCGGCTGACCGTTCAGCCAATGCCCTTCATCCTTGTGCAGGAAGATTTGCAGCGGTGTGATTCCCCAGCGTCTTTGACACTCCTCACCGAATTTACGCACGTCTGCCAGTGTGGTGTCCGACCTGACAAGCAGCACTCCTTCACGTATGGGGGAGCATCCCGCAATCTTGACTATTTTACCGTTCTTGCCTTTGCGTTCACGCTCCTTTTCCTGCATGGCACGTCCGGTCTTTTCCTTTACCATCTGTCTGATATTGTCATAATGCATCCGCAAATCCGGACTGCCGAAGTCGGGATTTATCCACTGTTCGTTATCGGTGGATAGTTCAGGAACGACATAGATTCTGGACTCTCCGATGTGGCGCATGTATTCGGCAGTCCTCCTGTTGTGAGCCTCGCTCGATGCGATGTTGCAGGGCTTGATATGTATGCTTGATTTTGTTGCCATAGATACTTGTTTTTTGGTTTGTACTTTATTGTTTGCTTTTCCGCTGTCCGTAAACGCATGGGGTTCTTAGGGGTGCAACCCATAAGCGGAGATTGCAAAGAGAGGGTCACTCTTTGCTCTGGGTTCTCAGGGGAGAAACGCCCTGAGTGGGTCATTAGGGTAAAACCCTAATCCCCTCGGGAGAGCCCACAACTACGTAAGCGGAGCGTGTAGTTATAGTGGGCTATATCAATGGCAAGCCATTGTCTGCAAACTCCAGCCTACGGCTTCCGCTCTCCTCCGTCAGGGAGGTTTTTCATCATCGTTGCCGATTGGAGATGCACCGACCAGCACAAGGTCTAAATCGTCTATCAGTTTTTGCAGGACGGGATTCTTCTCTATCATCCGCTGGAGGATTCTCTCAGCCTCGACCAAGTGGTTGGCTGTACTCATCACCTTGCCCTCCCGTATCTGAAAGATAATCCAATCGGCTATGTCGATATGGGCTTCTTTTTGTTTCGGGGTGGCATTCCTTTCGATGATGTCCGAAACCACCACCTTACAAAAGTACATGCTCTCGGCTCGCTGTTTCCACTCGGCATAAGCATCGGCATCGGGAAAGAGAAGCACGGTTCGCCCTGACAGTACACGGAGTTTCTCTTCTCTCATCTGACTCTTACCACCCGTAGCCAGCCATACATAATCGGGGAAGATAGCAGAACCGATAACGGCACTCTTCTCGGATTCCACCAAGACCACCACCTTGTCGGGATGCGTTTTCAACAAGTGTTCCCCGAAAAGGCATTGGGATAGTTGCCAATCCTCTGCCAACACACGCTGCTTTTTCAATATGCTGTGTATCCAGTTCACTGCCGATGTCTGTCCTCCCTTGATACGGTGTCCGTCTTCGGGATTGTACTGCATCACCTTTCCCGTGCGTACCTTGCCCGTCCTGTCTATCTGCCAAAAGATAACAGAGCCGTCACGGGTAGCCCCCAAACGGTATTCCTCCAACAACCGCTTCAACACCTCTTTCGCCTTGTCGCCATAGTAGGAAGTAAGGAGTGTGAAGAGGAAACGGAAGAAATTGCTACGCTCGCTTTGCGACTTCTCCACATAGTGAGGGGGAATATAGCCGATGGCTGTCGGCTTACTTTGCTGCTTCACTTTCTTCTGCTCTGCTCTTTGCCTGTCAAAAGAGAAATCATTGGTAGTTCTGTGTTCAGGATGCTCTTGAAAATACTCTTTCGGAGTGTAGTGATACCCACAACCGCTTTCGTGGTTACATCTGCCGACCGATGGATGCAACGGCACATTATTTTCGTCCACGTAATAGACGAAAGAATGCCTGTCTCCGCATTTGGGGCAGGTATGCCGTGTTGCCGTTCCTTTATACTTCTGTAATGAATAATTGCCCATAGCTTAGTCCGTTTTTGATGGTTGATTGTCGGCTGTCCCATCCTGTCCCATTGTCCCACACTCTAAGGGTTGGGACAGTGGGACACTTGGGACACCTGCGTTTTTACTCTCTTTGCTGCGCTGGATGATACGGTTTACGGTGGACTTGCCACAATTCACCTGTGAGGCTATCTCCCTGACGGACTTGCCCGATTGGGAGAGTTGCAGAATTTGGCAATCCCTTTGGCTTGATTCATTGTCGCCCAATTTTTTCAAGTGTTCCTTTTCCGTGGAATAGCCCCTGAACACGAACTGCAAGAAAGCATCCACCTTGTCAATCTCGTAAACGATTACATTATCCGCATCATGAGAGAACGTGCCATAGCGCACTTTAAGCTGCTTCACATAGCGAAGCCCTCCGTCTTGGGCACTTTTTCCAATGGTGAACACGCTGTCAAAGAAATTGTAGAGCCGTTTGCTTCCGGCAAGGTCGTTGGATGTGATGGGACAATCCAAAGAGCGTTTGGGCGTATGTGCTAGGACAAGGATAGAGAGCGCATATCTCTTTTTGAGATTGTTCAGCTGAATCATCAGCCGTCCTGCGGCATCGCCTTTCTCCATGGCGCAACACAGGTAGGTAAGATTGTCAATGATGAAAATCTTGCAGTCGGTCTGCACAGCCATCTGTTCAATGCCGCCTATGATAGCTTCCTCAAAGTTGGCATCCAAAAGCTGGTTGCAGTCAATAGACACCCGATAGAGTTTGTCGGGAAAGGTGTAGAGCTCTCCATGCTCGTTGGTATAGCGGAGCTGGAACTGCTTTTCGGACAGTTCAAAGTCCAGATACAGCACATTGTCGGTTCGGGCGATGCGGTCGGCTATCTGCACGGCAAGGATGGACTTGCCCACGTTGGAATCGGCAAACAAGCAGGAGAGTTCCCCCTCGTACCAAAAGCTGTCCCACAGCGCACGGGGCGTAGGCAATAACGATGCTTCAAGAATGGTTTGGTTTGCCGTCTTGATATTCATCATGCCTACACTGTCGGGCATACCGTTATGCGCTTGGGATGCTTTTGTGAGGTCGCCACGTATCAGGTTGATATAGTTCTTATCCTCTTCCATATCATTCACCAGTTACGTGGGTTGGGCTTGCGACGGTGGGAAGAGGATAAGGACTTGTTCAGTTCCTCGTCTGACAACGGTATGGGATTCTTTCGGGCGGTTTCCAGCCACTTGTCCAGTTCGTCACGGTAAAGGCAATAGCGTTTGCCGGGCTTGGTGGCAGGGATTGTCCCTTCTGACAGTTTCATGTAGAGCGTACCCTTAGGGATACCTAAATACTCTGCTGCCTCGTCCACAGACATGGGCACGTGGGTGTCCACCGTTTTGGCATTGTTCACACTGCGCTGCTCGGCGAGCAGGCTTTTCAGGCTCATCACTTCGTCTCGAAGCTGAGCGACAACCTCGGGGAGGTCGTTGAAGGTAAGAATTGATTTTTCCATTCGCGTACTCGTCTCTTTTGTAAGACTTGGCGCAAAGGACTGAAATGATATATCCGTGAATATCTCCACGACACGTCATTGCAAAATAATTCCCGAATAATTAAGCCCAGCCATAAATGACGGGTAAAATTACTCGGGAAACGATGTAAAACAGGCGGTTATGAGTTACCGGATGGTTGTCGTTGGTGTCGTGATTATCCTAATTCCGCACATAATCCTCGGGATAGTGGAAATCAAGTTTGCCGTTTTCGGGTTCATCAATGGGAATTTCCGTCTTTAACGGCTCTACCTTGAAATTCTTGATGGTTGATAAGTCTGTATCAGCAAACGATTTCGGGAAAAGGGCTTTGATGAACTTGGCACGGTTATCCCCATTGTAGTATCTCTTGTACAGGAAACGCTCAGAGATATTCCATACGAAGTGACGGAGTGGAATGTTGTTGATGTCTTTGGTAAACGGTCTTTGTATGGGCTTCGGGGTATAAGTGTTAAGATTCATCCATTTGTCCACCTCAGTACAGATGTGGTTCACGGTTTCTTGGTCGGCAATGCGAGGCAGGTAATAATGGCAATACTCCATGACCATGCGGATGCGCTCTTCCTTTTCCCGTTGCTCTCTGCTTGCGTAATTGGCACGGTTCTTTTCGTGAAGATCCGGGGCGATAGTAAGCTCTATCGGTTGTGTTTGGATAAGTGTCTCTTCTTTTGTCGGGGATGATTCGGGTACAGGCTCAGGGACTGATGTAGGTCCAGGCACAGATGTGGCTTCTTCAAGTGTATTTTGTGACAGTTCTTCCTGCACCTCTATGGCTTCGGCAATCGTTTCTTTCTTGCCGAACTTGATTTTGTAGATTTCGTATGTATCAAAGATAAGTGTCTGAAAGGAGAGATAGAGCAACCATCCCAACAGGTTACAGCATACGAATACTATCCACCTGACAAAGTTGTCTTGGTTGAAGCTGTCCGCTATTACCAGCGTGGCAATGGAAGATATTAGGACGATGGCGAAGCCGACAAAGCCCAAGATGATGTATTTGTCCTTGATTGATGATTCCATATTTCGTTGAGAGATTGAATGTTCCTGTATTATTTTGTGCAAAGTTAATGCTATTTTTCCCAATTACTGCCCGTTATTTGCGGTTAGAACGGTCTTTTTCAATGTATTTCACGAAATGTCATCATATCATACTCTGTTTCATACTCTGAGGGGCTTATAAATGGTGGCATCAAGCCAAAAACATAGAGGGGCGATTATAGCCTTGTAGCCATAACCGCCCCTCTGAATACCTGTCAATGTGAGACATTTATGCCTCCTTGCGCTTCAAGGTTATCTTGTCCACCACCTGACACATCTGCTGCGCTGCTATCTTGGAATAGATTTGTGTGGTGGTAATGTTCTTATGTCCGAGATAGGCTTGGATGACAGCCATGTCCGTTCCCATTTCCACGTGCAGGCTTCCGAAGCTGTGGCGGGTACAGTGAAAGGTGATTTTCTTGGTTATCCCTGCTGCCGTGAGCCACCGTTGGAGTGGTCCTTGCAGCATCTTGTCCTTGAAATCCTCAAAGATAAGTCCCTCGCCCCGTTCTCCCAGCAGTCCATAGGCTTCATCACTGATGGGGTTATGCACTATTTCTTTGGTTTTCTGCATACGGGTGGTAACGAACATCCTGCCGTTGGTGTATGGTTGTATCTGCTGCCACGTGAGCTGTCTGATGTCGCTCTTTCTCAGTCCCGTAAGACAGGCGAAAAGAAAAGCTTTTTTCAAGACCTCCTCCTCACAGGGTGTTTCGGCAAGCCGTATCAGTTCCTCTTGGCTCAAATGCTCCCTGATGGTGGGAATGCACTCGATGCGGTCTAAGAAGCCGTTTGGGTTCTCCTTTATCTTCCTGTCACGGTAAGCGGTGTGCAGCACGGCACGGAAAGTTGACCAATAGCCTGCTGCGGAGTTGATGTGCAGCTTTTGGTTGGTGTGGATGGATTGGGGTGCATCAAGCAGGTATTCCATGAACTTGCGGCACAAATCCACATCCACCTCCTCAAAGGTGCATTTGCCGTTCACGAACCGCTGGAAATGCTTGTATACGTGCTGCCACTTGATATTCTTGCGGTCAGCCAGTCCTTTGAAATAGGCAAGGAAATCGCCCTTCATCTTGGTCTTGTCAAAAAAGCCGTTGTTTTCATTGAAAATGGCTTCGTAGCGCTGGTTGCGCAGGATGACCGCTTTCTTCATCATGCGTGCGTTGAAGTCCCGTTCCTGCTGGTTTGCAGGTTTGGCGAAGATGTAAATTCCTAAGGCTTCACGTGTAATCACTCTCATGGTGACATTGTCACGGTAGCCGGGATAGTAGTCAAGGCATAGTGAATACTGTGTCCCGTTCTTAATCTTGCGCTTACGCAAGGTAACTGTTTTGCATTTACTCATAATAATTATGTTTTAATTGGTTGTATACATTTTGGAGTTGTATCCATGTTTCCGATGGCAAAGGAACAACGTGAAATATCCGTGAATACCTCCACGATACATCATTTTGAAATAATTTTCGATAATCCCGATTTTTCACGGTTATTTGTTCCTTTCAGCCATGACACGCTCCACATCTGAGCGCAAAAGCAGGTTTTTCACACCCACCTTTATCTTTTCGATGTGCTTCACCTTGACGATATGGCAGATGTTGGCTGACGAAAGACCATAGATTTGCTGCACCTGCTCAACGGTATAGTAGCGTTCATCGTTCACAAGGTCAGTTCTGCGGAGTTCGTTCAAATGTGATTTGGAGTAATAGGTACGCCCGTACTCTCTTTTAGTGGGTATCTTATGGCGATAGGTGTAGGCACGGAGTGCGGTCGGCTTCATGCCGAACAGTTCCTCCACCTCCTCGGTCAGTAGCCAGTCGGTAATTTCGCTAATATCAACTGCCACACCGAAAAACTCGTCAATATGCTTCTTGCTGTAATAGTTCTTTCCTGCGATACGGCAGATGGGGATATGGTTACGCTTGGCGGAAGTGTAAAGCCATGACTGCTTTACCTTAAAAAGGGACATCACCTCCTCGCCCGAATAGAAGTCCAACACTTCTTCGCTTTCCTTTTCCCTTTTTTCTCTTTTGGCAGGTAAGGAAGATGAAGATGATTTCCTTGGTGTGGAGGTGTTGCCGGGCAGGATGCGGTGATAGGGATTGCCCTCCAACATCTGCTCGATGTCGGCTCTGCGGATGAATGCCATGCGGTTGCTGATGCGTGAGGCTTTCAGCTTGCCGATGGCTACAAGTTTGTAAATGTACTGTCGGGAACAGCCCATGAGGATGGCTGCTTTGGAAAAGGTGAGATACTCCTGATGCTGTATCTCCATCAAGGGTTGGGCGACTTTGAAGAGGTTGTTCTTCTGCATCACTCTGGCTCGTTTGGCTTCTGCCTGACAAGCCTCACTGCAATATCTTTGCATACCGCTTCGGGTTACAAAGGACTTGCCGCAAAAACTGCATTTTCTGGTTGCTTTCATACCGTTTTATCGTTTAATGGTTCATTTCTTCAATCCTATATCTCTGAAATGGTAAACGGATGTGAACGGAAGTCAACCATTGTCGCTTTTCTACACAGTGTGACTGTTTCCGCATATCGGGGCGGTTATTGTCGCTTGTCGTAAACGGTTGTAAACCCTTGTCAACTGTCTGCACGGTGTGACAAAAAACAAGCCCCGCAAATTCTCCACGTCAGAAATACGTCTCAAAAATATGTGGAAATTTGGGAAGCGACAAATGGCAACCGAAAAGTGTTAAATTTTAGAATATGCTGGTAATTAAAGATTTACACTCGGATATTTCTGATTAGTTTTGGTTGTTCTATGGTTATAAATACATCCAGCGAAAGCATACTCTCCAATTGTCGTAACACTATTTGGAATGGTTACAGAAGTTAGCGCGCTACAATTGAAGTATTTACAACCGATTATTACTCAATATTTTATAGATAATAAGTCAGAAATATGGTTGTTATTTTTAATTGCACATTCTAAAAGGTGAAGATTTAACGCTTTTATTGATTATTAACTCAAAAAGGACATCAACTTGGGTCGTTTCTTCTCTTTTCCTTGCTATTCGTTTCCGATATTCCACTTTTGTTTTGGTCTATCTCATATGTACTGCAAAGGTATTGATTTTTGTTTGATATTGCTCCTTGCTTGCTCCTTGTCGTAGATTAATTTTCACACAGGAATTTTTGTTCTCTTTCTATAGGGCTTGAAACAATCCATTTATTGGAAAACAATTAAAGACGGAGCTGGTTTGCCCCAGTGCTTTTTAAGAAACAGGGCAATTATTTTATCTCCACAAAGGCTCTTGTTCCCAATTATGAGGAAAGCCTAATAAACGAGTTTCTTACTGATGGGTATTTCGATAAAAGCTGCTTGAAATCTGCAACAAAAGTGTTGCCCATAGAAATGGAGTTAAGCCAATACACCACATAGCAGAGTTGCGGATAAAGTGTTTGTTCACGGAACGAGAAATCCGTAATCCATGTGTTTGGCATACGCATAGGCATCATTGGCTTGACAGGAAAGACCCGATTTGACAGTCTTGAATGATGGGCGCAGCAATTACGAAGTACGGGTCTGGGTACGGATTAAAAAGGCTAAGTGATTATTTCCAGTCATTTAGCCTTTTTAATTATCTAATTTTTCCCCACATTTTCCCCACAGCTGTCTATTTATATATTTTAGAAACATATTTTTCCGTAAAGTTATGTACCTTTGTCGGCAAATAAAGATATTCTCGTCAAACAAATATAAATAATATAAACATGGAAAAAAACAGAAAAAAACAAATCGTAGTTTTGAGTATAGCTTTAGTTTGCATTTTCATCTTGGTATTTTCATTGTTCCATAAATCAGCGAACAAAAGATAGCGCAAATCCTCCTTTAAACAAATGTTTTGACTGATAGCATTTCTCAAATTGTCTCAGCTTGTCCTGGCGAAATTGGTGTGGCGGTTATTGTTAATAACAGAGATACGGTTAAGGTCAATAATAAGAGTGTTTATCCTATGATGAGTGTGTTTAAGGTTCCATCAGGCATTAGCTCTTTGTAATGACTTTGACAATAAAGGAATTTCACTTGATACCTTAGTAAAATATAAATAGGGATAAACTTGACCCAAAGACTTGGATCCTATGCTGAAAGATTATTCAGGGGCCAGTCATATCATTGACAGTGAGAGATTTGCTGCGTTATACTCTTACTGCAGAGTGACAACAATGCAAGCAACCTTATGTTTAAGGATATGGTTAATGTCGCTCAAACAGATAGTTTTATAGCCACACTCATTCCTCGTTCAAGTTTTCAGATAGCTTATACGGAAGAGGAAATGTCGGCTGACCATAACAAGGCTTACTCTAACTAACATCTCCTCTTGGTGCTGCAATGTTGATGAATCGTTTGTTTACTGAAGGTCTTATCGATGATGAGAAACAAAGTTTCATTAAGAATACGTTAAAAGAATGCAAACAGGTGTAGATAGGATAGCAGCTCCACTTCTTGATAAAGAAGGGGTTGTTATAGCGCATAAGAAGGTTCAGGTTATGTTAATGAAAATGGTGTTCTTGCAGCTCACAATGATGTTGCCTATATATGTCTGCCTAATAATATCAGTTATACCTTAGCGGTATTTGTTAAGGATTTCAAGGAAATGAATCACAAGCGTCACAATATGTTGCGCATATATCAGCTGTAGTATATTCTTTATTAATGCAAACTTCAGTAAAATCTTAAAACTGCACTTGCTTTGATAATTAATGATAAACAATCTAAAAGCACTCTAATCGTTATCGGAGTGCTTTTTAGATTACTAATCAAATTGCTTCTATTATAATTTGAATCCTCTACTTTTTCTTTCTTCCTGTTGCGGCACTCTTGCTCCATATCTAAGCCTGTGCCATTGCTCCCTGAACCAGTCGGCAATCGGCTCCTGTTTATTGTCAGGTTCAGCCTGCTTTCATCGTCAGGGTCATTTTCCACCTTAAAATATCATCCTTTATATCAAAGTTCCGCCTGTGTTGCTCGGAATAGATTTTACCGCTACATTTCAGGGCTTCTTTTTTGACTATAAGACTTTCAGTCATTTCTTTAGAGAATCCCAGCATGGCACAAAACTTTTCCAATGCGCAGCATTTCCCTGAAACATCGAAACCACCTGAAAGCCTTGTCTATGATTCTGGCGAGCCGTGACAGTTCTTTTTCTTTCATGTCAAGTTCCTGCCTGTGCATTTCTCTGAGATTGTGGATTTGCGTATCATGCTGTTTCTTGCATCTGCTGTACTTGGCTCTGCAATTTTTCAATATTGGTGTTCCGTTTTGAAACCTCGTCTTGCAGTTTTTCGTTGCACGTTCCAGTTCTTTCAGTTTTCCACTCCCGAAAAGAGAAGCAACTCCACTAGTTATGGCTGTCGCTGCCGTGGTGGCTGTCTTCTTTAACTTGTCAGTGCGTATTTCTGATTTCACCTGTTTCAGTTCCTGCCTCGGCAAGATTTATCTGTTCTTCTTTGTGCCGTTTGCTGCATCCATGCGTTGCAGTTCAGCTTTCTGCTTCTCAATGATAAAGTCGTTCCGTTCAAGATGCTCCTTACCAGTGACAGCCTTTGACTGCCCGCGTTCCATCGAGCAGGATGTCGGATGCAAGGGTCTGCATCTGCATCATGTCATCGTCATTGAGCTTTCGGCTCTTTCCTGTTTCGTGGTTCATCCAGTCGAAAACGATATGGGCATGATAGTTCGGCTTGAACCATCTGTCCCCGACTTTGAAGCTTTCCCTGTCTTCCGCTTCCGGCTGACCGTTCAGCCCAATGCCCTTCATCCTTGTGCAGGAAGATTTGCAGCGGTGTGATTCCCCAGCGTCTTTGACACTCCTCACCGAATTTACGCACGTCTGCCAGTGTGGTGTCCGACCTGACAAGCAGCACTCCTTCACGTATGGGGAGCATCCCGCAATCTTGACTATTTTACCGTTCTTGCCTTTGCGTTCACGCTCCTTTTCCTGCATGGCACGTCCGGTCTTTTCCTTTACCATCTGGTCTGATATTGTCATAATGCATCCGCAAATCCGGACTGCCGAAGTCGGGATTTATCCACTGTTCGTTATCGGTGGATAGTTCAGGAACGACATAGATTCTGGACTCTCGATGTGGCGCATGTATTCGGCAGTCCTCCTGTTGTGAGCCTCGCTCGATGCGATGTTGCAGGGCTTGATATGTATGCTTGATTTTGTTGCCATAGATACTTGTTTTTTGGTTTGTACTTTATTGTTGCTTTTCCGCTGTCCGTAAACGCATGGGGTTCTTAGGGGTGCAACCCATAAGCGGAGATTGCAAAGAGAGGGTCACTCTTTGCTCTGGGTTCTCAGGGGAAGAAACGCCCTGAGTGGGTCATTAGGGTAAAACCCTAATCCCTCGGGAGAGCCCACAACTACGTAAGCGGAGCGTGTAGTTATTAGTGGGCTATATCAATGCAAAGCCATTGTCTGCAAACTCCAGCCTACGGCTTCCGCTCTCCTCCGTCAGGGAGGTTTTTCATCATCGTTTGCCGATTGGAGATGCACCGACCAGCACAAGGTCTAAATCGTCTATCAGTTTTTGCAGGACGGGATTCTTCTCTATCATCCGCTGGAGGATTCTCTCAGCCTCGACCAAGTGGTTGGCTTGTACTCATCACCTTGCCCTCCCGTATCTGAAAGATAATCCAATCGGCTATGTCGATATGGGCTTCTTTTTGTTTCGGGGTGGCATTCCTTTCGATTGATGTCCGAAACCACCACCTTACAAAAGTACATGCTCTCGGCTCGCTGTTTCCACTCGGCATAAGCATCGGCATCGGGAAAGAGAAGCACGGTTCGCCCTGACAGTACACGGAGTTTCTCTTCTCTCAATCTGACTCTTACCACCCGTAGCCAGCCATACATAATCGGGGAAGATAGCAGAACCGATAACGGCACTCTTCTCGGATTCCACCAAGACCACCACCTTGTCGGGATGCGTTTTCAACAAGTGTTCCCCGAAAAGGCATTGGGATAGTTGCCAATCCTCTGCCAACACACGCTGCTTTTTCAATATGCTGTGTATCCAGTTCACTGCCGATGTCTGTCCTCCCTTGATACGGTGTCCGTCTTCGGGATTGTACTGCATCACCTTTCCCGTGCGTACCTTGCCCGTCCTGTCTATCTGCCAAAGATAACAGAGCCGTCACGGGTAGCCCCCAAACGGTATTCCTCCAACAACCGCTTCAACACCTCTTTCGCCTTGTCGCCATAGTAGGAAGTAAGGAGTGTGAAGAGGAAACGGAAGAAATTGCTACGCTCGCTTTGCGACTTCTCCACATAGTGAGGGGAATATAGCCGATGGCTGTCGGCTTACTTTGCTGCTTCACTTTCTCTGCTGCTCTGCTCTTTGCCTGTCAAAAGAGAAATCATTGGTAGTTCTGTTTCAGGATGCTCTTGAAAATACTCTTTCGGAGTGTAGTGATACCCACAACCGCTTTCGTGGTTACATCTGCCGACCGATGGATGCAACGGCACATTATTTTCGTCCACGTAATAGACGAAAGAATGCCTGTCTCCGCATTTGGGCAGGTATGCCGTGTTGCCGTTCCTTTATACTCTGTAATGAATAATTGCCCATAGCTTAGTCCGTTTTTGATGGTTGATTGTCGGCTGTCCCATCCTGTCCCATTGTCCCACACTCTAAGGTTGGGACAGTGGGACACTTGGGACACCTGCGTTTTTACTCTCTTTGCTGCGCTGGATGATACGGTTTACGTGGACTTGCCACAATTCACCTGTGAGGCTATCTCCCTGACGGACTTGCCCGATTGGGAGAGTTGCAGAATTTGGCAATCCCTTTGGCTTGATTCATTGTCGCCCAATTTTTTCAAGTGTTCCTTTTCCGTGGAATAGCCCCTGAACACGAACTGCAAGAAAGCATCCACCTTGTCAATCTCGTAAACGATTACATTATCCGCATCATGAGAGAACGTGCCATAGCGCACTTTAAGCTGCTTCACATAGCGAAGCCCTCCGTCTTGGGCACTTTTTCCAATGGTGAACACGCTGTCAAAGAAATTGTAGAGCCGTTTGCTTCCGGCAAGGTCGTTGGATGTGATGGGACAATCCAAAGAGCGTTTGGGCGTATGTGCTAGGACAAGGATAGAGAGCGCATATCTCTTTTTGAGATTGTTCAGCTGAATCATCAGCCGTCCTGCGGCATCGCCTTTCTCCATGGCGCAACACAGGTAGGTAAGATTGTCAATGATGAAAATCTTGCAGTCGGTCTGCACAGCCATCTGTTCAATGCCGCCTATGATAGCTTCCTCAAAGTTGGCATCCAAAAGCTGGTTGCAGTCAATAGACACCCGATAGAGTTTGTCGGGAAAGGTGTAGAGCTCTCCATGCTCGTTGGTATAGCGGAGCTGGAACTGCTTTTCGACAGTTCAAAGTCCAGATACAGCACATTGTCGGTTCGGGCGATGCGGTCGGCTATCTGCACGGCAAGGATGGACTTGCCCACGTTGGAATCGGCAAACAAGCAGGAGAGTTCCCCCTCGTACCAAAAGCTGTCCCACAGCGCACGGGCGTAGGCAATAACGATGCTTCAAGAATGGTTTGGTTTGCCGTCTTGATATTCATCATGCCTACACTGTCGGGCATACCGTTATGCGCTTGGGATGCTTTTGTGAGGTCGCCACGTATCAGGTTGATATAGTTCTTATCCTCTTCCATATCATTCACCAGTTACGTGGGTTGGGCTTGCGACGGTGGGAAGAGGATAAGACTTGTTCAGTCCTCGTCTGACAACGGTATGGGATTCTTTCGGGCGGTTTCCAGCCACTTGTCCAGTTCGTCACGGTAAAGGCAATAGCGTTTGCCGGGCTTGGTGGCAGGGATTGTCCCTTCTGACAGTTTCATGTAGAGCGTACCCTTAGGATACCTAAATACTCTGCTGCCTCGTCCACAGACATGGGCACGGGTGTCCACCTTTTTATTATATCAAACGATACACAGAGCAGTTCTAAGTTTGCAGTAAGAAACTTAGAGTAGCTCTGTTTTTTATTTCTTAAAGCCAAATCGGTCATTTGAGTCTAAACATATATTGTTTTATTATCGAGCAGATTGGCTGTTTTTGTAACGCAGGTATAGCGGACAACGTCTGTTACTTCAAACTTTAGAAGACTCCTTTTTGTCCGATATTTTCACATACTGATTTTGTAAAGACCACCAAACGGCTTGTAGATAACGCCTAATTGGCTTCCAAAAGATGCCCTTTTGAGGTCTTATTAACGCCCTTTTGAACCCTTACTAAGCACCTTTTTAAAAGCTTACTTTGCAACTACTTGGTAACAAGAAACTTACAGAGGCGTTGTGAGAAGTCGATTTTAAGCTATTTCCCTATCTCTTCTTTGATATTTTGTTAATATATTTCTTTGTGCTTTTGAGGCTAAATCTCACACGGAGGAACGGGGGTGTCGGAGGGCTTTTTACCTTGACATAGATTGATATGAGTTGTTGAAAGATCGAGTAATATGCTCGATAGTTACCCCCAATCAGTCATTATTCTACAAAAATGACATTAATGATGAAAAAAAGAAAGGTGTTCAGAAAACTCTGAACACCTTTTTTTTATTTTCCTTTGTTTGTATTATTCAATCAGACAAAGCTGAGATTAGCCTTGCTGAACAGGAATCTTTTTAACGCGACGCTCGTGTCTACCACCCTCAAAGCTTGCTTGAAGAATGCATCGAGAATCTTCTCAGCAGTCTTGTTGTCGATAAAACGGCCAGGGAGGACAATAACGTTTGCGTCATTATGCTGACGAGTCAGCTCAGCAACGTCCTTATTCCATACCAAACCTGCACGTACACCTTGGTGCTTGTTGAGTGAGATTGCCATACCCTCACCGCTACCACAGATAGCAATACCAGGGTAAACTTCACCGCTTTCAATGGCTTCAGCCAATGGGTGAGCATAATCAGGATAGTCGCAACTCAAATCACTATTACAGCCAAAATCCTTATATGCATACTTGTGTTTCTTCCAAATACTGGATTACGAACTGCTTTCAATGGATAGCCTGCGTGGTCGCAAGCAACTCCTACTCTTAATTTCCATAAGCTGTTTAGGTTTTTATGAGCCTCTGCCTTCGGTGAGGAATTTAGAGACTCAGGTTAAACGTTTATGCTAAAAATGCTTTTACTTGCTCGTAAACATTCTCAGGAGTGAAGCCTAACTTCTCATCTAAGACTGTATAAGGTGCTGAGAATCCGAAGCTGTTAAGGCCGAATACCTTACCATTGGCACCAACTAATCCTTCGAGAGTTACTGGAAGGCCAGCTGTAAGACCGAAGATCTTGGCATCTCTTGGCAGAATCTGCTCCTGATATTCCTTGCTCTGACGGCGGAAGAGTCCCTCTGATGGTGCGCTAACAACGCGTACCTTCACTCCGTCCTTACGCAACAACTCTGCTCCAGCAACACAGGTAGAAACCTCAGAACCACTTGCAACGAGGATAACATCAAACTGCTCATCAGAGCCAGTTACGACGTATGCACCCTTGCGAGTCTGCTGATAGTCTGTTCCTTCTGGCAAACTCTTCACGTTCTGACGTGAGAAGATGAGTGCTGTTGGGGTATCCATGTTCTCCCATAGCCATCTGCCAGCATACGGTTGCTGCATCACTGTCGGCTGGACGAAGTACACGAACAGAATCCTGTCCAGCGTGGTTTTGCAACTTCTCCATCAAGCGAATCTGTGCTTCCTGCTCTACTGGTTCATGGGTAGGACCATCCTCACCAACGCGGAATGCATCATGACTCCATACAAACTTAACTGGAGTGCGCATGAGGGCAGCCCATACGGATAGCTGGTTTCATGTAGTCTGAGAATACAAAGAAGGTTCCCATTGCGGTGATAACACCACCATGAAGCATCATACCGATACACATACATGCCATTGCCAACTCGCTAACACTGCCTGGAAGAAGGCACCGCTGAAGTCGTCACGTGTGAGTGCGTGAGTCTTGTTGAGGAAACCATCTGTCTTATCAGAGTTGCTGAGGTCGGCTGATGACACGATCATGTTAGGAACCTGCTCAGCGATAACACCGAGACAAGCTGCAGAACCATTACGTGTAGGAATGTCGCGCTTCTGTACAAGGCCACTCCAATCAATCTTTGGAGCCTTGCCAGAGAACCATTCACGCATCTGTGCTGCCTTTTCTGGGTTCTCTTTCTCCCAAGCTGCTTCAGCTGCATGACGCTCAGCAACAATCTTTCTGAGTTCTGCTGCACGGTCATCATAGAGCTTCTGAACCTCTGGGAAAATCTTGAATGGGTCCTCAACGTCACCACCAAGATTCTTTACTGTATTTGTATAGGCGTCACCACCCAATGGTGCGCCATGTGTTTTAATGCTATGTTCGTAGCTACTACCGTCTGCCTGCAAAGCACCCTTACCCATGATGGTCTCACCAATGATAAGAGTTGGGCGACGTTCTTCCTTGTTAGCAGCAACAAGTGCCTCACGGATAGCGTCTGGATCGTTACCATCAATCTTCAATACGTTCCAGCCCCATGCTTGATACTTCATTGCTGTATCCTCAGACATAACGGCTCCACACTCAGTTGAGAGCTGAATGTCATTGGCATCGTAGAACATGATGAGGTTGTTAAGACCCAAGTTGCCAGCCAAGCGACCTACTTCTGCGCTGATACCTTCTTGGACACCACCATCAGAGATGTAGGCATAAATCTTATGCTGCATCATAGTGCTGCCAAGGCGCGCCTCAAGGAACTTCTCAGCTACGGCTGCACCAGCTGCGTATGCATGACCTTGACCAAGTGGACCAGAAGAGTTTTCGATACCATGTGCGATGTCTCTTTCAGGATGTCCCGGAGTGATTGACCCCCACTGACGGAATTGTTTAATATCGTCAACCGTGAACTTTCTCTGAAGGGTCAATGCCGCATAAGCATTGGTGACATGTGACCAGGGTCAAGATAGAATCGGTCACGTCCTGCCCACTCAGGCTGTTCTGGGTCGAAGACGAGAAATTCAGAGAAAAGGATGTTTTATAAGTCCGCACCACCCATAGCTCCACCAGGATGACCTGATTTAGCTTTTTCAACCATTGACACTGCGAGAATTCTAATGTTATCCGCTGCTCTGTTCATCAATTTCTTGTCATTCATAAATAGATAGGATTTTTAAATTATAATGCAAATATAAAGATAAATATGGAGACATCAAAATAATAAACTTACTATTTTCCCAAAATATCCAAAATTGCCCAAAGCATTGTATTCGCTTTGCTTTGTTTAGTTGGTGAGTGGCTGTTTTATGGCTATTTTGTTGAAGTGCTATTCTTCTTCGGCTACAAACGGTTTTACCTGTGAGAGATGTATTTTTCTTCTCTTTTTTGCCTCTTTTTATCCCCCTTTTATATGGTGTTAACGCTTCGCACCTATTGTGGAGGCTTCACACGATTGGTGCTGGACGTTAGCACCAGTCGTCTTGTGGGTGCGTAAGTATGCTATCAGCCACAAGAGAAACAGTAATTGATGGATAATTCTATGATAAAAAGGGTATATCTGAATGTTCGTCAATGACGTTTTTACATTCGATATACCCTTTTATCTTTTTTCTTAGCTAAACATTTATATCGTTCGCCTTACTATTAATGATTATAGTGAGGCGTCTGTATATGCTTGTTTATTAATGCGATACAGTGCAGCACACCACGTTTGCTCGTAATCTTATCAATGAACTTTGTCTTCTCGATGAAGTCAATTTGTTTGATACGCTTACGGAAGTTACGCTTGTCGATTTCAACACCCATGATTGCTTCGTGGACATTCTGAAGCTGTGTGAGCGTGAAGAGCTCTGGGAGAAGATTGAAACCGAGTGGGTCTTTGTTGATGAGTTTGCGGAGTTGGCTTAATGCTATCTGTACCATTTCGATGTGGTCACCAAACAACTCTGGCAACTTGTTGATGTCAACCCATTGTAAATCATTTTCTTCTAATAGCTTATGGTCGTAGTCAGACACATTGATGAGCGCGCAATAAGCAATTGAGATGACACGATCACCTGGGTCACGATCGGTTTCACCGAAAGCACCCACCTGTCGCATATAAATATCATTGATGCCTGTACACTGGAAAAGAACTCTGTTAGCAGCTTCTTTCAAACTTTCATTCTCTCTTACGAATCCACCATAGAGAGATAATTTGCCGCTGTACGGCTCAACTTTACGTTTACCAACGAGTAGCTGTAGCTTTTTGTTTTCGAACCCGAGTACGATGCAGTCAACCGAAACTAAAAGTTTGGGTTCTCCTTTATAGTATTTATTCATGTTGTAGGTTTTGATTTAGAGATGTAAACTTGTTTTGTTTTTTGGTTACGTAGTAATAATTTTTCTGTTATGTATTGGAATTTAAAGTTATTCTTGTGTTGGATTACTTCTTGTATTTATGATTCTTATTTTTAGATAAGGGCTGAACTTCTTATAGAGAATCCAGCCCTTATACTAATTAAATATCAATGAAAGTGGCCCCTTGTTAGATGCTATTATGTTCTTAGCAAACCTTGTGAGAACCTTCACTGATAACCACTGGATAAACTTCTGGAGCATGACCATACTTTGCTGTGAACTTCTCAGTTGCGTCAGCAATGAACTTGTCATACAACTCGTCCTTAACGAGGTTGATGGTACAGCCACCGAAGCCACCACCCATGATACGAGAACCAGTCACGCCATTCTCCTTAGCAACGTCGTTGAGGAAGTCAAGCTCTTCGCAGCTTACCTCATACTCCTTGCTGAGTCCGTGGTGAGTCTCATACATCTTCTGACCTACAGTCTCATAGTCACCAGCAACAAGTGCGTCGCAAACAGCGAGTACGCGCTCCTTCTCACCGAGAACGAAGTGTGCACGCTGGTAGTCCTCAGCACTTACCTTGTCCTTAACAGCCTCTAACTCGTCCCAGTTAACATCACGCAATGTCTCATACTTCTTCTCTGGGAACTGCTCAGCGATAGCTGCAACAACATTCTTCTTCTGCGACGATCGTTATATGGGCTACCAACGAGTTCGTGCTTAACCTTTGAGTTTACAAGAACAAGCTTGTAACCCTGTGGATTGAATGGGAAATACTCGAACTCACGGCTGCGGCAATCAAGACGCATCAACTTGCCTTCCTGACCGAATACACTTGCAAACTGGTCCATGATACCACAGTTCACACCGATATACTTGTGTTCTGTAGCCTGACCAGCGAGTGCGATGTCCCACTTTGAAATCTTATTATCAGCGAACAAGTCGTTCAATGCGCATCCGAAGCAGCTCTCCATAGCGGCAGAAGAACTCATACCTGCACCGAGAGGAACGTCACCAGCAAAAGCAATGTTGAAACCCTTTACGTCAACACCAAGTGCTTTGAACTCCTGTACCATACCATAAATGAAGCGTGCCCATGTTGCGCGTGGACCCTCTGGGTCGTTAACCTTGAACTCTACACGATCCTTGAGGTCGATAGAGTAGCACATAACAGTATCTGTACCATTAGGGCGAACCTCAGCCATGATGCCCTTGTCTACTGCACCTGGGAATACGAAACCACCGTTATAGTCAGTGTGCTCGCCAATGAGGTTGATACGTCCTGGTGAGAAATAGATGTTTCCAGTCTTGCCGTCGAAATGCTTAATAAAACGACTTCTTACGAATTCTATGTCCATGTTAGTAATATTTGATGATTGTTAGGATATAATTAAATTATCTCGATATAATGGCAAGCGTGATGCCTGCCATTATAAAGATGTCTGTTTAAGCCTTCTTTGAAGGATGTGAGCCAATCAAAGCGTAGAAGAGCATGTAAGCCAACATACCAACGATGAGCCAGTAGCTCTGGATGTCGCCTACCTTTGTAGCCATAATGTTCTGAATCAATGGCATAACACCACCACCAACAACCATGGTCATGAAGAGACCAGAAGCTGTAGCTGTGTACTTACCAAGACCCTCTGTAGCGAGGTTGAAGATAACACCCCACATTACTGATGTACAGATACCGCAAAGGATGATGAGTAATACCTTTGTTGGAACCTCAGCCTCAATCCATGTGCTCTCTGCAATATTAGGAATTGTAAGGCTCATTGTATTTGCTTCTGGCATGAAGATAGCCACAATAAGAAGTACGAGAGCCAAGGCTGTTGTCACTGTAAGCTGTGTACGTGAAGATACCTTACCGCTGATGAAGGCACTTACGAAACGACCAACGAGCATCAACAACCAGTAGATACCAGCGATAAGACCTGCGATGGCAGCACTACCGAGTACACCACCTTCTGCAACTGGCTGACTGAGGTAGAACAGGAGCTGACCTGGAATACCCACCTCAATACCTACGTAGAAGAAGATTGCAATGATAACCCGAGCAACAACTGGCGATAGCCTAATGCGCCCTTGATACCACCAACAACATCAGCCTTCTCTGTCTCTGGCTCAGTCAACCTGTGTAAACCAAACGATAAAGAATGATGCTGCAAAGATACCAATGCGATAAGCAACAATGGAGATACAACCTCAAGTGATGTACTCTTAGTAATCTCACCAATCATAGAACCTGCAACCATCGGAGTCAGTGTTGCTGCGAGTGAGTTCAATGATGCACGCAGTCTGGATAAGCTGGTTACCCACGGTTACCACCACCACCAAGAAGGTTCAACATTGGGTTTACTACAGTGTTCAAGATACAAACACAGAAACCACAAACGAAGGCACCAACAAGGTAAACTACGTATGTGCTGATTTCGTTTCCATCCATTCTACTGGAACCATATGGATGGCAATACCGATGAAACCAAGTGCCAAAGCAACAAGAGCAGTCTTCTTGTAACCATACTTGTAATCATCATACCTGCTGGAATACCCATGAAGAGGTAAGCCAAGAAGTTCATCATGTTACCCATCATACCAGCCCAGTCATAGTGCTGTTTCCAAATTGTACCAAATGGTGCTGCCATGTTGGTAACGAAAGAGATCATAGCAAAATAGGAACATCATGGTGATAATTGCCACCAAGGTTCCTTTTTTGTTAGTTTGATTTTCCATTTTGATATTTCAATTTTTATTTATTATTTCGTTTTTGGATGCTTATTTCTCTACACCAAACTTATAGATAGTTCTCTGTGTGTACTCCTTGCATGGCTCTAAGATGACTGAAGGGAAATAAGGATGGTTTGGACTGTCTGGGAAGTGCTGTGCTTCGAAGCAGATAGCACTGCGTCGTGGGAAGGTTGCACCATGCTGACCCTTATATCCGTCAGCCCAGTTGTGGGGTATATACCTGAACACCTGGCTCTGTTGTATAAACCTCCATAGTTCTGCCACTCTTTGGTTCTTTGATGCGTGCAGCGAATGATAGCTCGCCTTCTTCCTTCTTATTCAGTACGAAACAGTGGTCGTAACCTGCGCCATTCTTAATCTGCTCGTGGTCAGCATCGAATATCCTGACCTACTGGCTTTGGTTCACGGAAGTTCGAATGGAGTACCAGCTACCTTCAAAATCTCACCTGTTGGAATTGATGTTTCATCAATAGGGAGGTAGAAGTCAGCATTAATCTGGCACTCTAAATCGTCAATTGTTGGTGTTGGATTAGCAATACCTGCCAAAGAGAAGAAACCATGACTGGTAAGGTTGATGATTGTCTTCTTGTTAGTCTTTGCAGAATACTTGATAATGAGTTCGTCGTTATCAGAGAATGAATAGGCTACCCAAACTTCAACTTCGCCTGTATAGCCTTCCTCACCGTACGAAGAAGTGTACTTTAACACAACGGCGTGGTCGTTAACCTGTACGGCATCCCAAACCTTTGCATTAAAGCCCTCCTTACCTCCATGCAGAGAGTTAGGACCATTATTAATAGCAAGTTTATATTCCTTTCCGTTCAACTGGAAACGACCTTTGGCAATACGATTACCATAACGGCCAATAAGGGTTGAAAGATAAGGTTCTGGTGAATTGATGACCTCTTGTATATTGTCATGTCCTTGTATGATATTTGCCAAGTTTCCTTCTTTATCAGGAACCATAATAGCAACAATCGCACCACCGTAATTAGTGACTGCAACCTCATTGCCTTTGGCATTTCTAAGTACATAGAGATCGGTTTTCTTACCATCTATCGTAGTCTGGAAGTCCTCTTTCTTCAGACCACACACGTAGTGTGTCTCTTCGGCATTTACCATGATGTTCTGTTTTTAGTTACTATTTCAAGACCTGCAAAGTAAATAAAAATAAACGATAACTGCAAACTTAACTTTGAAAATAATAGGGTATGGTGTGTTAAAAACAATTAACATAACAAGGTTTTAACCCAAATCAGTCATTAGATATTGTTAGAAACGATATCTCTATTGACTGATTTGGGTTAAACTCAATTTAATTACAAAAGTCTTATAGCAATCTTTGTAAGTGTGAGTTGATTACTCAAATTACAAGTTTGTGCCTTTGTTTTCTGTTAAAACTCCTCAGAATAGGCTCTGATTTTACCTGGACAGGGTTTAAGCAAAGGATAGTCTGAGCTCTCTTGGAACTTTGTTAGCTTTTGCATAATAGCATCCCTATCCTCTTGACTCTTCATCCGAAGCATGTCTTTGATAAAAGGTACTGTCGGACTATCTGGGTAAGCCTTCATGAATCGTTTCCACTCTTCTTTAACTTCTTTGTCTATGTTTTCATAATACACAGGAGTATTGTCTACGCCAAATAAATAGGCAGACTGAAGGAATATATAGTCATCTTGTAGTCTACAGAAAATTCTTTCTTTGTTGGATATGTTTTTACGTAAGCTTCGTGTCGAGCAAGCAGGTTACCCCAACCTTCGCCACGATATTACGAGGACAGCATCTGGGGCAATGTTCTCTGCATCCTTTATCAGGTACCAATAGTCCTGATAGTACTTAGGCAATAGTTTGACATACTGAATGTATGTTTTAGTTTGAAGGTTCATTTCTACGATTCCTTCTCCTAAATCTACTATTTCTATCCCTGCGTTCTTATAGAACAGCTCCTTCTTTTTAATGGAATCGTGTGGCACTATTTCATTACCCATGCTGTCTATTTTATACTCGAAATAGTGCCCAAGGAAATGACTCTCACGGTCATTGATCTTATTCAGCTCTTTTTGCACTTCCGTACTAAACTCATCAAAGATTCGACAACGCTCCTCTGGTGATGCGCCCTTAAATTGGATGTCAATTATTTGCTGATGAAGCTTGATTCGCTTCAAGGGATCAGTCGTTTTTGCAAGGATTTGCTTAACGCTATCAACCTTAGCCTTTTGTTGGATACTATCGATATTTATTTCCTGCTTTGTACTATCGATGTTCTGACCATCTTTATCTGTTTGCTTGGAAGGGCTGTTTTGACAAGCTGTCAATAGTACAATTCCTAATAAGAATAGATATATGATTCGTTTCATAAGATTAATGTTTGAAAGTTTTATTAATGATAAATTTTGTTCTCAGTTTCTTTTCTTCTGTGCAAAGATATATATAAAAAAGGAGGAAACTCTCAATTGTTAGTTTTTTATTTTCTCATGTGTTAATATTTATTGATAAGTTCTTTTGTATCAAGTTTTTTTTATATGTATTTTAGCTTGTTCTTTTGTGGTTCACTTTACTGAATACCTAAACTTAATACGCTTGTATAAGCATCTGTTTAGAGTACTTTTGTGTGAAATATTATGACATTTTTTGATCCTATAAGCTTGTTTTCAGTCGAAAAACAGCGTTTTCACTTAGGTTTGTAACTATCAGATAATCAAGCGGTTGTCTGATTGTAAAAGAAAAGATGCTTAATTGCATTTCAAAAGGGCGTTACTTAGACCTCAAAAGGGCATCTTTTGCAAGTCAATTAAGCCTTAATTCGAATGCAATTAAGCACCAATTAAAAAATCAGTTTATGATTTTTCTTTACAAAGTAAGTATGAGTGCGGTTACCCTTTAGTTTTGATTGCTAATTTACTTTCTGAAAGTCCAAAGTCCTTAACAGATGATGTCCGATAAGATTTATCCGTATATGTTAGGCTTTTGGGGGCTTACTTATATCTCATTTTAATGGGAATAGCAATCATTCCTACCATCTTTTTTTGATTTGAATTTATTTTTATAAGTAGTATTCCTACAACTCATTTTACTCAGATAAGCATAGAATAGTTAAATGTAAAAAGAGCACAGTAGGATTAGAAAACCTGCTGTGCTCTTTGTTTTTTTAGATATTCTTTATGAATTCTATCACATCTTGTATGGCTTTTTGCTTCCAAAGAATATAAGTAAAACCGCCAACTGATATAATAGAGAGGGTGATGTTGATAAGACAAGATTTGAAATCCATTTCTTTCCAGTTCTTAAATAACCCCCACACGCTCTTGACAGTTATATAAACTAAAACGGCACAAAGTGCAAATGCAAATATTATCATATTATTTCTTAGTTCTTTTACTGTTTTCTTTTCTTTACTTCTTGCTGCTTTTCTAATTCACGCAATTTTTCTTCAATCGTATTATTCTCCAACTGTTTTACCATTTCGGGAGAAGCATAAATAGAACAGTCTGTATTACCGTGCCTGTAAATACACCATCCAAATTCTGCTACAGCTATTCCTACACCGACTGGACCTAAAGCTCTCTTAGCAACAATCTTAAAATTTTTTTTAATAACAACTTTTGACCATTTGGCGTTTGCAAATGCAACTACATTTGTAAATATGTCTGCTCCTATGGCTTCTAAAGCACAGTCAAAAATAACCTTTAGATTACTTTGTTTAGCAAAATTGTCTTTGGCATAACATGGTGTCGCTAAGAAATTAAATGTTTGTCTTTCATTCTTTGAAACTTGTAACTCTGCACGTTGAATGTCTTGATTACCTAAAATCATTGCTACAAGAATAACATCCTCGTCGCTTGCTCCTGTCTCTGCTATTATTTGATTAAGTTCTTCTTCTGTTATATCTTGCTCCAGCAAGTATCCCCTACTTACGCCCAACATAGGATTTAAAACATTTTTGATTTCCACAGTTGAAACAATAATATCATTTTCTCCACTTTGCATGTTTGGTACTATGGAAAAATCTGCAGCAGTTATTCTATGAAAATCTGATACATCCTGTACCGTTCGTACGTATTTAAGTAACTTTTTCTGTATCTCTGTTGCATCTTCAGGGAAATCAGCATGTAATGTTACATAATTACTCGTATTGATGGAGTCTTTGGCATTGCTCGCTCTGGTCTTTCCTGTTGGAATGAGTTGAGTTGATGCAATGGCAGGGACATTGAGAGTCAGTGCCTTAAAAAAGTTTCTGGTTTCGTCCTTTACCACTTCACCTCCTTGGTTTGATTCGATGTTTGTACATCCTATTGAAGCTATCACTAAAATGACACAGTATAGAATCATTTCGTTTGTTTGTTCATTTGTTTCATTTTCTTTGATTTTTAGTTGATTAAATTAAGAGATAATCGATTATCTACTGCAAAGATAAATAAAAATAACATTCATGTCAAGTGTATTGATAATAAATTTGCTATCTTTATCAAATCTATACTATGCCATCTTCTTACAGCACTTATCTGTGACTTTTACAAGGCCATTATTCAAAGACTCGACGTAAAGAAGTTCGGACTCAATGCAACAAGTCGCATAAAAGCGTTTGTCTTCAGGTTTATTTCTGTACCAGCCAAGTGGATCAGGACATCAAGGCGGTATGTGCTGAATATCTATACCTGTAATAATGCTTACGCAGATGTTTTCCAGACTGATTTTGGATAATGACTACAACTTATGGGAATGATATTATGTATTGCCTCAAGTCACATTGTGGGGTAAGGGGATATTGTAGGCAGAAGTGGGTGCTTCAAGTTCAAATTTAATCATATATTATTCTCCTTTTCGTTTTGCAAATATAACTCTTTGCGTTGATATGTGTAAGAGAATAAATGAAAAAGCAGCAAATGATTGCTCATTTGCTGCTGTATGGTAATAAGGTTTTCTATATAAGCCCTCAATGTTTTTCTTGTAAGTTTCTGTTCTTATTCATCTTTCTTTGTCAGACGAACATACAACAAGTAAAAATATATGGTGTGGCTTAGGAAAACCGATGTGTCTGTTATTTAATGATTATCTTTTTACCATTGACAATATAAACACCCTTAGGTAAAGCATTAATTTCGTCGGTGCTTGCTTTACTTAGCCGTTTTGTTCCATCTATTGTATAGACATCAGCAAGTCCTGCTTTATTATAAACAGTGTTTGTAATGCCAGTAGTATTATCCTCTATTAATAAGAAATCTTTCCATTGGTATGCTTGTTTATATGCGTCAAGACTATTCTTAGGAACAATAAGTTTACATTTAGATTTATTAATGTTGGTAAAAACACCTGATTCACAGGTTGGAGGTACGACTGCCTCACTTGAAATCTGTGTTATACTGGTACAGTAATCAAATGCGTATTCTCCTATAGCCTTAACACTATCTCCGATATGTACTTTTTGTAGGTTGGTGCATCCGCTAAAAGCTTCGCCACCTATTGTCGTAACACTATTAGGAATGGTTACAGAAGTTAGAGAACTGCAACCCATGAAAGCATTGTAGCCAATTGTAGTAACACTATTTGGAATGGTTACAGAGGTTAGAGAGCTACAAATACTGAAAGCAGCCTTTCCAATTGTCGTAACACTATTTGGAATGGTTACAGAAGTTAGAGAGCGACAACCGTTGAAAGCATTGTCGCCAATTGTTGTAACACTATTGGGAATGGTTACAGAAGTTAGAGAACTACATCCAGCGTATTTACAACCGATTATTACTCAATATTTTATAGATAATAAGTCAGAAATATGGTTGTTATTTTTAATTGCACATTCTAAAAGGTGAAGATTTAACGCTTTTATTGATTATTAACTCAAAAAGGACATCAACTTGGGTCGTTTCTTCTCTTTTCCTTGCTATTCGTTTCCGATATTCCACTTTTGTTTTGGTCTATCTCATATGTACTGCAAAGGTATTGATTTTTGTTTGATATTGCTCCTTGCTTGCTCCTTGTCGTAGATTAATTTTCACACAGGAATTTTTGTTCTCTTTCTATAGGGGCTTGAAACAATCCATTTATTGGAAACAATTAAAGACGGAGCTGGTTTGCCCCAGTGCTTTTTAAGAAACAGGGCAATTATTTTATCTCCACAAAGGCTCTTGTTCCCAATTATGAGGAAAGCCTAATAAACGAGTTCTTACTGATGGGTATTTCGATAAAAGCTGCTTGAAATCTGCAACAAAAGTGTTGCCCATAGAAATGGAGTTAAGCCAATACACCACATAGCAGAGTTGCGGATAAAGTGTTTGTTCACGGAACGAGAAATCCGTAATCCATGTGTTTGGCATACGCATAGGCATCATTGGCTTGACAGGAAAGACCCGATTTGACAGTCTTGAATGATGGGCGCAGCAATTACGAAGTACGGGTCTGGGTACGGATTAAAAGGCTAAGTGATTATTTCCAGTCATTTAGCCTTTTTAATTATCTAATTTTTCCCCACATTTTCCCCACAGCTGTCTATTTATATATTTTAGAAACATATTTTTCCGTAAAGTTATGTACCTTTGTCGGCAAATAAAGATATTCTCGTCAAACAAATATAAATAATATAAACATGGAAAAAAACAGAAAAAAACAAATCGTAGTTTTGAGTATAGCTTTAGTTTGCATTTTCATCTTGGTATTTTCATTGTTCCATAAATCAGCGACAAAAGATAGCGCAAATCCTCCTTTAACAAATGTTTTGACTGATAGCATTTCTCAAATTGTCTCAGCTTGTCCTGGCGAAATTGGTGTGGCGGTTATTGTTAATAACAGAGATACGGTTAAGGTCAATAATAAGAGTGTTTATCCTATGATGAGTGTGTTTAAGGTTCATCAGGCATTAGCTCTTTGTAATGACTTTGACAATAAAGGAATTTCACTTGATACCTTAGTAAATATAAATAGGGATAAACTTGACCCAAAGACTTGGAGTCCTATGCTGAAAGATTATTCAGGGCCAGTCATATCATTGACAGTGAGAGATTTGCTGCGTTATACTCTTACTCAGAGTGACAACAATGCAAGCAACCTTATGTTTAAGGATATGGTTAATGTCGCTCAAACAGATAGTTTTATAGCCACACTCATTCCTCGTTCAAGTTTTCAGATAGCTTATACGGAAGAGGAAATGTCGGCTGACCATAACAAGGCTTACTCTAACTATACATCTCCTCTTGGTGCTGCAATGTTGATGAATCGTTTGTTTACTGAAGGTCTTATCGATGATGAGAAACAAAGTTTCATTAAGAATACGTTAAAAGAATGCAAAACAGGTGTAGATAGGATAGCAGCTCCACTTCTTGATAAAGAAGGGGTTGTTATAGCGCATAAGACAGGTTCAGGTTATGTTAATGAAAATGGTGTTCTTGCAGCTCACAATGATGTTGCCTATATATGTCTGCCTAATAATATCAGTTATACCTTAGCGGTATTTGTTAAGGATTTCAAGGGAAATGAATCACAAGCGTCACAATATGTTGCGCATATATCAGCTGTAGTATATTCTTTATTAATGCAAACTTCAGTAAAATCTTAAACTGCACTTGCTTTGATAATTAATGATAAACAATCTAAAAGCACTCTAATCGTTATCGGAGTGCTTTTAGATTACTAATCAAATTGCTTCTATTATAATTTGAATCCTCTACTTTTTCTTTCTTCCTGTTGCGGCACTCTTGCTCCATATCTAAGCCTGTGCCATTGCTCCCTGAACCAGTCGGCAATCGGCTTCCTGTTTATTGTCAGGTTCAGCCTGCTTTCATCGTCAGGGTCATTTTCCACCCTTAAAATATCATCCTTTATATCAAAGTTCCGCCTGTGTTGCTCGGAATAGATTTTACCGCTACATTTCAGGGCTTCTTTTTTGACTATAAGACTTTCAGTCATTTCTTTAGAGAATCCCAGCATGGCACAAAACTTTTCCATGCGCAGCATTTCCCTGAACATCGAAACCACCTGAAAGCCTTGTCTATGATTCTGGCGAGCCGTGACAGTTCTTTTTCTTTCATGTCAAGTTCCTGCCTGTGCATTTCTCTGAGATTGTGGATTTGCGTATCATGCTGTTTCTGCATCTGCTGTACTTGGCTCTGCAATTTTTCAATATTGGTGTTCCGTTTTGAAACCTCGTCTTGCAGTTTTTCGTTGGCACGTTCCAGTTCTTTCAGTTTTCCACTCCCGAAAAGAGAAGCAACTCCACTAGTTATGGCTGTCGCTGCCGTGGTGGCTGTCTTCTTTAACTTGTCAGTGCGTATTTCTGATTTCACCTGTTTCAGTTCCTGCTCGGCAAGATTTATCTGTTCTTCTTTGTGCCGTTTGGCTGCATCCATGCGTTGCAGTTCAGCTTTCTGCTTCTCAATGATAAAGTCGTTCCGTTCCAGATGCTCCTTACCAGTGACAGCCTTTGACTGCCCGCGTTCCATCAGCAGGATGTCGGATGCAAGGGTCTGCATCTGCATCATGTCATCGTCATTGAGCTTTCGGCTCTTTCCTGTTTCGTGGTTCATCCAGTCGAAAACGATATGGGCATGATAGTTCGGCTTGAACCATCTGTCCCCGACTTTGAAGCTTTCCCTGTCTTCCGCTTCCGGCTGACCGTTCAGCCAATGCCCTTCATCCTTGTGCAGGAAGATTTGCAGCGGTGTGATTCCCCAGCGTCTTTGACACTCCTCACCGAATTTACGCACGTCTGCCAGTGTGGTGTCCGACCTGACAAGCAGCACTCCTTCACGTATGGGGGAGCATCCCGCAATCTTGACTATTTTACCGTTCTTGCCTTTGCGTTCACGCTCCTTTTCCTGCATGGCACGTCCGGTCTTTTCCTTTACCATCTGTCTGATATTGTCATAATGCATCCGCAAATCCGGACTGCCGAAGTCGGGATTTATCCACTGTTCGTTATCGGTGGATAGTTCAGGAACGACATAGATTCTGGACTCTCCGATGTGGCGCATGTATTCGGCAGTCCTCCTGTTGTGAGCCTCGCTCGATGCGATGTTGCAGGGCTTGATATGTATGCTTGATTTTGTTGCCATAGATACTTGTTTTTTGGTTTGTACTTTATTGTTTGCTTTTCCGCTGTCCGTAAACGCATGGGGTTCTTAGGGGTGCAACCCATAAGCGGAGATTGCAAAGAGAGGGTCACTCTTTGCTCTGGGTTCTCAGGGGAGAAACGCCCTGAGTGGGTCATTAGGGTAAAACCCTAATCCCCTCGGGAGAGCCCACAACTACGTAAGCGGAGCGTGTAGTTATAGTGGGCTATATCAATGGCAAGCCATTGTCTGCAAACTCCAGCCTACGGCTTCCGCTCTCCTCCGTCAGGGAGGTTTTTCATCATCGTTGCCGATTGGAGATGCACCGACCAGCACAAGGTCTAAATCGTCTATCAGTTTTTGCAGGACGGGATTCTTCTCTATCATCCGCTGGAGGATTCTCTCAGCCTCGACCAAGTGGTTGGCTGTACTCATCACCTTGCCCTCCCGTATCTGAAAGATAATCCAATCGGCTATGTCGATATGGGCTTCTTTTTGTTTCGGGGTGGCATTCCTTTCGATGATGTCCGAAACCACCACCTTACAAAAGTACATGCTCTCGGCTCGCTGTTTCCACTCGGCATAAGCATCGGCATCGGGAAAGAGAAGCACGGTTCGCCCTGACAGTACACGGAGTTTCTCTTCTCTCATCTGACTCTTACCACCCGTAGCCAGCCATACATAATCGGGGAAGATAGCAGAACCGATAACGGCACTCTTCTCGGATTCCACCAAGACCACCACCTTGTCGGGATGCGTTTTCAACAAGTGTTCCCCGAAAAGGCATTGGGATAGTTGCCAATCCTCTGCCAACACACGCTGCTTTTTCAATATGCTGTGTATCCAGTTCACTGCCGATGTCTGTCCTCCCTTGATACGGTGTCCGTCTTCGGGATTGTACTGCATCACCTTTCCCGTGCGTACCTTGCCCGTCCTGTCTATCTGCCAAAAGATAACAGAGCCGTCACGGGTAGCCCCCAAACGGTATTCCTCCAACAACCGCTTCAACACCTCTTTCGCCTTGTCGCCATAGTAGGAAGTAAGGAGTGTGAAGAGGAAACGGAAGAAATTGCTACGCTCGCTTTGCGACTTCTCCACATAGTGAGGGGGAATATAGCCGATGGCTGTCGGCTTACTTTGCTGCTTCACTTTCTTCTGCTCTGCTCTTTGCCTGTCAAAAGAGAAATCATTGGTAGTTCTGTGTTCAGGATGCTCTTGAAAATACTCTTTCGGAGTGTAGTGATACCCACAACCGCTTTCGTGGTTACATCTGCCGACCGATGGATGCAACGGCACATTATTTTCGTCCACGTAATAGACGAAAGAATGCCTGTCTCCGCATTTGGGGCAGGTATGCCGTGTTGCCGTTCCTTTATACTTCTGTAATGAATAATTGCCCATAGCTTAGTCCGTTTTTGATGGTTGATTGTCGGCTGTCCCATCCTGTCCCATTGTCCCACACTCTAAGGGTTGGGACAGTGGGACACTTGGGACACCTGCGTTTTTACTCTCTTTGCTGCGCTGGATGATACGGTTTACGGTGGACTTGCCACAATTCACCTGTGAGGCTATCTCCCTGACGGACTTGCCCGATTGGGAGAGTTGCAGAATTTGGCAATCCCTTTGGCTTGATTCATTGTCGCCCAATTTTTTCAAGTGTTCCTTTTCCGTGGAATAGCCCCTGAACACGAACTGCAAGAAAGCATCCACCTTGTCAATCTCGTAAACGATTACATTATCCGCATCATGAGAGAACGTGCCATAGCGCACTTTAAGCTGCTTCACATAGCGAAGCCCTCCGTCTTGGGCACTTTTTCCAATGGTGAACACGCTGTCAAAGAAATTGT
The DNA here is from genome assembly GCF_003609775.1 of Prevotella melaninogenica. Lineage (NCBI taxonomy): Bacteria > Pseudomonadati > Bacteroidota > Bacteroidia > Bacteroidales > Prevotellaceae > Prevotella > Prevotella melaninogenica. Next base: position 795,965 of record NZ_AP018050.1, read on the forward strand.
AGAGCCGTTTGCTTCCGGCAAGGTCGTTGGATGTGATGGGACAATCCAAAGAGCGTTTGGGCGTATGTGCTAGGACAAGGATAGAGAGCGCATATCTCTTTTTGAGATTGTTCAGCTGAATCATCAGCCGTCCTGCGGCATCGCCTTTCTCCATGGCGCAACACAGGTAGGTAAGATTGTCAATGATGAAAATCTTGCAGTCGGTCTGCACAGCCATCTGTTCAATGCCGCCTATGATAGCTTCCTCAAAGTTGGCATCCAAAAGCTGGTTGCAGTCAATAGACACCCGATAGAGTTTGTCGGGAAAGGTGTAGAGCTCTCCATGCTCGTTGGTATAGCGGAGCTGGAACTGCTTTTCGGACAGTTCAAAGTCCAGATACAGCACATTGTCGGTTCGGGCGATGCGGTCGGCTATCTGCACGGCAAGGATGGACTTGCCCACGTTGGAATCGGCAAACAAGCAGGAGAGTTCCCCCTCGTACCAAAAGCTGTCCCACAGCGCACGGGGCGTAGGCAATAACGATGCTTCAAGAATGGTTTGGTTTGCCGTCTTGATATTCATCATGCCTACACTGTCGGGCATACCGTTATGCGCTTGGGATGCTTTTGTGAGGTCGCCACGTATCAGGTTGATATAGTTCTTATCCTCTTCCATATCATTCACCAGTTACGTGGGTTGGGCTTGCGACGGTGGGAAGAGGATAAGGACTTGTTCAGTTCCTCGTCTGACAACGGTATGGGATTCTTTCGGGCGGTTTCCAGCCACTTGTCCAGTTCGTCACGGTAAAGGCAATAGCGTTTGCCGGGCTTGGTGGCAGGGATTGTCCCTTCTGACAGTTTCATGTAGAGCGTACCCTTAGGGATACCTAAATACTCTGCTGCCTCGTCCACAGACATGGGCACGTGGGTGTCCACCGTTTTGGCATTGTTCACACTGCGCTGCTCGGCGAGCAGGCTTTTCAGGCTCATCACTTCGTCTCGAAGCTGAGCGACAACCTCGGGGAGGTCGTTGAAGGTAAGAATTGATTTTTCCATTCGCGTACTCGTCTCTTTTGTAAGACTTGGCGCAAAGGACTGAAATGATATATCCGTGAATATCTCCACGACACGTCATTGCAAAATAATTCCCGAATAATTAAGCCCAGCCATAAATGACGGGTAAAATTACTCGGGAAACGATGTAAAACAGGCGGTTATGAGTTACCGGATGGTTGTCGTTGGTGTCGTGATTATCCTAATTCCGCACATAATCCTCGGGATAGTGGAAATCAAGTTTGCCGTTTTCGGGTTCATCAATGGGAATTTCCGTCTTTAACGGCTCTACCTTGAAATTCTTGATGGTTGATAAGTCTGTATCAGCAAACGATTTCGGGAAAAGGGCTTTGATGAACTTGGCACGGTTATCCCCATTGTAGTATCTCTTGTACAGGAAACGCTCAGAGATATTCCATACGAAGTGACGGAGTGGAATGTTGTTGATGTCTTTGGTAAACGGTCTTTGTATGGGCTTCGGGGTATAAGTGTTAAGATTCATCCATTTGTCCACCTCAGTACAGATGTGGTTCACGGTTTCTTGGTCGGCAATGCGAGGCAGGTAATAATGGCAATACTCCATGACCATGCGGATGCGCTCTTCCTTTTCCCGTTGCTCTCTGCTTGCGTAATTGGCACGGTTCTTTTCGTGAAGATCCGGGGCGATAGTAAGCTCTATCGGTTGTGTTTGGATAAGTGTCTCTTCTTTTGTCGGGGATGATTCGGGTACAGGCTCAGGGACTGATGTAGGTCCAGGCACAGATGTGGCTTCTTCAAGTGTATTTTGTGACAGTTCTTCCTGCACCTCTATGGCTTCGGCAATCGTTTCTTTCTTGCCGAACTTGATTTTGTAGATTTCGTATGTATCAAAGATAAGTGTCTGAAAGGAGAGATAGAGCAACCATCCCAACAGGTTACAGCATACGAATACTATCCACCTGACAAAGTTGTCTTGGTTGAAGCTGTCCGCTATTACCAGCGTGGCAATGGAAGATATTAGGACGATGGCGAAGCCGACAAAGCCCAAGATGATGTATTTGTCCTTGATTGATGATTCCATATTTCGTTGAGAGATTGAATGTTCCTGTATTATTTTGTGCAAAGTTAATGCTATTTTTCCCAATTACTGCCCGTTATTTGCGGTTAGAACGGTCTTTTTCAATGTATTTCACGAAATGTCATCATATCATACTCTGTTTCATACTCTGAGGGGCTTATAAATGGTGGCATCAAGCCAAAAACATAGAGGGGCGATTATAGCCTTGTAGCCATAACCGCCCCTCTGAATACCTGTCAATGTGAGACATTTATGCCTCCTTGCGCTTCAAGGTTATCTTGTCCACCACCTGACACATCTGCTGCGCTGCTATCTTGGAATAGATTTGTGTGGTGGTAATGTTCTTATGTCCGAGATAGGCTTGGATGACAGCCATGTCCGTTCCCATTTCCACGTGCAGGCTTCCGAAGCTGTGGCGGGTACAGTGAAAGGTGATTTTCTTGGTTATCCCTGCTGCCGTGAGCCACCGTTGGAGTGGTCCTTGCAGCATCTTGTCCTTGAAATCCTCAAAGATAAGTCCCTCGCCCCGTTCTCCCAGCAGTCCATAGGCTTCATCACTGATGGGGTTATGCACTATTTCTTTGGTTTTCTGCATACGGGTGGTAACGAACATCCTGCCGTTGGTGTATGGTTGTATCTGCTGCCACGTGAGCTGTCTGATGTCGCTCTTTCTCAGTCCCGTAAGACAGGCGAAAAGAAAAGCTTTTTTCAAGACCTCCTCCTCACAGGGTGTTTCGGCAAGCCGTATCAGTTCCTCTTGGCTCAAATGCTCCCTGATGGTGGGAATGCACTCGATGCGGTCTAAGAAGCCGTTTGGGTTCTCCTTTATCTTCCTGTCACGGTAAGCGGTGTGCAGCACGGCACGGAAAGTTGACCAATAGCCTGCTGCGGAGTTGATGTGCAGCTTTTGGTTGGTGTGGATGGATTGGGGTGCATCAAGCAGGTATTCCATGAACTTGCGGCACAAATCCACATCCACCTCCTCAAAGGTGCATTTGCCGTTCACGAACCGCTGGAAATGCTTGTATACGTGCTGCCACTTGATATTCTTGCGGTCAGCCAGTCCTTTGAAATAGGCAAGGAAATCGCCCTTCATCTTGGTCTTGTCAAAAAAGCCGTTGTTTTCATTGAAAATGGCTTCGTAGCGCTGGTTGCGCAGGATGACCGCTTTCTTCATCATGCGTGCGTTGAAGTCCCGTTCCTGCTGGTTTGCAGGTTTGGCGAAGATGTAAATTCCTAAGGCTTCACGTGTAATCACTCTCATGGTGACATTGTCACGGTAGCCGGGATAGTAGTCAAGGCATAGTGAATACTGTGTCCCGTTCTTAATCTTGCGCTTACGCAAGGTAACTGTTTTGCATTTACTCATAATAATTATGTTTTAATTGGTTGTATACATTTTGGAGTTGTATCCATGTTTCCGATGGCAAAGGAACAACGTGAAATATCCGTGAATACCTCCACGATACATCATTTTGAAATAATTTTCGATAATCCCGATTTTTCACGGTTATTTGTTCCTTTCAGCCATGACACGCTCCACATCTGAGCGCAAAAGCAGGTTTTTCACACCCACCTTTATCTTTTCGATGTGCTTCACCTTGACGATATGGCAGATGTTGGCTGACGAAAGACCATAGATTTGCTGCACCTGCTCAACGGTATAGTAGCGTTCATCGTTCACAAGGTCAGTTCTGCGGAGTTCGTTCAAATGTGATTTGGAGTAATAGGTACGCCCGTACTCTCTTTTAGTGGGTATCTTATGGCGATAGGTGTAGGCACGGAGTGCGGTCGGCTTCATGCCGAACAGTTCCTCCACCTCCTCGGTCAGTAGCCAGTCGGTAATTTCGCTAATATCAACTGCCACACCGAAAAACTCGTCAATATGCTTCTTGCTGTAATAGTTCTTTCCTGCGATACGGCAGATGGGGATATGGTTACGCTTGGCGGAAGTGTAAAGCCATGACTGCTTTACCTTAAAAAGGGACATCACCTCCTCGCCCGAATAGAAGTCCAACACTTCTTCGCTTTCCTTTTCCCTTTTTTCTCTTTTGGCAGGTAAGGAAGATGAAGATGATTTCCTTGGTGTGGAGGTGTTGCCGGGCAGGATGCGGTGATAGGGATTGCCCTCCAACATCTGCTCGATGTCGGCTCTGCGGATGAATGCCATGCGGTTGCTGATGCGTGAGGCTTTCAGCTTGCCGATGGCTACAAGTTTGTAAATGTACTGTCGGGAACAGCCCATGAGGATGGCTGCTTTGGAAAAGGTGAGATACTCCTGATGCTGTATCTCCATCAAGGGTTGGGCGACTTTGAAGAGGTTGTTCTTCTGCATCACTCTGGCTCGTTTGGCTTCTGCCTGACAAGCCTCACTGCAATATCTTTGCATACCGCTTCGGGTTACAAAGGACTTGCCGCAAAAACTGCATTTTCTGGTTGCTTTCATACCGTTTTATCGTTTAATGGTTCATTTCTTCAATCCTATATCTCTGAAATGGTAAACGGATGTGAACGGAAGTCAACCATTGTCGCTTTTCTACACAGTGTGACTGTTTCCGCATATCGGGGCGGTTATTGTCGCTTGTCGTAAACGGTTGTAAACCCTTGTCAACTGTCTGCACGGTGTGACAAAAAACAAGCCCCGCAAATTCTCCACGTCAGAAATACGTCTCAAAAATATGTGGAAATTTGGGAAGCGACAAATGGCAACCGAAAAGTGTTAAATTTTAGAATATGCTGGTAATTAAAGATTTACACTCGGATATTTCTGATTAGTTTTGGTTGTTCTATGGTTATAAATACATCCAGCGAAAGCAGCCTCTCCAATTGTCGTAACACTATTTGAAATGGTTACAGAAGTTAGCGCGCTACAACCTGCGAAAGCACGGCCGCCAATCGTGGTAATACCATTACCTATTATAATTCGTTTAATATCATATCTGCCCCATGGTGCTCTGTTGTCGAATGAATAATCATACATTTTCCCTTTTCCTGAAATGGTCAAAACACCATTATCAGTAAGGTGCCATCTTAGATTAGGTCCACAAGTACCAGACTCCTCGGCATTAGCCGATAAGCCCATGAGTAGGGCTATTAATAAGATGTAAATTTGTTTCATATTAGTACTTTTATATAAATAATATATTTGATTTACGGAAGTTCAAATGCAAAGATAAATAAAATTTATTATAAATGTTTTTCTATAAAAAGTTTATGTAGCATTTTGCTTCTTCTTCAAGATAGTTATTGTTGAGAGATGGTCGTGAAATTATGAAAATCAACTTTGCTGTCACTCCTGTCACCACTTCTATACTCGTAATAATTTGATTATAAGTTTATTATATGAAATGTTAAAAGTGACAGCAAACGAAAATTAAACTTATGTAGTAATATAAGCTTAGTAGATAATGATGGTTATACTACATCTTTTGTAAGCTTGTCAGCAAGTCGGCAACCACATAGCTGGAGCCGCCAATGAAGATAAAATCTTGTTCGTCAGCATCTTGAAGGGCAGCTTGGTAGGCTTCAAGGACGGTTGGGTAGACCTTTCCGTGTAGGTCGTAATCGTCGGCTGTTGCGGCAACTTTCTCTGCGGGGAAGGCACGATGTGTACTTGGTTGTGTCCAATAGTAAATGACATCATCGGGGAGCATGGACATAACAGTATGTAGGTCTTTATCATCCACCATACCAAAGACAATGCGCTTCTGCTTACATTGTTGACGTTTGATTTGTTGAGAGAGGTAAGTCCATCCGCCAGCATTGTGACCTGTGTCGCAAATGACCAATGGGGTTGCTTGTAGTTTCTGCCATCTACCCATCAGTCCTGTCAGTTCGCAAACATTGGCAAAGCCTTTAGCAATACTCTCTGCGTTCTTGACGACACCTTTATTATACAGTTGCATGACGGCTGTTAAGACTGTGTTAGCGTTTTTCTCTTGGTAGCTACCACCCAATTCGCCAACAATATCACCGAAGAAACGAGTTTGATAAGCGATACCACCATCGGGGTTAAGGCGAGACGAAAGCACTGCGGGGATGTCTTCTGCAAAGACAATGAGCGCATCCTCTTTCTGTGCTTTTGCCTTGAAAACAATCTGTGTTTCAGGGACAGACTCACCAATAACGACCGGTACACGATGTTTGATAATGCCAGCTTTCTCTGCTGCGATAGCTGCGAGTGTGTTGCCGAGGAACTGGGTGTGATCGAGTGATATATTGGTGATAATCGATAGGATAGGGGTGATGATGTTCGTACAATCAAGTCTACCACCTAAGCCTACTTCGATGATGGCGATGTCTACCTTTTGTTCAGCAAAATACTTGAAAGCTAAGGCTGTTGTGAGTTCAAAGAAAGAAGGGTGCAGTGGCTCAAAGAAGTTGCGTTCCTGTTCGATAAAGTCTATAACCTCCTGCTCAGAAATCATTTCTCCATTGACTTTGATACGCTCGCGGAAGTCAACGAGGTGAGGACTGGTATAGAGTCCGACCTTATATCCTTCCGCTTGGAGGATAGCAGCCAACGTGTGTGAGCACGAACCTTTTCCGTTGGTTCCTGCAACATGGATAGAAAGAAAGTGAGTATGTGGATGACCGAAGTGCTCGTCCAAAGCCTTTGTTGTCTCGAGTCCTTCTTTATAAGCAGATGCTCCGACGTGTTCAAAGACGGGTGTGCTGTTGAATAGATATTCTACGGTTTCTTGGTAGTTCATGGGTGTTGGGTGTTGGGTGTTGGGTGTTGGGTGATGATGGAATGTAGGGAAATGATTTAGCCCCATTAGCCAAAGAAGTCTAATGGGGCATATAATCATTATTTCAATTTTGTTTGTAAACTCATTGCTAATTAAAAAACTCGTTTACTCGTCAACTTGTTTACTCGTCAACTTGTTTACTTGTCAACTTGTTTACTTGTCAACTCGTCAAACTCGTCAACTTGCTTAACTGAAGAGTTTCTTAAAGTTCTCAAAGATAGAGCGTTTGGTGTTGTTGTCACCACGGAAGTTCTCGCTTTGGCGTAATTCTTCAATCATCTTCTTCTCTTCCTTATTCAGTTCCTTTGGAACATAAATACTGATGTGAACCACCAAATCACCAGTACCGCTGCCATAACCTTGTACTGCAGGAAGACCCTTACCACGTAGGCGGAGTGTCTTGCCAGGCTGTGTTCCTGGTTCAATCTTAATCTTCACATTGCTGCCATCGATGGTTGGGATGTCAACCTGACCACCTAAAGTTGCTGTTGGGAAGTCGAGTAGGAGGTTATAGATGATGTTCTGACCGTCACGAATGAAGGTGTCATTGGTTTCCTCCTCGATATATACTTGGATATTACCAGCCACACCATTGTGTCTACCAGCATTACCCTTGCCCGGAACATTGACTACCATACCTTCAGCTACACCTGCTGGGATATTGATTTCAACTACTTCCTCGCCCTTTACAACGCCTTCGCCATGGCAGTGGGTACACTTGTTTTTAATGATAGTTCCCTCACCATTACATACATGACAGGTAGTCTGGGTCTGCATCATACCGAAGATACTCTGCTGTGTACGGATTTCAACGCCCGAACCATGACAGTTCTGACAGGTCTCTGTTCCGCTACCCTCCTCAGCACCAGAGCCATGACAATGTTCACAAGTTACGTCCTTGCGCACCTTGAACTTCTTGGTAACGCCCGTAGCAACCTCTTGTAATGATAGACGAACCTTTAAACGAAGGTCTGTTCCACGGTACTTTGGGGCTTGATGTCCGCCACCTCCGAATCCGCCGAAACCTCCGCCACGTCCACCGAATACATCGCCAAACATAGAGAAGATATCGTCCATAGAGAAACCACCAGCTGAACCGAATGGACTACCACCACCAAAGCCACCGCCAGGAGCATCGAAACCAAACTGGTCATACTGTTGGCGTTTCTGTGGATCGTGCAGTACATCATAAGCTTCGGCAGCCTCTTTAAACTTTGCTTCAGCCTCAGGATCATCTGGATTACGGTCAGGATGATACTTGATAGCAAGTTTTCTGTATGCTTTCTTTATCTCGTCTTCAGAGGCACCTTTACTTACTCCGAGTACCTCATAGTAATCTCTTTTTGCCATCTTACTATTGTCCTACTGCTACCTTTGCGTGACGAATAACCTTATCATTGAGTGTATAGCCTGTCTGTACACAGTCGATAACCTTGCCCTTCTTGTCATCGCCCATGCCGGGAACCATTGCGATTGCCTCATGGTAATCAACATTGAAGTCGGCATTCTCGGTCTCAATCTTGTTAACACCGAGTGTCTCCAAGGCCTTCAAAAACTTCTTATAGATAAGTTCAAAGCCTTCTTTAATCGCCTGTGGGTCCTCTGTCTTATCGGCAGTAGCACGCTCAAAGTCGTCAAGGATAGGCAGAATAGCAGCTACAGTCTTCTCACTTCCGTTGAGAATCAGCTCTGACTTCTCCTTCAGTGTACGCTTCTTGTAGTTCTCAAATTCGGCAACCAAACGGATATACTTGTCCTTCCACTGCTCAGCTTCGTTCTGTGCAGCTACCAATGGGTTGAGTTCTTCCTCTGCAGGAGTCTCCTCTCCGTTAGCATCTTCCGCCTGTGTTTCAGTCTCGTTCTGGGTTGTTTCTTCGTTATTCAACTCCAGCTCTTCGCCTTCAATCTTTATATTTTTCTCTTTCTTACTCATAATTTTATTGCACTATTTGTCATGACATACACTTGCAAATAGTATGCCATGTTTTGACAATCTTAGTACATTCCTGCCTTTTGCTCCTTAATCTGCTCATCATGGATATAGTCATCGTAGCTCATGAGCTTGTCGATGGTACCCTTTGGAGTCAACTCAATGATACGATCAGCCACAGTGTTAATAAACTCATGGTCATGTGAACTAAAGAGGATATTACCCTTGAAGCCAATCAGGTTGTTATTGAATGCTTGAATACTCTCCAAGTCAAGGTGGTTAGTAGGCGTATCAAGAATCAAACAGTTGGCATTCTGAAGCTGCATACGTGCAATCATACAACGCATCTTCTCACCTCCAGAGAGTACATTCACCTTCTTCTCAACCTCTTCCTGCTTGAACAACATACGACCCAAGAAGCCCTTCATAGCCACTTCATTACCTGGTCCGAACTGTGACAACCAGTCAACGAGGTTCAAATCACAATCGAAGAACTCGGTATTATCCAATGGGAGATAAGCCGTAGTGATTGTCACACCCCAATTATATGTACCAGCATCAGGCTCTCGATTACCATTGATAATCTCGAAGAGCGCAGTCATAGCCTTTGAGTTACGAGAGAGGAAGACTACCTTCTGTCCCTTCTCAATATTGAAGTTCACATTATCGAAGAGTACTGTTCCGTCCTCATCAACAGCCTTCAAGTTCTCAACCTCAAGGATCTGATTACCAGGTTCGCGCTCCATAGAGAAGATGATACCTGGATATTTACGGCTTGATGGACGAATCTCCTCTACGTTCAAACGCTCCAACATCTTCTTACGTGATGTTGTCTGCTTACTCTTAGCCACATTGGCAGAGAATCGGCGGATGAACTCCTCCAACTGTTTCTTCTTCTCCTCAGCCTTCATCTTCTGGTTTTGAGCCTGACGTAAAGCCAACTGTGAACTCTCATACCAGAATGAGTAGTTACCCGCAAAGACTGTTACCTTACCGAAGTCGATATCAATCGTCTGTGTGCTGACAGAGTCAAGGAAGTGACGGTCGTGCGATACAACCAATACTGTCTGATGCTCGTCAATCTCACCAAGGTAATCCTCTAACCATTCAACGGTTTCAAGGTCAAGGTCGTTGGTAGGCTCATCAAGCAACAAGTTCTCAGGCTTACCAAAGAGAGCCTTCGCCAACATCACACGCACCTTCTCAGTATTTGAGAGCTGTGACATCTGCTTCTCATGCAAATCCTCCTTAACGCCGAGGTTCTGAAGAAGCTGTGCAGCATTGCTTTCAGCCTCCCATCCGTTCATCTCAGCAAACTTCAACTCTAAGTCGGCAGCACGATTACCATCCTCTTCTGTCATCTCTGGCTTAGCGTAAAGTTCCTCACGTTCTTTCATGTTCTGCCAAAGAGACTCATGTCCCATGAGGACAGTGTCCATTACTTTATACTCATCATATTTGAAGTGGTCCTGTTCCAGTACTGATAGACGCTCGCCTGGTCCTAACTCTACTGTTCCTTTATTTGGCTCCAAGTCGCCAGAAATGGCACGAAGCAAGGTTGATTTACCAGCGCCATTAGCACCAATGACTCCGTAAATATTACCTGGTGTAAACTTTAAGTTAACGTCCTTGTATAGAACTCTCTTGCCGAATTGGATAGCAAGGTTTGAAAGTGTAATCATCTTTTTCTAATACCTTATTATATAATAATTTGGCTGCAAAGGTACGATTTTTATTTCAAATGACAAAGAAACAAGTCGATAGATGAGTCTGTTGTTCTTTTGATATAAAACTCCTATTGCTTAAATGGCTATAAATGTTTATTGGTCTTCTCTATAGAATTAACTTATATGCAAAGGTGTTGAAAAAAACAAAAAAGAAAGTGTTGTTTTAATTTAAAATCTTGCGTGATTGAAATTATTTCAGTAATTTTGCAGCCGAAAAATTTCAAATTAATTACTAAAGGATGTAGTTTAAGGATAAACATAATTAAGGACTAACAAAAACCTAATATATAATAAGGTAAAAGAAGCAGTGTGATACTGCATTGAGTTCTTCAATTAGGATAACAGAAATAGGATAAAATACCAGTTTTCTATCACCTTAATACGCATACTTTCGAACAAGGGTGTAAATATTGTCATCCTAAATTTATAAATGTATATCATTTAAAATAGTATTCAAAATAGCATTTTATATCATAAGTTATGAAACAGAATAAGATTAAATTGGGATATCAGAAGCCTCAGACAGAGATTATGAGTGTTAACAGTGAGAGTCTTTTGTTAGATGCGTCATACCATAGTCAGCACAATCCAGGCCGTCGTAAGAAAGGCCCTACTGCTAATAATGCAAAAGAAGCACTTGAGTGGTTTGAGGTTGGTGACGAGGCTTTGTCAAGCAATGGACATACTTCATTGTGGGAAGATTAATCAAATGAGAGTTTTAATATAATTAAGTAATTAGTTTAAAAAGACTATATTAATAATGAGAAAACATACTTTTAAGGTGCGCCTGCTATCTTTGGTAGCATTGTGTGGCATCGTAATGGCTTTTACATCTTGTTCTAACGAAGATGTAGCACAGAGCAATGTAGATACAAACACTGAAAACAACAGCAACCTTACTTCATTCGTGACAGGTGCTGCTGAAACTCGTACTTCACTCAACTATGATGATGGTGCTTTCTTCTGGGAGGCTGGTGATCATATCTACGTAAAGGATGATAACGGAACTTGGAACAAGAGTAGCAATGCTCCAACAGAGAAGACAGCCAGCTTTAAGTTCATGGTTCCTGGTAAGTACACAAATAGCACTACTTATAAGGTGTACTACCCTGGTAAGAATGGTCTTAACAACAATGTAACTATCTCTGGCACACAGACTCAGGCACAGCCTAACAGTACTCTTCATATTGGTGAGGCAGGTGACTGTGGTACAGCAGATGCAACAGGTGGTAACGGCGTATTTAATTTCCGTCTCGACCATCAGGCTGCTATTCTCGTGTTCCAGCCTTTTACAAACAATACAGCAGTAAAGAATTGTCAGCTGACAAAGATTGAAGTGACATCTGACAATGACCTTACTGGTACTTACACACTTGACACAACAACAGGTGAGTTGACAGGTACGGGTAGCGGTAAGACTATTACAATGACAACAAAGGGTAGCGGTTCTTATGCAAATGGTTTCTCTATGAATACCAGCGCAGCAGATGTAAAAACCAATGGTGCCTATGTTGTTATCCGTCCAGGTACACACGCCTTGACCGTTCGTTATTGGATCAAGGACTATGTTACAAACGTTGAGGGTGCTATTACTAAGACGTATGATTCGTTCAAATATGAGAAGAACGACTATTATGATATGGAGGCTAACCTCAATGTAACTGATTACGATGGTAGAAAGTACTATATGTGGGATGCACAGAAGAATTATTGGAATGGCCATGAGTGGAATTCTGCCAATCCTTGGCAGCCTGTGCTTGCAACCAAAAGCAATCCAAATTACCCAACTTTTGGTAGTGATAGCTACTTTCATAGGACTGGAGGCTTCGGCCGTGAGGATGCTATGAATTCTTCTTGTAAGGATTTGCCTAATGCTAATGAGCTGGGATGGTATGTAAAGAATGGTGATCCACGTTGGGATGATGATAAACTGTGGACAGCAATGGGACACTTATATAAGGGTGGTATATGGCTCCGCAATAAAGCATATATCAAATTGATAACATCGTTCAATTCTGATCAAGGTCCAAGCTATCTGGATATGCGCGATGATTATGCAAGAATTGAAGTGACTCCTACTCAAGGTGCACCTGTAGGCTATTTTGCAAGTAGATACTTCTTTTTACCTGCTTTGGGTAAATATAGTGAAGGTTATTTGTCAAGAATTGGAGAGAAAGGATTTTATTGGTCATCAAGTGCTTCTCCAGTTGACGAAACCTGGGCATACTCGTTGGAATTTAGCAAGAGCAAGCTCATTGTAAATCCTACAACAAGTAATGATGGATATTACATAGGTACTTTTGAGTAACTTGCATTCTCATTCCTCTCTTTAAGAAACTTTCCTTCTTAAAGTTGCAGGTTAAGTAGATATAACCTTGCCAACGCACGTACAGCGTTGAGTTGTCTTCGGACAGTTCAGGGAAGTACGATGTCGTTGGCAAGTTTTGTTTCTTTGCCTACTTTGTTTATTTTCTTTACCTCGTGTTTTTTAATTGATGCTTAATTGGTTTCTAAAAGACGCCCAATAGCATGGTAAAAGATGCTCTTTAAGGCTTCAATAGATGCCCTTTTGAAGGCTTAAAGAGCACCTTTTGAAATGCTACTTTGTAATAACCTGATAAACAGATTGTTGTAAAGATGCTGAAAGGATGAATTTTCCTTTCTTTTAAAGTGAGATAGTCTGTTTGTTTTGTAATGTTTTTTCAAAGGCTGTTGCGTGCTTTAAGATAAGTTGTTGAGTCTTTTTAATAATGGAATTTACGCAGAACTATCTATGACCTTTCTTCTATGATTTACTATGCGAAACTCAATATAGCGTTTATCTAATGCGTGTTTACTCTATGTTGTTATCTCCAAAGTGATAATTTGGCAAGCATGATTTAGGTAGTAACCTTGTAAGAAATTTTATACGCTTGTGGTATAATGGAAGTAATCTTGCTTTTGTTTGCATTTTTAGGTAAAATTTCTTACCTTTGTGTTATACATTAAATTTAAAGCTTATGGGCATTATTGCATCACTTATTATTGGAGCCATTGCAGGATGGTTAGGTGGACTTATCTATAAAGGTAGCGGTTTAGGACTTTTTGGGAATATCATTGTTGGTATTCTTGGAAGTGGCGTAGGATCTTGGCTTTTAGGAAGTGTGCTTCATATTTCACTTGGTGACGGGTGGATTGGTTCTATCATCACAGGTGCCATAGGTGCTGTTGTGATTTTATTCTTATTAAATATTGTGTTTGGAAAGAAAAAATAAGGACACTAAAGTGGGTGTTTTAACCCAAACAAGTCATTAGAACCTAAATATATATTGTTTTATCATTGAATAGATGTTTGGCTTTGTAGCGCAGGCGTAGCATCAGACTATGACAAGTTATAAAGACAGACAAGAAACTGATAGGAAAATAAAAGATGGTAGGAAACACTACTATAGTTAAATAATATACATATTGTAGTCTAATAGCAGAAATGGGTTTAATGTCAACTTTTTATTTCTAAATCTCTCTATCTAATAAATGTAAAGCCCCGAAATGTCATACATTTCGGGGCTTTACTCTTATGTTTTTTCTCTACTATCTCTTTCCGTTAGCAGTCCATATTTTCCCATCTTTAGTGTATAGAATATTCAATGATGAAGCATTGATTCTAATTATTTTTACGCCTTCTTTCAAGTCAATATTTACTAAAGTATGGTCACCTTCCTTTTTAAAGGTTACACCTTTAAGATCAGGGATTCCATCTGAAAATCTAAAATAGTAACTACCAGCTGCTTTAATGACGGTTATAGAACCATTATCGGCACTTTTCTTTATTTTATCACCAGAATAAGTGATTCTTCCTTTGTATGTTCCTGCAAAGATGTCATTGTCTGCAGGGTCATCTGTCTTGCTACAAGAGATTGAAGTAAGATAATTTGATTTTAAGGGTTACTAATCAGCTAAGTTATTTCTTAACTTTTTCTTTCAATGATGCTAATTTCTTTTCTAATAGCTTAACAAGGTCTTCAGGTTTACTGTCTGAATCTGATAAAAGATTGTCAACCTTTTCTTCTAAAGTGCCTTTTAACTCCATTGATTTATCACGCATTTTTCTTGTAAGACTATCTATTTGGTCTTTTAGTTCATCAACTTTATCGCCTATATAATTCTTTTTACATAAGGTTTTATCCTTGTCAAGTACAAAAAGTACACCTATACCTGCAACTGTTCCAGCTGCTACTCCTAATAAAATGCTTCCAATTTTCGACATAGTCGTAGATCTGTTTTAATTAGTTTAAAAATATAATATCGTTGTAAATATAATAAATAAATTTGATATTAGCAATATTGATGCGAGAATTGTGTGGTAGTTTTACAAAGAATAACATTTTTCATGGGCATTGTGATAATATTTTATATATTAATGAAAATCAGTATCAGCGCCTTTTAAAATACAATGTTTACTTGATGGCAATACGATTTTTTTAAAAAAAGTCAAGTCTATATAACTATCTTCTACATTCAATTTTAGAGTTTTTGTTTATGTATGTAAGTATAAAAAAATACCAAACCCGTGATGGTTTGGTACTTCTTACTTTTGTATTGTACTATTATTATGGTAAAATAATTAATTCAAGGCTGTCAGATTTGACTTTCACTTTCAGCCAGTCATAAAGCTGTTTTCTGTTGTCTTTGGCAAGTGTCTTGTTTGTTTTGACTATAGCCACGATATGATTTTTTATTGAAGCAGAATCAACGAAAGACTCAGATGCTTTTGAAAGTATGATACTCTTTGCTGAGGGGCATACGACTTTAAGTTCTTCTCGCATGTCGTTAGCAAGTACAGGATAATGCGTGTAAGAGTTTAGCTGCTTCTGTAATACATCATTTCTATATGCAAGTTCTTGCCATTCAGCCGTATTTTTTTCTCCTACCATCAACTGACCTTTATTCTTGTGCTGTAGGAGTAATAAGCTATCAGAGTTAGATCCTTGTATCACCTTTAGTGCGTAGCCATCAAGCTGATAATTAGTCATCGCTTTTTGTGCTTTAGCTATCGAATCAGTTGAAATCGGATTGCCCACCGCTACCACATGGAGGGTCTTGGTTTTTAGGTCGTATTGGTGTGAGAGAATGTTTGTTCCGCTATAATTAAGTTCCTTTGTAATGAAATTCTCTATGTTATTTTTAAATACACTTTGCTTAATGATGTTCCATGTCATGTAGCTTGCAGGGATAATTGTGATAATAATAATGCTAACGATGTAATAATTTACTCGTCTCATTTTTTCAAGATTGATAAACTGCTTTCTATGAAAATGCAGAAAGCGTACACCAAGACAGGTTGTAAAAGCAATGAAAACAGTATTGATGAAGTATAGGTAAAATGCCCCAAGGAAGTAGGACGTGTTTTGCACAGCAAGTCCATAGCCTGCTGTACAAAGTGGTGGCATCAATGCTGTAGCAATAGCAACACCAGGTATTACGTTGTTTTTTCCTTTTGTTGACATAGCTAAGAAGCCAGCAGCACCACCAAAAAGAGCTATCAATACGTCATAAAGGGTAGGCGATGTGCGCGCTAAGAGTTCGGATTGAGCATCCGTGATAGGTGAAAGTGTAAAGTAGATTGTTGCAGTAACAACGCTAATGAATGTACTTATCAAATAGTTTTTTATGGACTGTTTGAACAAGTCCAAATCAGCAATTCCAAGAGCTAATCCCATACCGATGATTGGTCCCATCAGTGGAGAGATGAGCATAGCACCAATAATTACTGCCGTTGAATTGACATTTAAGCCTAAGGATGCAATAAATACGGCAAAGATAAGTATCCAGAGATTAGAACCTTGAAAGTTGATACCATTAGTTATTTGTTTGATAACATATTTTTCGCCGTCTTTGTAAGGTAAGACATTGAAATAACTCTTAATTATCTGCCATAAAGTTTGATTGTTATTTTCCTGCATTTCGTTTTTTTTTGCAAAGATACTAAATTTAATGGAAAGTTTCAAGCAGTTTCTTGATTAACTATTAAGGAGTGGGCTGGTGTTTGTGAGCGTACATTCTTTTCGTTTCACATAAAAACAAGATTGGTAAAGATAAGGCTCCGTTGTAGTGCACAGCCGATATGCAATTACGATAGTCCTATATATGAATAGGTGTTCTGATCAACAAAGAGCTAAGAGAATAAAAAAAGAGTACCAAGAAAACTTGATACTCTTTTTATTTATGTTAGATTTTAGTGCGCAAATTACTTGCCACCCTCCATCTTCTTCTTCAAGTCAGCGAGAACACCGAGGTCACCGAGAGATGTACCAGCAGCAACGTTGTTGATAGCAGCTGCATCATTCTTTGGCTTGCTCTGAGCTGCTGGACGCTGGCGACGTGGCTCTTCCTTAACCTCCTCGAATGTACGAGAGTGAGAAAGGATGATACGCTTAGTGTCCTTAACGAACTCAATTACCATGAATGGGAGAACCTCACCAAGCTGTGCCTGTGTGCCGTCCTGCTTAACAAGGTGCTTTGGAGTAGCGAAGCCCTCACCACCCTCGCTGAGCGTGATAACAGCACCCTTGTCCATAGACTCGGTAATCTTACCCTCGTGGATTGAACCTGGAGTGTAGATTGCCTCGTACTCATCCCAAGGATTAGACTCGAGCTGCTTGTGACCGAGGCTCAAGCGACGATTCTCCTTGTCGATTTCGAGAACTACAACCTCAATCTCTGCACCCTGTGAAGTGAACTCAGATGGATGCTTAACCTTCTTGGTCCAAGAGAGGTCGCTGATGTGGATAAGACCGTCAACACCCTCCTCGAGCTCTACGAAGATACCGAAGTTAGTGAAGTTGCGAACCTTTGCAGTGTGCTTAGAGCCTACTGGATACTTAACCTCAATAGCCTCCCATGGGTCTTCCTTGAGCTGCTTGATACCGAGAGACATCTTACGTTCGTCGCGGTCGAGTGTGAGGATAACTGCCTCAACCTCGTCACCAACCTTCATGAACTCCTGTGCAGAACGCAAGTGCTGGCTCCAGCTCATCTCTGAAACGTGGATCAAGCCCTCTACGCCTGGCTGAATCTCTACGAATGCACCGTAGTCAGCCATAACAACTACCTTACCCTTAACGTGGTCACCAACCTTGAGGTTAGGATCCAAAGAATCCCAAGGGTGCTGAGTGAGCTGCTTGAGACCGAGAGCGATACGCTTCTTCTCCTCATCGAAGTCGAGGATAACAACGTTGATCTTCTGGTCGAGAGTAACAACCTCGTGTGGATCGCTTACGCGGCCCCAAGAGAGGTCAGTGATATGTACGAGTCCGTCAACACCACCGAGGTCAACGAATACACCGTAAGATGTGATGTTCTTAACAGTACCCTCGAGGATCTGACCCTTCTCAAGGTGAGAGATAATCTCCTTACGCTGTGCCTCGAGCTCAGCCTCGATGAGTGCCTTGTGTGAAACGACTACGTTACGGAACTCCTGGTTAATCTTAACAACCTTGAACTCCATTGTCTTACCAACGAATACGTCGTAGTCGCGTATAGGATGAACGTCAATCTGGCTGCCAGGAAGGAATGCCTCGATACCGAATACGTCAACAATCATACCACCCTTAGTGCGGCTCTTGATGTAACCCTGGATAACCTCGTCGTTCTCCAGTGCCTTGTTGATATTCTCCCAACTCTTCTGGAGGCGAGCCTTCTTGTGAGAAAGAACGAGCTGACCACGCTTGTCCTCCTGGTTCTCAACATAAACCTCTACCTTGTCACCAGCCTTGAGCTCTGGGTTGTAACGGAATTCAGAAGCAGGGATGATACCATCGCTCTTGTAGCCGATGTTAACAACTACTTCCTTCTTGTCAACTGAAATAACAGTACCTTCAACTACCTGGTGCTCCTGGATCTTGTTAAGAGTTTCGTCATAAGCCTTAGTAAGATCGTTCTTACTTGCCTCAGCGTGTGCGCCGTTCTCGAACTCATCCCAGTTGAAGTCAGCTAAAGGCTGTACATTCTGGACGTCTTTGAAATTTGTCATAAAGTGTTTAAAAAATAATTTAATTAATAAAGTTTGACTTTATATTATCTGTAATATGGGCATAGTTCGCCCAAATCGGTTGCAAAGTTACGAATAATATTCTGTATATTAGTGCTTTTGCTTCTGTTTTTTTGTTTTTTTCTTTCTACTTCCGAAAATGTCACTCACTTTGTTGAAGTCTTTCTTTAGAATCAGACCTATACCCTGCGTTGTCAGTGAGTTACGTGTGAAGTAGCGGTCGTTGGTCTGGTTATAGACACGGAAGGCTACGTTGCCGCTTGGGAAGAGGAGGTAACGGATATCGAAGTCGCCTATGAACGATGACTTGTCCTTGGCTACATTGTCTCGATAACCAAACTGTCCGTTGAAGAGCAGACGGTTGTTAAGCATACTTCCTGAGAGCATTCCTTCGTATTCGGCATTGTCGAAACCTTCATTACCTGTGGCAATGTTGGCACCGAAGTTCCAGTTGTTATCTTTCACAACGTTGGACAATACGGTGTTTATTTGCTGTGAAATCGTACCTGAGAGCAGACTCTGCATAGCAAGTGATGCACGACTTGGCGATTCACTGTTTCGTGCCGTATTGTTATTGTTGCTCTGTGGATAGAAACGTCCAACAGCTAAAAGGTAAAGTACTTGCTGGTTAAGCTCTTGCTCAGAGTTGAGGATAGAGCGTATCATCTGTTGTGCGTCTGGTGAGAGCGTTGGGAGGTCGAGACCGAAAGAAACGGTCGGTGCTCCTGGGGTTCCTTCAATATTCAGCAGACAGTTTACCTTTGTGTTGTTGGCAGTGAAGGATCTACCCAATCCGAGGTCGCCCAAAGGAACAGAGTTGATGATATAACTGGCTTTCAGATTCAATGCGGCGTTGAAGGGGTCGCCACCGAAGGCAATCGTTGAGCCAGGCTGGAAGATAAATTGTTTCTTGATAATATTCTGAATAGTGAGGTTGTATTGTCCGTAGCCCACGTTGTAGTTTCCAAAGAGATGGAAGGCTCCCTTATTATAATAGGTGGCACGAATCATGCCCGAACCATTCAGTCGGATATTGTCGCCAGTGGCATCATCAAGCAATACTCCAAGCGTAAGATTTGGATTTGTACGTACGAGGAAGTTAATGTGTAGGTCGCTTGGTATGTCACTGAACTTCACTGCGTTTGAAACTTTCTTAGGGGCAGGTCTTGCTGCGAAACTGAGCGTGTCGGCTGCTTCAGGAATCAATACTCCAGTACTGTCCTTTGGTATGTTAATCCAACGGATAAAGTTGTTTGTACCTGCATCATTGGTAGAAGTAGCATCGTATGTTATATAGGTGTTCTTTTCAGGTTCCATCTCTATGTTCATTGTTGTTGAACCCGGTTCACCTTTTATATTACATTTACCAGTTCCATATACTACACCCCAGAACGAGTCCTTACCTTGTTTCTTAGGGAAGTTATAAGCTAAGAGGTTTCGTGCGAGGATGTTGATGTCGTAAGTAAGGTGGCTAAGATTCTTATGATGTAGTCCACCTGTAACGATACCGATATGTCCTTGTGGGTCAGTGATGGTGTCGTTAGCAAAGATAATTTCGTTAGGGATGATTTGAACACGTGCATCACGCATTTTATAGGTAACACCTATTGGCTTTACATATACGCTTCCGTTCACCTGCATGTCACCTTCAAGATTGATAGCGCTAAGTGGTCCGACAACCTTACACCAGCCATTTCCTTGTACTTGAATCTTGTCCATAAAGGATCCACAGAAGCTCTTGAGGAAGTAGAGATGGGTGTTATTGGCAAAGATAGGGAGGTTGATGTAGCTTTTCTTTATGTCTACATAGCCGTTGATATCTGTGCGAGAACCTTCTCCAGCATCAGCGTAAGCATCGATATTAATCTTACCTTCCTTATCATTGTAGTTTGCTTCCGCATAGAGGGTACCCATATCACCCTCTTCAAATTGGAAGTCTTGTACCTCAAGCTTCGCTTGTAGCTGTGGATGATGGAAGAACGATTTGACAGATGCGGTACCAGAAGCCGTTCCTCCAAACTTAACACTGTGGAAGTTGACAAGGTTAAGAATATATGGAACGTTGATATCCTTGAATCTTACAAGGATAGAATCGCTTTGATTTCCAGACGTCTGACCGTTAGCAATGATATGCTGGTCGTGGTTAGAAAGCTCAAAGTGGTCGATGCTGAGATTGTTCCGATGATAAGAGATATCAGAAGGCTGCACTTGCAACGCAATGGAATCAAAGTTGATTTCTGATGGGTTGAGATGCAAGTGAGTCTCTAAGTCACCATGACGGCGTGAGAACGAAGCAATACTATTGACGTTTCCAAATACAGGAGAGGTGCCCGGTATGCGGAAGGAAATATCAGAACTTATGGCGTTGTCAGCAATAAGTCCTTGTGCATTGATAATTACATGAGGTCCCTTCTCTCCCTTTCGTTCGGCAGAAATATGGGTCTGTAAACCTTGTGGCTCACTCTTGAGATTCAGTACGAGGTTCTTAATCTGCTGTCCTGAATAGGTCACGTCGGGTGCATTGATGTGCAAGTCGATTTCGTTCTGACGTTCATTGACAAGTCCTGCAAGTCTGATGGCGTGTGAAGACACGATGTCAGTCTTCAGCAAACTATTGATGAACTTTGTGTCATGTAGACGTAAAGTGAAAGAGTAGTTTGCCTTTCCTGTAGCTGTATTATAGTGTGGGTTAGGCTGGAAGATACTTGGTATATAATGTCTTAAGACACGTCTTATCGTTTGTGGGAGTTGGTCATATTCGTATTGTCCTACGAGGTGTATTTCTCCAAAGTCTGTCTTTGCATCAAGTGACTTACCTAAGAGTCCGTTGTTTGTTTGGATACTTAGCTGGTTAAGTGTGATTTTCTGACCTTCTCCAGTCATAGCAAAATTACTGATATCAAGGTTTCCTATGACATCATTCAAACTTGCTCCCTGTCCTTTTATCTTAGAAGTAAAGGAGATAGTCCTATTACCCAAAGCTTCTGTTAGCTGAAGTTTCTGCAAGTTGACGGCATCGGCAGTGATAGAGATGTCGGTAGACAGTTTCCCCTTGTGTTGTATGAAAGCCATAACGTTGGCAGCATTTCCGTCAATGTTCAACTTTCCGTTAGGGTCGTTTATCGCTGCTTTACCTATGAAAATATCATTTTTATAAGTTCCGTCAAGGTGTATGTTCTTATAGGTATAACCTTTATAATAGAAGGAAGAAACGTCACCCTTTGCAACAATATAAGATAAATCAGTATTTCCTTCTACCTTAATATTAGTGCTTAACTTACCAAAGTCTTTATTGTCAAGTACTTTCGCAAGATTTAAATCGGTAGTGTTGACGGTTCCTTGGATATTCTTTCCGTGAATAACAGTAGCCAATTGAACGTTACCAGCATCTGTGTTCAGCTGTCCCTTTGCGGTATATTTTCCAGCGTTATGGGCAAAGGTACCATTATAGTAGATATTGCCAATGTTGCTCAATGGTTTAGGGAGAGGCTTATGAGTAACTTTGCTGATGGATTGAAAGGTGTTTTTGCTAACCTTCAGTGGGCTGAAAGTGAAGTCCCAAATAGGCTTCTTTTGGATGTTTTTCACCCATCCTTTTGCTTTTATTTGGGTTGAAAGAGTTTGATCTGAAACGTTAAGTTGTTTTATTAATACCGACTGGTTTGTACCCTCTGCATTAATTGTAGCAGTGTAGCTGTTTGTCAGTGACTTTAATTCGGGTAGGATAGGGGAGAAATCGGAAGGCTTTACTGTGGCTTTGAAGTCCTTGATGGTGTAACGAAAAGTGTTGAAATCCAACTTCTTGTTATTGAACTTGTAGGTTGTAAGTAACTCTTTTAAAGCTATCTTGCTGTTAGTACCATCGAAGATAAAGTCACGCAATGTAGCTTGCTGCTGATCGGCTTTTAAGTCAAAAGCCAACTGCTTCACCTCTAAGCCTGTTGCTTCCTTGAAAGACAATGTTCTGAGGTCAGCCCATACACTCGTATCATCCAACTTGTGAAGGATGATGTAAGACGAGATGTTATGGAGGTTGATATGATCTAAATTCAGTCGGTTAGGTGTGGTAGGGGCATCCATACAATCGTATTTGATGCTACCATGTCGAATAACAAGACTATTGATAGACAAGTGCAACGGAGTGTGACTTGTGGTGTCTTTAGATGCTAATGAGTCCAACGCAAATTGGAAATTTGGTTTGGCATCCTTACTTGTTTTGTACAGTTCTGCTCGTAAACCAAATATCTGTGCAGAGGAGATATTGATTTCTCCTGTACGTAGGAGGTGCCAGATGTCGACCCTTGCTCCAACACGTGATGCCGATAACATCTTCTTGTGACTTTGGTCATAGATGAGAATGTCGTCTAATACAAAGCGGTTGATAAAGCCTAAGTCAATGCGTCCTACGCGCACTTCTGTACCTAATTTGTTACCTGCTATGTCGCCTACTTTTTGAGCAAGAAATCCCTGTACTACTGGTATGTGCAGCAGTACGATTGTGGTTATGTAAAGACCTACTATGGTCCATATAACCCATCGTATAAATGTCCTAAGTTTCTTCAATGCGTCTACAAAACTACAAAAAAACCATTTTATACTGAAATTATTATATCTAAATGTGCCAAATCTGCTTAAAATTTGCTACATTTGCAGAAAATAAGCTATGCTTGGCAAATAGTAAGTAACCTTTCTTTGCTCTCGCTTGCATTATTTTTGCAGAAAATAAGCTACGCTTGGCAAATAGAAAGTAACCTTTCTTTGCTCTCGCTTGCATTATTTTTGCAGAAAATAAGCTACGTTCAGCACAGCAAAGGATGGTTTACTTTATGTTTTGTACTGCTTATTCAGGACGGAAGAGATTAGAATGAAATAATATAAAAATCGCTTTATCATTGTTATGGCAAATGTAATTAAGTTACGAAAGGGCTTAGACATTAACCTTACAGGACGCGCGCAGGAGCAGATGTTGCCTGTGAAATCACCTACGGAATACGCTTTGGTTCCAGATGATTTCCCAGGATTGACGCCTAAGGTGACCGTTCGTGAAGGTGATCATGTCCGAGCTGGTGACCCATTGTTTGTTGACAAGGGGTGCACTGAAGTTAGCTTCGCTTCTCCGGTGAGTGGTACAGTCACAGCTGTTGAGCGCGGAGAAAGACGTAAGGTGTTGCGTGTGAAGATTGCTGCCGATGCGCAGCAGGAGTATGCTGACTTCGGCGTGAAGGACGTGGCGGGCTTATCCGCTGATGATGTCAAGGCTTCATTGCTGCAGGCAGGATTGTTTGGTTATATCAACCAGCTACCTTATGCTGTTGCTACACGTCCAGACACAGAACCAAAGGCAATTTTCGTGTCTGCACTTCGTGATAAACCTTTGCAGGGTGACTTCGAGTTTGAGTTGAATGGTCAGGAGAAAGACTTCCAGACAGGTTTGACAGCTCTCGCTAAGATTGCAAAGGTTTATTTGGGTATTGGTGCTAAGCAGTCGGCTTCGGCGTTGACTGGTGCAAAGGATGTTGAGGTAACTGTTTTCGATGGCCCTTGTCCTGCTGGTAATGTTGGTGTACAAGTAAATCACATCGACCCAGTTAATAAGGGCGAAGTTGTATGGACTGTTGAGCCAACAGCAGTTATCTTCTTCGGTCGTTTGTTCAACACTGGTAAGGTAAACCTCACTCGTCGTGTTGCCATTGCTGGTAGTATGGTAAAGCAGACTGGTTATGTTGATGCCCTTGTAGGTACTCCATTGAAGCAGATTCTTGCAGACAACGTTGCTGACGGTTGTCATGTTCGTGTTCTCAATGGTAATCCTCTCACTGGTGTTATTGCTAACGATGAGGCTGTGCTTGGTGCACATACTTCTGAGGTAACATTGATTCCAGAGGGTGATGACGTAAACGAAATCTTCGGTTGGATGCTTCCTCGTTTCAATGACTTCTCTACTTCTCGCAGCTACTTCACTTGGTTGCAGGGCAAGAAGGCGTACAATCTTGATGCACGTCTCAAAGGTGGAGAGCGTCACATGATTATGAGTGGCGAGTACGACAGAGTGTTACCAATGGATATCTATAGTGAGTACCTCATCAAGTCAATTATCTCTGGTAATATTGACAGCCAAGAGCAGTTGGGTATTTATGAGGTAAGTCCAGAAGACTTTGCACTCGCTGAGTTCGTTGACAGTTCCAAGTTACCTTTGCAGAAGATTGTGCGTGAGGGCTTGGATATCCTTAGAAAAGAGAATGCATAGGGGTCTTATGAGCCCACAATAACTTTAACTATAGTTTCAGATTAAGTTTCTCAGGGTTTTATCAATCTATGGTAATGATTCAAGAAACAGAAACTTTGGACTTTAAGAACCCTATAATAAAAGTAATATGAGTTTAAGAAATTATCTCGATAAGATACGCCCGAGCTTTGAAAAGGGCGGAAAGCTTCACGCTTTCAAGAGTGTCTACGATGGTTTCGAGACGTTCCTTTATGTTCCTAACGAGACATCAAAGAGCGGAACTTCTATCCATGACGCTATTGACTCGAAGCGAATTATGAGTTTAGTAGTACTCTCAGTGGTACCTGCTATGCTCTTCGGTATGTACAATATCGGTTATCAGAACGCATTGGCAGCTGGTAAGTTGGCTGATGCTACCTGCTGGGGAATGTTCCTCTATGGTATGCTTGCCCTATTGCCAAATATCCTTGTGTCTTACATTGTCGGTCTGGGTATTGAGTTTGCTTGGGCACAGTGGAAGGGTGAGGAGATTCAGGAAGGTTACCTTGTGTCAGGTATTCTGATTCCGTTGATTATTCCTGTGACTACACCACTTTGGATACTCGCGCTTGCTGTTGCCTTTGCGGTCATCTTTACGAAGGAGATCTTCGGTGGTACTGGTATGAATATCTTCAACGTTGCCTTGGCTGCACGTGCCTTCCTCTTCTTCTCTTATCCGAGCAAGATGACAGGTGATAGCATCTGGGTGGCACAGAATTCTATTTTCGGTTTCGGCTATACCTTGCCAGACGGTTTCACAATGGCAACCCCATTGGGTGAGATTGCGCAGGGAACAGCTGTGAACACTTCTGTATGTGATATGATTATTGGTCTTATCCCAGGTTCTGTTGGTGAAACATCAGTAATCGCTATCGCCATTGGTGCGGTTATCCTTCTTTGGACAAACATCGCCAGCTGGAAGACAATGTTGAGCGTATTCCTTGGTGGTACCGTGATGGGACTTCTCTTCCAGTCAACTGGTGCAACACCAATTCAGTGGTATGAGCACCTTATTTTGGGTGGTTTCTGCTTTGGTGCAGTCTTTATGGCAACCGATCCAGTAACATCAGCACGTACAGAAAGAGGTAAGTGGGTATATGGATTCTTCATCGGAGCGATGGCTATCATCATCCGTGTGTTGAACCCAGGTTATCCAGAGGGTATGATGCTTGCCATCCTCTTTGGTAATATGTTCGCCCCACTTATCGACTACTGTGTAGTTCAGTCAAACATCAGCAAGCGCGCTAAGCGTGCTAAATAAATAAGGAGGACGAAGAAATGAAAACAAATAGTAATTCTTATACAATTATCTATTCTGGCATCCTCGTGCTGATTGTAGCCTTTTTGCTTGCATTCGTTTTCCAAGCATTGAAGCCAATGCAGGATGCTAATGTACAGCTTGATCAGCAGAAGCAGATTCTCTTTGCACTCAATCAGGATCGTGATATGAGCAATGAGGAGGCTGTTAAGCTTTGGAAGCAGATTATCGTTGCAGATGATATTATCAATGTAGACGGTCAGGTCGTTGAGGCTGGAAAGCAGGGTGGCGTTGATGCTGGCTTTAAGTTGAATAGTAAGGATGCCAAGGAAGGCAAACTTGCATTGTTCCGTTGCAAGGTGAACGGTGAGGATAAGTATGTTATCCCTGTTTATGGTAACGGTCTTTGGGGTCCTATTAATGGTTTCATTGCTATCAATGGTGATAAGCGAACTGTGTTCGGTGCTTACTTCAACCATGAGAGTGAGACTGCTGGTCTCGGTGCAGAAATCAAGGACAATAAGGCTTGGCAGGATTTATTCAAGGGTAAGCACCTCTTTGCTGGTGACAATACTCAGAAGATTGCACTTGCTGTAGAGAAGAAGGTTGAAGACCCATCTACACAGGTGGATGGTGTTACTGGTGCAACACTTACCAGTAATGGTGTAACTGAGATGTTCCAGGCAGAGAAAGGCGGACTTCAACCTTACGTTAAATTCCTGAACAGCAAATAACATTCTAATCTTTTAGAACAATAAGAATATGGATTTATTCTCAAAACAAAATAGAGAGGTATTCAGTAATCCGCTGAACTTGGACAACCCAATTTTGGTTCAGGTCCTCGGTATCTGTTCTGCCCTTGCCGTAACTTCACAGTTGAAGCCGGCGATTGTTATGGGACTTGCCGTTACCATTATTACGGCATTCTCTAATGTTATTATTTCACTTATTCGTAACACAATCCCTAACCGTATTCGTATTATCGTGCAGTTGGTGGTTGTTGCAGCTCTGGTAACTATTGTTAGTCAGGTTCTTAAGGCTGTAGCATACGATGTAAGTGTTGAACTTTCTGTCTATGTCGGACTGATTATTACCAACTGTATCCTTATGGGACGTCTTGAGGCATTCGCTATGACCAATAAGCCTTGGCCAAGTTTCCTCGATGGTGTTGGTAACGGACTGGGCTATGCTTTGATTCTCGTTGTTGTAGGTGCTATTCGTGAGTTCTTCGGTCGTGGCTCATTGCTCGGTTTCAAGATTCTCCCACAAAGCCTCTATGATGCAGGTTATATGGACAACGGAATGATGTCAATGCCAGCAATGGCACTCATCCTTTTAGGTTGTGTTA
The DNA here is from genome assembly GCF_003609775.1 of Prevotella melaninogenica. Taxonomy (NCBI): domain Bacteria; kingdom Pseudomonadati; phylum Bacteroidota; class Bacteroidia; order Bacteroidales; family Prevotellaceae; genus Prevotella; species Prevotella melaninogenica. The sequence continues at coordinate 823,362 of NZ_AP018050.1, forward strand.
TTTGGGTTCATCGTGCATATTTCTATAAAGAAGACAAGAAGTAATTATGGAACATCTTATTAGTTTATTCTTCCGGTCCATCTTTGTGGACAATATGATATTTGCGTTCTTCCTCGGTATGTGTTCATACCTTGCGGTATCTAAGAGCGTGAAGACTTCATTGGGTCTTGGTATTGCCGTAACATTCGTGTTGCTCGTTACTACACCAATCAACTATCTTTTGCTGACTAAGGTTCTTGGACCAGACTGTCTTGCAGAAGGTGTTGACCTTACTTATCTTAGTTTCATTCTCTTTATCGCTGTCATTGCTGGTATCGTACAGATTGTGGAGATGGCAGTAGAGAAGTTCTCACCTTCACTTTATGGTGCGTTGGGTATCTTCCTTCCACTGATTGCCGTTAACTGTGCTATCATGGGTGCTTCACTCTTTATGCAGCAGCGTATCGGTCTTGACCCAGCAAGCACACAGTATATTGGTACTGTATGGGACGCACTTGTCTATGGTATAGGTTCTGGTCTTGGCTGGACATTGGCTATCGTGGCAATGGGTGCTATTCGTGAGAAGATGGAATATTCTGATGTACCAAAGCCTTTGCAGGGTCTTGGCATCACATTTATTACAGTAGGACTGATGGCAATGGCAATGATGTGCTTCTCAGGTCTTAAAATCTAAGTAAACAATGGGACAATTCATAACAATAAGTATTGTGGTATTCCTTATCACCATCCTTGTGTTGGTGATTCTCCTGCTTGTGTCTAAGAAGTATCTCAGTCCAAGCGGAAAGGTAAAGATAACAATTAACGGTGATAAGGAGATGACCGTTGATCAGGGTAGCTCAGTATTGTCTACGCTGAATGAGAACGGTGTGTTCCTCCCTTCTGCTTGTGGTGGTAAGGGTAGCTGCGGCCAGTGCAAGTTGCAGGTAGTAGAAGGTGGCGGTGAGATCCTCGATTCTGAGCGTCCTCACTTCAGCCGTAAGGATGTTAAAGATCATTGGCGTCTCGGATGTCAGTGTAAGGTGAAGGGTGATATGTCACTTAAGGTTCCTGAGTCTGTCATGGGCGTTAAGGAGTGGGAGTGTACTGTTATCTCTAACAAGAACGTTTCCAGTTTTATCAAGGAGTTCAAGGTTGCCTTGCCTCCAGGTGAGCACATGGACTTCGTTCCTGGTTCTTACGCACAGATCTCAATCCCTGCTTACGACTGCATCGACTATGATAAGGACTTCGATAAGAATGATATTGGTGAGGACTACCTCGGTCCTTGGAAGCAGTTCAATCTCCTTTCTCTGAAGGGAAAGAACCCAGAGGCTACTGTTCGTGCTTACTCTATGGCGAACTATCCTGCTGAGGGTGATATCATTACATTGACAGTTCGTATTGCAACACCTCCATTCTTGCCACGTCCACAGGTTGGTTTCCAGAACGTACCAACTGGTATTGGCTCTACTTACATCTTCTCTCTTAAGGAGGGTGATAAGGTGATGATGAGTGGACCTTATGGTGACTTCCATCCTAACTTCACTTCTGGTAAGGAGATGATTTGGATTGGTGGTGGTGCTGGTATGGCTCCTTTGCGTGCGCAGATTATGCACATGACAAAGACTCTCCATACTCGCGATCGTGAGATGCATTTCTTCTATGGTGCGCGTTCACTCAATGAGGCGTTCTTCCTTGAGGACTTCTGGGCATTGGAGAAGGAATATCCTAACTTCCACTTCCACCTCTCTCTCGACCAACAGGATCCAAAGGCTGATGAGGCTGGCGTGAAGTACTACACTGGTTTTGCTGTTAACTGTATTCGTGATGAGTATCTTAAGAATCATGAGGCACCAGAAGATTGTGAGTATTATCTCTGTGGACCTCCAATGCTCATCAAGACCGTTACTGATTATCTTGATAGCATCGGTGTTGATCAGGATGCAATCATGTACGATAACTTTGGATAATTCAATATCCTACTTACATAAAGCGAGGAACCTCATCTGGCTCCTCGCTTTTTTTAGTATTGTGTAAATGGGGAAAGTAAAAAGGACTTTTGGAAAGTGAAAGAGTCTGCATACAGGCAAACAATATCTTATGAACGTGTTATTCACTTTCTACAAAAGTATTACTTCCTGTGTCTACGAATGATATCCTTCCTCCTTTAGCACACATGCAGAATGATTGTTCCGTCAGTTTTTTCTTCCCATTGATGCTGTCTTTCAGTGTTGTTTGTTGCCACCCTTGTGGTTGGGGAATACAAGGAGGATTCGGGGAACAACATTTGCAAATACTGAAACTTGGAATATTCACCATCCCTTCTTTATCAGCTTCTGTACCAACAAGAGCATCAGCTATCCTACGGAATGTTTGACTCGTCACTGTTAGCTTGGAATTCTTTACACCAAGAGTACAATGCAGAGTTGCTCCGTGAGTTATAATTTTAGACATAAATTCCTTTTTAGTTTATTCAACCCTTTTATTCTATGGCTTGCAATATCTCTTTGCTGAGTAGTTCTCCATTCTTGGCATTCCATGTATAAGTTAAATCACCGCCTCCATTCGTTATAGTAATCGTCCAAAGTACAGAGCCTTTTTCAAATATAGCGTTGGCATCACTTATTTTGCCGAAGCTTATGCTAATGCCAGGCTCGTCTCCCTTTTTCACGAACTTCTCCTGACCCTTTCCAGTTTTCCTGTCTATATAGCCCTCATGCTCAAGCCAGCGCAGGATATTTATAGGTTTCAGGCGCAGCTTCTCAAATTTCTTGTCCTCATCGGTTTCTTTTATAAGGTTGCCCTGATTGTCATACTCGCACCAAATGCCAATTTTGACACTTGAATGACAAAGCAATTTCCCTTTGGATTTGAGAATACAATTTTTATAATAGTTCTTGACTATCATCTCATAAGTAAATGGCTTAATTTCTTGTAAGACATATCCATCCTCGTTAAATGACACATAGATCTCAGTACCATTCCTCTCAACATATTGAGCAGATGTGGCATTCTCATAGGTATTTTGCTCTTTGATTATATTTTTATAATATTGTACATCGAATCTTTCAGTTGTCTTCATTGTTGTTGCCTCCTTGTCTTTTTGTGCATTGCAGCAAGTACAACACAGCGCAGTTGTTAATATTAGAATGAGATGTTTCATATCTTTTATTCGATTTTTTTGTTTAATATTCCCCATTGCCAGTAAAACAAGCTTGTACGCTCAATTGGATTGGGTAAATGGTGACTGTAATCCATAATATTATCTGTTGTGTGATATTTGTAGGCAAATGGAACTCCTTGATAGTCGAACGAATGGGGCAACCCCATTGCATGCAGCATCTCGTGGGGTACCGTGGCAGAGTTATACCCATCGAAGAACACCCCATACTTGGAGTTTGAGTAGGCATATCCATTTAAACGTCCCCCATCAGTAAAGCACTTATCACCAAAAAAGAATACAGTATAGTAACCTTTATAAGTTGTTTTGAAAGCAGCTACCATTTTTTTCATTAGATATTCTTGAAGCAACTGATCCTTACTTTCATCTATACCATATTCTATACCTTTTAAATATCTAAAATTTTCGGCGAATACCTTCTCCGTACATTCAATTTCTACCTCTTTAATATCTACATTTACAAGGGCTTGATGTAGGACATTGAGGAACAAAGTTATGGATTCAGGAATTACTGTGCCTGTTTTTTCTTTTTGTCCGTCCAACTTTGTTTTCACCTTTACAAATACTACATTTATATTTCTTTGGTGTTTCTTGCTATTAGGCAGAATAAACAACGTTCCTACAGTATCTCCATCGTCAGTAACTGCAGTGAGCGTTCGCTTTTCTTTCAACTCACCTGTACAAGATATTGTGAGGGTAACCATTCCTGTACGTACGGAGAGATTCGTATGGCTTAGTTTCAGACCATCCGCCTTGTCAAACTGGAGTTTGATATTCTTTGGCTTGTTTTCCTCCCCGTCAAGTTCAATCTCGGCAACGAGATTGACTTCCGTGTCAGGCATCATTGTCATACGAGGAATATAGTAGGTGAAATCCTCGAGGGGTGACACTCCGATTCTTGCCTTTGCTAACTTGAAGCCTATATTGAAATACTCGAAACTGTTCCTCTTTTTGTCGACCTGCGTAGGTAACATCTCAAAAGGAGACTTGTATGCAGCATTGCCATCTGTGCATGTGACTTTATTTCCGTTTTTGTCTGTTTCATAGTGGTGTCCTATGGTATCGACAAACTTATAGTCTCCTTTCGGCATATCCTCTTGCTTTCCCAGATGGAACCAGTCAAAGCCGTACTCGCCATTATAGTTTTCGGAACGCTTGAAATACACAACACATCGTTTGGCTTTTTCCTCTACAACTTTCTGATAAGAGAACGCCTGATTAAACTCGTTCGCCCCCTGCTCACCCCTCATCTCTATTATACCCTGCGAGTTAACAATGGCTTTCTCTGCACTATGTATAAATAATCTTTGCTCGCCAACAACATTCGTTTCTGGAGCCTCAATCTTTATTTGATTCTGCGAGTTGAGCAATGCCTTTCCTGCCTGTGTGTGGAAGAAGTCTGCAACAAGCTGCTGCATGAACGGTGTGTTTACCAATATCTTCTGCATTACATTGGTCAGCAACATGTTACCAATGTTCGTTGTTTGTGAGTTTCCAACATTAACTTGTAGGTCTTGACCTACCATTAAGGACATATCATTACCAGCATGGAGCTGTATGTTCTTAGGGGCATTAAGCAAGATGTTTCCATTTCCATCCAAATGAATGGAACTACCGCCTGCATCTTTTATCTCAAGAGACTTATTATCATCATTTAGGATAACGGAAATACCACTACGTGTCTTAAGACTTTTAATACTATTATTTGAACCTCCACCGCTACCAGTAACCCCATTAAACAAACTGCCTAAGATGTATGGTCTTGCTGGGTCTCCATGGCGGAAACCGAGGAGGACTTGGTCGCCCACTTCTGGGATGAATACAAAACCACGGTTGCTCTTTACATCGTCACTGCTACCGCCATCTGGTGTCATCACACGCACCCAACCGGTCTGCATACCATTCGTTTGCCAGTTCATACGTACACGCACACGGCCCTTGTCCTGTGGGTCAGCATTACTGAGCACAGTTGCCATCTGTGTCTCTGCTAATGGCATACGATGTCTATTGGTATAAAGATAATTACAATGCATCATAAAGGTTGAAAGTGAGTATTTTTACTCACTCTCTACAAACGTATTACTTCCTGTATCAACAAAAGATATTCTTCCGCCTTTAGCACACATACAGAATGACTGCTCCGTCAGCTTTTTCATCCCATTGATGTTATCCAGCCGTGTTGTTTGTTGCCACCCTTGTGGCTGGGGAATACAAGGAGGATAGGGAGAACTGCATTTGCAAACTCCAAATGATGGAATATTCTTGAGTCCTTGGTTGTCTTCTTCTGTTCCTATAAACTTGTTGGATATGTTTGCAAAAGATTGACTGTCAACTATTAAAACACTCTTTGTATTACCTAATGTGCATGACATCAAAGCTCCGTCAGTTACTACTTTTAGCATTGTTTATAGAGTCTATTATTGGTGTGTTGACATTGATGAGGATTTCTTGAAATCGTGATACATTTCCTCTATACTTTTCTTATTAGCAGGAGAATCTTCATCCCGACTTATTTCAACATTCTTCTGGATATATAATGTTTCTCCTGTAATCCCATTAATAAGATAAATGTCATTTCTATTATCTTTCCGACGAGCAGAGATTATATAAATGGGTCTTTTTATATACTTTTGTTCTTCATAACGTCTCATACTAAACACTTGTTTCATATCCATGAGATTAATGCCATACTGTTGTAACATCTTCTTTTTTAATGCATCTATATTAAACTTATAGAGCAAATCATAATCTATACATTTTATTTCATTTCCATGACCATCAAATTGATAGCCTTTCCCAATAGGCATTTTGTGAAAATATGCACAATACGCAGTTATATACCCTTCTGTGTTATATATATATATATACTCGTATGGAGAGTCTCTATATGTATGAGATTCTCGAAAACCCGAAAATGAGTTATTTACATATTCATCATTTAACTCTATAAGCTCACCTGATTGCCCTTCTTTGTATATATGATATGCAGTCGGATTATTGCTTACTAATCTCTTATATTCTTCAATATCAAATCTTTTATATCTTAACATTTTCTTATCAATTTTGTGATTCTTCTCTAAATTATGTTGTCCAGCACAAGTTATCGTAAATAACAATAACAATAAACTTACTGATAATTTACTCATTATTAAATATTTCCTTTTACAAGTTCCCATTGCCATTTCCATGTTGAAATCATATTTTTAGTATTATAACTCATTACGTTGTCCGTTTTATATTTCACATAAATGTACTTTCTACTCTTTTCTGATATTGGACTACCATTTTTGTGCGTATGAGAAAGCCCCAAACCATGTAGTGCTTCATGCGGAAATGTAGCATAATCATTTTCATTTCTATTCTTAAAAAGTATAATATTCTTGAGAAAACTTAAAAAGATATATTTGTTATTTTCTAATTTCCAAACAGCATCCGTATAGCCTAAAGTTCTACTTTGTTCTGTTCCACAATAATGGTCTACAGCAAAGACTGTGAAACAATCTTGATAAGCATGGTTATCAGAAACTTTTAAGAATTTACGCCGTAAATACTTAACTAAATTCTCACTTCCATAAGGGTCATATTTCAACAAAAAGTTTCCATCTTCTGATATATATCTACCTTTCTTTCGGATAGTTTCAACTTTAAAGTTACTATCAGAAGTTAAATCTAATTCTATATTCATTTTTCTACCACTATTAGGATTAATAATATCTTTTCCATCTGGTCCCTTTTTCACACGTAGAATATCACATTCTATAAGTGATTGATGCATAATTTTATGTAATAAGATTATCTCATTTTCATCAAAGTTTCCTACTCTTGGAATTATATCTGTTGATAAAGGTTGTGTCTTTACTTGTACTAAAACAATATTTTGTCTTTTTCTTTCTTCCTTTCCGTTTGGCAATACCTTAATTTTTCCTGCCAGTGTTCTCATAGATTCACGTTCAGCTTCTGTTTTTCCTGCTGCTTCTTTCGGATAGGCATAAACAAATATTTCTCCTTCACAGGCTTTGATTATTTCTTTTTTACAAGTAATCTTAACCGTCTTGTTACTGGATTGAACCTTTCCTTCTGGAGTTTTATTCTTATTGGACAACTTTGTATTATCCAAATCAAAGATATCTTTATTATACTTAAATTCCAAACTGTCAAGCTCATCTACTGCAATATCAACTAACACACGTAACTTTGCCTCGTATTTAGGCTTTGCATACTCTTCTACATCTTTGAGTGAATCAACGTAAGGCTTGGGATAAAGTGTTAGATAAGGAACAAAATATTCTTTTGCTCGTTTCTTATTTTTAGCTATATCGGGCATATTAACAACGATTGTTTCATATTCTTTCTTTAGTTTTTGTATGCTTCATTCTTTGTTAAATCAGTTTTACCATCATTATAGCCACCTTCTATTATTTTATCATAAGGTTCTTCATTTAAATAGTGTCCCTTTTTCTCCAAGCCATTGTCATCGACTCTCAGCCAGTCGAATCCAAAACTGCCATCATACTCTTCAGTTGTTCGGAACTCAACCATAGCCATTGTAATCGAAGCATGATCTTCTGTTTTTGCTTTATCAGCCTTAGGTAATAATGACAAAGCTCCATCACTTTTCATCTCAAGCGTCCCACGGCTATTTGCAAGAAATTCTTTTTCTGAATGCAGAAACATCTTCTTTTTGCCGATGGCAGTTATATCTTCAGACTGAAGCTTCATATCTTGTCTGGAACTCCACAATGAAGTTCCACTAAACATTTTTTGTGAGAAAGCCACAGTACTACGCATATAACTTGCCATGCTATTAATGATCTTTCCAACATTTATCAACCAATTAGCACCAACATTAGTTATAAGGTTGCCACCAGAACTCATATTGATATTATTACTTGCGGTAATATCAATGTTTGTTGCATTTAGTTGTATGTTATTTGGAGCATTGACCACCATGCTACCTTTACCATCCATATCAACGACATTGCCACTGGCATCCTGAATGTGCAACGACTTACCATTATCATCAAGTTTAATCTGGATACCACTTCTCGTGGTTATACTCTTTATAGCATTACTATTACCACCGCCACCACCTGTAGTTCCATTAAACAGACTACCCATAACGTATGGTCTTGCTGGGTCACCATGGCGGAAGCCGAGGAGGACTTGGTCGCCTACCTCTGGGATGAATACAAAACCACGGTTGCTCTTTACGTCGTCACTGCTACCGCCATCAGGTGTCATCACACGCACCCAACCTGTCTGCATACCATCTGTCTGCCAGTTCATACGTACACGAACACGACCCTTGCCCTGTGGGTCAGCATTGCTAAGCACGGTTGCCATCTGTGTCTCTGCCAATGGCATACGCACCTTTGGACTTGGCAGTGCTTTTATTGTTGCAGGGATAGCCTTGAAGCGGTTCTTGTAGTAGCTGCCTTGACTTACCTCATGGGTTATCTCGATAATGATAAAGTTACCCAAACTCTCTTTTGATATGTTTCCTATACGCTCTAAGAATGAGCTGTAAAGACTTACAACAGAACCTACACGTAGGGTTGGCACCTGACTCTCTGCTGTGATATAATGTGTCTCAGCCGTCTCAGCCGCCTGCTTACGACCCATGTATCCAATGAGTTCTGACTCATCGCTTATACGTGGCAATGCACGCTGTCTTGCTGGCTTGGAGAATAACCCGAGTGATGCACGAAAGGCATCGCCCGATAGTTTATCATGTCCAATAGCTTGGTCTGGTGTCATTCTCTCCATCTCACGGTCCGAACCAGAGTGGTAAGAGAACACCTGCTCTGAACGTGCGAGAGTCTGCAAACCAATATCAAGTGACGATAGCGTCGTTCCGTATTCCAACCTAATTGGATCAGCCAATTTCTTTGGTTTTCCGAAGATTAGTTTAGTTCCATCGTAATACATCCACTCTTGATACTGATGAGCAAGACGACGGACAAAGTCGAAGTCGGACTCTTCATATTGACAGATATAGTCCTTGTTCTCTTTGAATTCTGGATTTAACTCTAATTGCACCTTAGCTTGTTCGCATAGCTTCTTAACCACATCCCCAATGGTTGTGTCATTCCATGAAAAGCAGCTATGTGCAGTCTCCATTCTGTAAGTAGCAGAATAACCAGAAACGATGATACACCCAAAGTCACTTCCCTCTCTGTGTAACTGTATGTTTGTCACCACACCCACGAAAATCGGTGTTCCAGCAGCTTTCACCACGATGCTTTCACCCAGCCACTTTTTACTGTTCTCGCTGATGTTGTGCACATATCTATTGCCACCAGATTCAAGTTCAACCGACATTTGGAATCGGTGATGTTTACCTATATTTTGTTCGATTTGTAGAGAAATAAAAGAAGAAAGAGACTTCTTTCCTACGCTGATAGTAATGGGGTTGAAAGGAATTGACATGGTTGTTAATTTTGAAGTTTAAAAGCTAATTGGCTTATGCGTCATTACATTTAGAATCTTAAAGGAATGCAATCATAGTATGTGGGATTGTTAAGTTCCTCCCTTTAAGTAAAAACAGAAAGGACTATGCTAAGCATAGTTTGCCCTGCATAGTCCTTATGTTTCCTAAGCTTATGTGCGAGGCCAACGGTTGTCGAGCTCTGCATTACCCACTGTGATATTCTCAGCAGAGAAAGTCATAGCGATGGTCATAGGAGCCTCGTTGTTAACGTCGAGTGTCTCCTTGTAGTGAACGATGTATGCATTCTTGAAAGAAATCTCCTTCATCTTAGCATCCTCTTCGCTCTTCTTGTAGATAATCTTACCCTCGACAGGCTTGAACTGGCTGTTAAGCATAGCCTCGATGGTAGAAGTGTCATCAGTAGACTCGATAGTTACGCTGATGCGACCGCCAGAGATGCTTGATGCAGGCTGACCCTTCTTGTCAGTTGTACGGCTGAACTCGTAGTTAGAAAAGAGTACATCATACTCCTTACCACCTAATTCCAAAGTTGCTCTAAATGAACTCATAATTGAAAAGTTTTAAGTTGTTAGAAAAAAAATGATAACTGAGGCACCCTTATCATCTCCTTAACCAGAAAACAAAAAAGAGAAAACCTCAACAACTTCTTGAAGTCCCCTCTGTACGGCTGTTAAACAGTCTTGCTCTTGGAAAGAAGAGGAAGATTTGCAATCTGTTGTTTTACTGTGTCAAAAGTAAAAATATAATTCTATAAAAGCAAATTAAAGATGTAAAATAACATAAGTTTAACATTTAAAAGCTAAATCACATAACTCATGTGTTATTTAAAGTTTATGACTTCTCCAGTTTTCAAGTTTATCATTCTTTAGTTTCGCTATTAGACTGACAAGACATTATACTCGATGGCAAATTCGTTATTTTAAATTTGTTGTCTTCGATAATTTTTACGATACCCTTTTCTTCAAGAACCAATAAATAATCTTTTAAGAGACTCTGAACATTTCTATCGTTTGTAAAGTCTTCTACAGACCAAATGCTACCCAAATTTCTATAGAAAAACTCCAGTTTGTGTAGAAACTCCTTTTTGATTTTATTTTTTTTCATAAATATCAGTGACTAAATTGAATTATTTTTCCAGTTCCCAAATGAATGAGTCGGTTGACTTTTATTTGGCTATTGGTTATAAATTGTGAACCTCCTCCTTCCAATTTTAAACCTTTTATTTCTGGAGAACTTTTACATAAGACTTCTTTATATTCTGTAGCTATGTATTTACCATTAACCAGAAAATCTTACCTTCGTATTTATCAAAACCGAATGTTCTTTTTAGCAAAGCTGAATTTTCTTTCAGGGCAAAGATAATTATTTTTATTTATATAGCCCGATAATAGTAGCAAAACTGTAATAAGTCCCTATTGTTTCTATGTGTTATTCTTGTTTAGTGTTTAGGTTCTGTAAAGAAAATTCGTTAGTTGAAAATTCGTTGATGCTCTTTTGGCTTCGAAAAGACGCCCTTTTGGCTTGCAAAAGATGCCCTTTAAGCCCCTTACTAACGCCCTTTTGAAGGCTAATTAAGCACCTTTTGAAAAGCAATTCAGTAATTCGCTGATATCAAATAACTTAGAAAGGCGTAAAAATCGTAGGTTTTCTGGCTCTTTACCTGACTTTTATTTTCTTACTTTGTAATTATATTTCTAAAAGGCAAACATTAAGTTTTGAAGTGTAACCTCAAAGAGTAAGGTTAAAAAATATCACACAGAGGAATGGAGTATATGTTGGGATGTATCTCTATAGTAGAGAATCTCCATTAACTCCGTGACTCTGTGTGAAACTTAAATTAATTCATAATCTATAAATCACAATGTACAATATGATTACCGATAACGGAAAGTTCAAAGCTATAAACTCTAATCATAAAGTTCAAAGTTCAAACCTCAATGTTCAAAGAACATTGTTTATGCCTTTGGTGGAGTCTTACGCTCATGCTCGGTGAGGAAGCCACAGCGGTAAGCATAGAGAAGCTCTTTTAGGGCTTCAATCTGCAGACGGAGTTCAGTACCCTTGTCGGTGTCTTCCACACGTAGGCGCTGTTGATTCATCTCAACAATCTGAATGGTTGAAACAATGTCTGTTCCTCGTTCGATGGCATCTTCTGTTGATGTGAAAGGCTCGTGCTGTACGAGCTGGAAGCCACGTGAGTGGTAGACGAGAGTGTAACCAGCAATACCCGTTTCCTTGTGGTAAGCTTGTGAGAAACCACCATCAATCACCATCAGTTTGCCATTTGCCTTGATAGGATTCTCACCCTTGACGACGTGGACGGGAACGTGACCGTTGATGATGTGGCGGTTAGGCTGTGGCACATCAAACTCATCTAAAATCATATCTGCAATATCTTCGTTGTCGCGCATCCCAAAGTAGTAGCCTTTCTCCTCATGATGTGTCTCCTTCTCTGCAATGAAGTAGCGTTCGAAGGTTGCCATCTTTGACTTGTCAAAGAGCGGACTATCAGGTCCACACCAAAGGAAGAGGAAGAAGTCGATAGCATCTTGACGCTCTTCTTCTGTCTGCAGTTCGTTATTTGTCTGGAAGGCAGAACGAATCTTCATACCAGTCTGATAAAGCAACTCCTTACCCTTCAATTTCACACCCGGAGCTATCTCAACCTCTTTCAGTTTGCCCTCTTTCGTGAGTGGGATAGAGGCATGATAAAGGAGATTATGGTTGAAGACGTTATACATACAGCCGTGACGAAGCAGAGAACGGATATGACTGCGCAACTTCTCGCTACCAGTAAACGACTGATGTAGACGATCAATGAGTGCCTGTTCTGCTTCTGTAAGCTTCTCAGGATTCTTTGGGTCAATGGTTGGGAAGTTGCATGAGCGCATCTTGTATTCCTTGCCATCGATAAGAATCGTACCCTTCTTATAGTCAATTGCTTTGAGAAGACGACGGTCGTCCATCTTCCAAAGCGGATGACGACTGATCATCTGTGATTCAATCTTAAACTGAAGAATACTGATAGCCTTGTGCATCTGTGCTGTCAGCGTCTTGCTACGTTCGTCGAGTGGATTGTCTTTCGATATCTTTGGCATGAACTCCTCGCATGGATCATCACCATATACGTCCATTGCAAAGGTAGCCAACTGAATAAGGTTGATACCATATCCATCCTCAATGGTAGCCATGTTTGCATAACGCAGGGCAATACGGATAACATTACAGATACACGCATCGTTACCAGCACAAGCGCCCATCCATAGGATATCGTGGTTTCCCCATGTGACATCCCAGTTGTGATAATTCTTTAAGGTGTCCATAACGATGTGAGCACCTGGTCCACGGTCGTACACGTCACCTAAAATATGCAGCTGGTCGATGACTAATCTCTGGATTACCTCACAGATTGCAATGATGAAGTCGTCAGCTCGTCCAGTTGAGATAATCGTCTTGATGATAGCACTCACATAGTCGGTCTTATCCTTATCGTCTGCATGTTCGTGTAGCAACTCCTGAATAATATAGGAGAAATCAGCAGGTAAAGACTTCCGAACCTTTGAGCGTGTGTATTTGCTGGACACATCACGGCATACCTCTATCAAGCGGTGTATGGTGATATGATACCAGTCTTTTATATCCTTTTCCTCTTTCTTAACGAGCTCCAACTTCTGTTCTGGATAATAGATCAGTGTGCAAAGCTCTTGCTTTTCAATGTTTCTAAGCCTTTCACCAAAGAGCTCGTTTACCTTTCTTTTTATGTTACCAGAGGCATTTTTAAGCACGTGTTGGAATGCTTGATACTCACCATGAATGTCGGCAAGGAAGTGTTCTGTACCCTTAGGGAGGTGTGCAATAGCCTCAAGGTTGATAATCTCAGTTGTAGCGTCTGCAATATTTGGGAACGACTTTGCTAATAGTCGTAAATAACGTTCATCCTTTTTTAAATCGTATTTCTTATGTGTCATGCGTTAATGTCTTTGTACGAAATTATTTCTTTTGATGCCCTTTGTTTTCCTATCATCACGTGGAGGGATAGGCATGAATCCCTCTTTCAGTAGCACCTTCTCAGCAAGGAGCTGTATGATACGACGTGAATAACGGTAGAGGCGGAGGTGGCGGAGCGCGTCTGCAAGTCGGTCTTCGTCGTAATCATTATACTTTATAACTGTGTATAAATCAGCCAACAGACGTAGGGAAAGTTTTTTCTTTCGTTCTATCTGTCGAGTGTTGGCAATGATGGTTGCTATCTTTTTGATGATAGCATCTTCCTTATTGGAGTAATCACTGAGTCGCTGGCGCGTCATAGGCTGGTTGCCTATCACCTTATCTGTGTCAACCGATGTCGTTTCTTTGGGCAACAACAATGGGAACCGCTCTATGGCAGCGGTATCGATAGTGGGCGCATTGAGTTGTAAACGGCTGATACTGTTGTCTACAATCTCTCTTATTCCTTCGTCATCAGCATAGAGGAAGATTCTTCGCCATTGTTCTGGATTCAGACTTCGCAGGTTAAGAAGCTGATCACTGGGCAAGAGGTTGTGGGTTGTCTCTTGTGCTAAACCAACGTGTAACAGACTTGGAACTGCATCTTTCTCCATTGCTGTCATGGCGAATTGATAGCGTGTGTCAAGTACTTTACGATAGAAAGAAATCGTTTGCTGCGCCATTTCGTCATCATTCAACGAACTGTTTAAAACGCTATCTTGCACAATGTCAATGCGCTTCGTCCATCCTAACTGCAGAATTTCCTTTCTTTCCTGCTCGTTAGTGACAAGGAGAGCATCCATACCTCGCACCATCTTTGCCTGATAGAGTAGGGTCTTCACCTTCTTAGTAGACTTCTGCTCTGTCGTTCTTGCTCTCTCATCAAGTGCCCAATGTGGTGAGAACACTACAGCACAATGCTTCTTTGCAGCCCAACTGGCGTATGTGGCAGCTTTGCGTTCCCAACAGGTATGAATATGAACGATGTCAGGTTGAAAGTCAGCAAGGAGTTTCTTGAAGTCCCCTTGTTGCGTAATCGTCTTGACATCAGCATATTCTTTCTGCGCTGTGGTGAGTCGTAGAAAGTAATCAGAAAGCAGATTGCCTGCCTTTATGCAGTCTATGTAATGGATAATGCGCATTTATAGTTTGTGAGATATGAAGTCATACTTATCTGCACGATGGTATTTTAGCTTATAACCAAGGTGCTTCCATGCGATAGCAATCTCGTATGGGATAATCTTCCATGCTGGAATATCAATATCAAAACGGCTCAGCGCTTTCTTACCAATGACTAAGCGCAGAATGATAGATATGATAAGCGATAGTCCTGCAGCGATAGAAATCGTCCACATACCCAATAGGAGAGAGCCTACAAGTGCAATGCATTGCACGAAGTAGTTACCATGTAGTGCCGTTTGGTCGAGATATGGGAGGAAACGATGCTGTGGAGTTCGTTCCAAGTGTTGGCGATTCTCCATATAGAAAAGGTGTGTGCCGAGCCAAACCTTCTCTGTTGGTACTTCTTCAATGAGTGTTCCTTCAATCGAGTTCTCAAACGCAAGGTTGTTTCCCTTCGCATATTTGTTTACTGTGAAGTCATATTCTCCACGTATATACTTGAGGTTTCCGCGGAATCCTTCCTCACGTAAGAAGCGGCTTTTACGGAAGGCTAAGGCGTTGAACGGACATGCGTAGGCCTTATTATGCTGATATTCACGCATGAAATAGCGTGCCAAGTAATGTCGTTCAAAGTGTCGATAAGCAGGTGTTTCTTCCTCATAACGAGTGTAGCCCACCACAAGGTCTTTGCCTTCCTTACAGTTTCGGGCAATGGCTTGCAGCCAGTTATCACCCGTTGGATAGCAACATACGTCTGTCATGATGACCCAATCATACTTTGCTGCCTTCACTCCTAAGGTTATAGCAAGCTTCTTCTTGCTCATATAGCGTGATGATTCAGGGATGAAGGTAGTGTATAGATGAGTGTTAGAAGCAAAGAGTTTCAGTACATCACTTGTCTCATGATCATTCTGAGGAGCCACAACAATCACCTGAAAGTCTGCTGGATAGTTCTGATTCAAATAGAGTGGGAGGTTCTTTGCGAGTTCCTGCGCATTGTCATGAGGCGTAAGGATAATCGAGATAGGAGGTAGATTAGGGCGTTGTTCGTCAGTGACAACAGGTTCTGCTATCGCTTTGTTATCCTCCTCTACACCCTCTTCTTCCTTACTTGTTTCTTCACTTTCGGTAGTAGGCGTAGGTACACCATACTCTGCAATCCTCACTTTTCGGAAGAAAGGATTGAGCAATGAGGTCAGCAATGCTACTAAAAGCAACACTACTGAGATGATGATGGTCGTATTATCAAAAGTGAACATTTATTCGTTTCCTTATTGATTAAAGTTCGTCTGAGGTATAACCTACAGGCAGTTTCCTGCAATTATATTGCGAAGCCATGATTTCTCCGTATGCTCCAGCAGAGCGCATCGCAATTAAGTCACCTCGATGAACGGTGTTAAGTTCGATTTCTTTTGCAAAAACATCACTCGATTCGCAAATCGGTCCTACCACATCATAAGCGTGTAAAGGACCCTCACTCGATAGATTCTCTATCTTATGGCTTGCCTGATAGAGGGCAGGACGCAGCAAGTCGGTCATTCCTGCATCAACAATAGCAAACTGTTTTGCTGTTCCTTGCTTCACATAAAGGGTGCGAGTGATGAGACTTCCCATCTGTCCAACTACTGCACGACCTAACTCAAAGTGGAGCTTCTGTCCTTCTCTTAGATTCAGATAGCGTGCAAAAGTATAGAAATAAGACTTGAAGTCAGGGATAGGGTGTTTGTCAGGATTGCTGTAATCGATGCCCAATCCACCGCCAACATTGATATTCTTAATCTTTATATTCTCCTGCTCCAAGCCGTCTTGTATCTCGTTGATACGGCTGCAGAGATGACGAAAATCAGTCATTTCGAGTAGCTGTGAACCAATATGGAAGTGCAAACCGATAAAGTGGATGTTCTCCATCTTACTTGCTGTCAAGATGGTCGGCAGCATGTCTTGCATGGCAATACCAAACTTATTCTCAGCCAATCCAGTGGTAATCTTGGCATGTGTATGTGCACTCACATCAGGATTGATACGGAAACATACGTTTGCTACCTTACCCTTTTTCGCTGCCAACTCGTTGATAATCTCCAACTCCGCAACACTCTCTACGTTAAAGCAGAAGATGTCATGGTCTAATCCGAGGTTGATTTCCCAGTCTGCTTTACCCACACCAGCATAGACAATCTTGTCTGCAGGGAAGCCACAGTCTAAACTGCGCTGTATCTCTCCACCACTCACACAGTCGGCTCCCATACCAGTCTGCTGTATAACATTCAGCACCTTAGTGTTCGCATTGGCTTTAACAGCATAGTGGACGATGAAGTTTTCATACTTCTTCAATTCATTATTAATCGCCTGTAAGGTATCTCTCAAGAGATCACAGTCATAATAATAAAAAGGAGTTTCAATCTTCTCAAACTTATCTATAGGGAATTTTTGCATCATGTGTGTTGTGTCGTGGAGTTTGTTTATCTGAGTTGTAGAGGGACATACGCCCTCGTATGTCCAGTTGTCTGCTTCCAGTGATGAACAGTCGAGGGCGTTCGTCCCTACAATAAATATTTCTTTTAGTTAAAGAGCACGTTTGACAGTGACTGCAAAGCACGCTGCTTGTCAGCCTCACGAATCAAGAAAGAGATGTTGTAGTTGCTTCCACCGTAACTAATCATACGTACAGGGATATCCTTCATTGCATCGGTTGCCAATGTTTCAAAACCAACGTTGCTCCAATCAAGGTCGCCAACAACGCAGACAATACACATCTCTGTGTCAACGGTAACGGTGCCATACTTCTTCAATTCATCAACAATCTCAGACAAATGGCTATTGTTTTCGATGGTCATTGACACACCCACCTCACTGGTAGTAATCATGTCAATAGAAGTCTGATAGCTCTCGAAAATTTCAAATACCTTACGCAGGAAGCCCGAAGCACCAAGCATACGACTCGACTTAATCTTGATAGCTGTAATCTTATCTTTGGCTGCAACCGCCTTAATCTTTCTTCTCACCAATGTGTTGTTGATGATTGTACCCTCAGCATCTGGATCCATCGTGTTCTTCAAACGAACAGGAATACCCGCATACTTAGCAGGTTGAACGCAAGTAGGGTGGAGAATCTTTGCACCGAAGTAAGCCAACTCTGATGCCTCTTCAAAGTTCAGCTGGCGTACAGCCTCGGTCTTCTCAACGACACGTGGGTCATTGTTGTGCATTCCGTCAATATCAGTCCATATCTGAATCTCCTCTGCGTTGATAGCAGCACCCACAAGTGAAGCCGTATAGTCAGAACCACCACGCTGCAAGTTGTCCACCTCACCGTAAGCGTTACGGCAGATGAAGCCCTGTGTGATATAAATCTGATAGCCCTGATTTTCTTCCATGATAGCTGTCAGATGCTCTTTGATATACTGTCCGTCTGGCTCTGCATTCTTGTCGGTGCGCATGAAGTCGAGTGCAGAAAGTAATGTTGCTTTGATGCCCTGCTCCTGAAGATAGTTCACAACCATGTTGGTTGAGAGGATTTCACCCTGTGCAACGATGCTCTTTTCCTCAAATGAAGTGAACAAATCCTTTGTGAAGGTACGTAGATAGTTGAACTCCTCACTCAGGAACTGGCGTGTCTTCTGTTTGTATTCCTCAGTAGAATAAAGCTCTTCAACGTGGCCGAGATATTTCTGTTCGAGGTTGTTGATAAGTTCGTTTGCTCCCTCTGGATTCTTACGATAGAGGTAGTCTGATATCTCTATCAGTGTGTTTGTTGTTCCACTCATTGCGGAGAGCACGATAAATGTTGGTTCTCCTGACTTTGTTATCAAGGAAGCAACACCCTTCATGCGTTCTGGTGAACCAACGGATGTACCTCCGAATTTCATTACTTTCATCATCTTCAATCTTTCTAAATGTGGATATATGCTGGGTTCTATGCACTTAATCGTTTTGTTCTGGCTCGTCGATCGTCTCTACGGGAGCCGTCTCTTCTGCCAATTCGCAAACTTCTTTCTTGTCGGTGAGTTGGTGAAGTTCGCCCTCGTGACAGCGATAAACCTTACCCGGGAACTGGTCAATGAGGTTGATGTTATGGGTAGACATGATAACTGTCGTACCAGCCTCGCATGAGTCCTTGAGAATACTAACGATGTTCGCAGCCGTCTCTGGGTCAAGATTACCCGTTGGCTCATCGGCAATAATAATCTTAGGAATGTTTAGCAAAGCGCGTGCAATAGCAATACGCTGCTGCTCACCACCAGAGAGTTCACTTGGCATCTTGTTCTTCTTGTCTGTCATGCCCACCTGAGCCAACACTTCTTCGATGCGGCGGTCAATCTTCTGGCTGTTGCTCCAACCTGTTGCCTGCAAGACAAATTTGAGGTTCTTTGCTACAGAGCGGTCATGCAAGAGCTGGAAGTCTTGGAAGATAATACCCATCTGCTTGCGGAGTGCAGGGATACGACTACGCTTGATGTTAGGCATACTCTCGTCGAGAACGACAGCCTTCTCAGCATCTTCGCTATCAATATCCAATTCACCATAGATTGTTTTCAGCAGCGAACTCTTGCCCGAACCAACACGGCCGATGAGATAGATAAACTCTCCTTTTTCTGCCTGAAAGTCAACATCTTTCAGAATTAAGCGTTCATCTTGATATATGTTTACCTTCTTGTAGTCTATTAACATGATTATCTCTGTATGATTTATTATTGTCAATTGATACTTCTGTCCATTGCCTATTGGCAAGGATTCATTCTGCAAAGATACTAAAAAACACTGTAATAGATGCAGGAAATAAGAGGTTTAACGCATTTACACTTTATTATGATTGTACAAGAACAACTTTCACAAACCAATATGGCTGTGAAAGCTGATAGAACCCCTACTGTTAGAGGCTCTAATTCGCTGAATACTTTCTCATCAGACAATTTTAGGTAACGGCATTACTTGCCTTTGGCTGGTCGATGAAATGCGGCTTTCAACTTATTAGGGAAGTCAACCGACAGGGCTGAATCTTTGAAGTTAATGTAGATATCTTCGTTGTTTTTTGTCTTGATATACGTCACATTCGTATCGTCAGAATGTAAATACAATAAAATATCCTTTTGATCTTTGGTTCGGAAATGACCAACATTATATGCACCAAATGATATTCCATTTGTCCTAATTCCGATTGGAGGTACTATTGCATTTCCTTTTATATAGATTATGCTTGATATTGGTATTTCTTTTGCGTATGACCCTTTTATAAACAAAGTGTCATTTCTAATCATCGTATTGTTGTCGTATCCTATGACGGGGAGGGTCCCGATGAGAAGAAGCATACTTAAAATCACAATGATAGAGATCATGAGCACGAGCAAACCCTTCCCCTTCCTCTCTATCTTGTACAGCTGTAACAGCATGTAAATGATAGCTACTATCTCAGGGATGAGTATAACGACAAGTTGATAATCTTCCCAATGAAAGGCAAGACAAGCGAAACCACCGACAAGGATGAAGCTACCTGCCAATATTAGTGCTATCTTTATTCTTCTCAATCGTTTAAGCCCTTCCTCGCTTTTAAGTTTCCGCAGAGTCAACCAGCAAGTGCAAAATTACAAAACGTGTTTAAAGAACTCGCACTTTGGATTAGAAAAGTTTAATTTTTCTCTTGGTCTTTCGTTCAATTTCTTTTGTATGGACATAATTCTCTTGTCCGTATATTTATCAAACGAATCCTTTTTAGGTATATACTGCCTGATTAATTTGTTTGTATTCTCAACAGTTCCCTTTTGCCATGAACAATATGGGTCAGCGAAGTACACGGGCACTCCTAAGTATTTTGTGATGTCCTTATGTGCTGCAAATTCAGGTCCGTTATCTGTTGTAATTGTCTTCAGGCTGTCTTTGTATGGCAGCAGTAGTTTCCTAACCACCTTTACCAGAGGCTTTGACATTTTTCCAAATGGCAGTTTCTGCATAAACAACATATTGGTGGATTTCTCCACTATTGTGAGTATGGCGTGCTGGGCAGGATCGACGATCAAGTCCATCTCAAAATCTCCGAATCTCTTCCCGTCAACTTCCTTACTTCTTTCATGGATACTCACCCTGTCCTTTATTGGAAGATGTCCGCCTTGGGGACGATGCCTGTATTTCATCTTATGCCTTGTGTGCTCTGCAAGCTTCCCTGTTGTGTCATTGTGGATAATGTTATAGATGGACTGGTGGGAGACCTCTATACTCTCATTTATGCGCAGATACCCTGATATTTGTCTTGGAGACCACTGGTCGTTGATAATATATTCTTTAATTCTCCAAACTAATTCGTCGGAGAGTTTGGCGTTAGTTACCGTGCTCTTTCTGCGCTGCATAGCCATATCATGCGCCTTCGTCCAGATATACTTTCCCGAAGGCGTACTGTTGCGTTTGATTTCACGTGAGAGTGTTGACTGACTAATACCGACGATCTCGGCAATTTCTTTTCTCGCTGTTTTCTTTTGGAGTAAGGCAAAAATTTGCGACCTTTGCTCCGAGATTAATTGATGATACATTTGCAATACAAAGTTAGTTAATCTTTGGGAGACTTCGGTCTCCTTTTTTATTTGTATTGCTGGTTGTTTCTTTTTCCTCTCCGAGAGATGCAGACAACCTCTCGCTACGCGTCGAGAACGTCTGCATCTCTCGGAGAGGGACACTCTTTTATTGCACTTCGTTTTGGAACTTGCATTCGCTTTCGGTATTCTTGACCCAAAATTGATAGCAGAATCTGGCCCAATAGTGCTTCCGAGAACAATTAGCGGTAAGCTCATCAGTAGTATTACAATGATGTCTATCATATCTCAACTTATGTTGAATTTATTTATGTAGTATCAAACAACTTTGTTATCAAGGTTTATAATAGAAGCTAAGCATCAGTTCTCTACCTCTAATGTCTTGATTGCTAAAGCTACTTGAAAGCGTATTGTTAATTCCATAGCTATAGTTTTTATTATTAAAGACGTTATTCCACGCAAGACTCAGGTCGAAGTGTTTGGCTTTGAATATCAAAGTGAAGTCTTGAAAGAACATATCCTTAAACTCCTTTTGTGCTATCTCGTTATGATAGTATTCCGTCAAAGTTTCCAAACTTAAAACCTTACAAAGGGGTATTCTAAGGCTTCCCTCATGCTTCCAACTATTTAGATTAGACGTCTTTCTGAAAGCAGGCATCTTCATCTGGTGAAAGCCATAAGTAAGTTTATAATTTATATCGACACCCTTTATCAAACCAATATCAAGATCAGAGGTAAGTCTTAAGTTCTTTGTGTCGTAAGGCATTCGTTGGCTATTCTGTACCATATAACTATTCATGGCATTATATAAAGCCTTTACATTTAGCTTTCCTTTTAAGAAGCCTATGCCTTGTGAACCCATTAGGAACATATTCCAGCTATTATATTTTGTTTCTTCTGGAGTCAATGATTCTACGATATAGTTGCCCACATAATCTTGAGTTGATGTATAAGGAGAGGTTCCAAACGACTTTGTTATGCGTAATCGTATAGAAGTGCCTTTCAGAGCATCGCTATAAACAACTCCT
This sequence comes from Prevotella melaninogenica, assembly GCF_003609775.1. Taxonomy (NCBI): domain Bacteria; kingdom Pseudomonadati; phylum Bacteroidota; class Bacteroidia; order Bacteroidales; family Prevotellaceae; genus Prevotella; species Prevotella melaninogenica. Next base: position 845,628 of record NZ_AP018050.1, read on the forward strand.
ATTCCTACGCTTTTTTCTTTGTTTAAATTATAGCCTGCCAGACCTTTGTTCATATATTGATAATCTTGCAGTACCAAAGTTGGATAAAATTGGGCAGCATTAATCTGCATTGTATTAATGGATGCATTAGCCGAGAATGTCCATGTTGCTGTGGCTTTCCATCTTATATGGAGGTTAGGGGAGAATAAGAATTTAGACTGACCATTATCTAAACTATACTTATAATGGTTGTACGACATATCGCCAGATAATGTGAAATTAAAGTCCTTCACCGTATATTCAATGCTCGGATTGGTATAGAAACTTGCAAATGTAAAGCTGCTTTTGCCCATCAGTAGTCCAATACTATCTGGAACTCCCACTAAATCAGAAGTGAAGCGGTGTTCTCCTGCATTTACTCCTATTTCTCCTGATAGAATAAATCTACCTATTCTAAGACTTCCACTTACGTCCGTATTCGTTTCATAGTAATGTTGATTAATAGACTGTACCAGTGAATCGACATATAGTTGTTGCGGACGTACATCCATTATATTCTTTGATTGCAGAGTAATAAGGCGTTTGCCATATTTCTTCATTATACTGAAATTATCTTTTAATGTATAAATCGGAAGATTACCCATCATCATGTGAGGTTGAGTCCCCTGTTCATTCAGCCATTGTTTGTTCCAAGAGAAGTCACCAGAAAGCTCATTTTTAAGATAATGATTATTAGCGTTATTCTCGTATTTTATCTTTGCAAAGAGGTCATTACTTTTCTCCAAATACTGTTTTCTGTTTTCTATTGTCTTTATACCGCTATTCGTATAAAAGTCTGAATGGCGCAAAGAGGTAGCCTCATTACGGTCATTGGCAAATGTAACCTGTACGCTTACCTGAGAGTTTTCATCTATACGCTGTAGTGCATTCAAACTAACAGCATGTGTGCGGTTAAATAATGAACGTCCTTTGAGCAATAGAGGCGATGGTGAAGGAAGAGAGAGCATAGCTGACAAAGGACTTTGTAGCTCATCAAAATTTAAAAGTTTGTCCGTCTCTCTCCTTATATTCTTACCTATATTATTTGTTTTATAGGTGAGAATTGTCTGAAAAGAAGGCTTCAGACGCATGGCAAAGGTTTCATAATTCCACAATCCTCCATGACTCTTTAGTCCTATGCCACCGCTATAGGTCGTCATCCAGCGTGCCTTGGCTCCTTGTTTCATCTTAATATTGATAGCATTATCGTCAGAATAAGTAAAATCATCTAATACACGGATAGGTTGATGATGCTTCATTACTTCTACTGTTGCTACATCCTCTTGGGGCAGTGACTTTGTTGCCAAGCCATATTTCCCTCCCATCAGATCCATCCCTTCTATATAGAAGTTGCTGATAGACTTTCCCTCGTATTGTATCTCGCCATTCTCTTTATTCACATCAAAGCCCGGGACACGTGCAAGAACATCAGCTAATGTTCGGTCTCCTTCTCTTTTATAGGTAGTGAGTAGATATTGAATCGTATCGCCTTTTATCTTAATTGGTTTTGCCTTTACAGTTATCTCCGATAACGTTTTCGTATCTTCCTCTAATGTAATATGCTGTGCAGGCATATCCATTGTAACCTTTAATTCCTGCTTTTTATAACTTATTGCTGAAATAGATAGAATATTACCTTCTTGTGCTGTAATGGTAAATTTCCCCTTAGCATCTGTCTGACAGAAATGTAATGTCTTTTTTGTGGTTGCATCTACAGTCTTGATAATAGCTGCAGACACAGGGTGTCCTCCTACGTCAGTAACGACACCTTCCACTATCCTCTGTGCACTTATTGACTGTACAAGTAGGATAAGCAAACATAAAATAATATATTTCTTCATTAGTAATATCTTATTCTAATTCCATTTCGGGAATAAAGATTGTATTCTTTGGATAGAGCGTATGGTTTGAAGCCTTTTTTAAATAAGAGAGTCGATCTATATCCTTATACTTTTTCTCCCAGAAATTATAAAACTTGACAGGTGGCAACTGCTCTCTTTTTATGTTACTTGCAATTATGTCTAAATAGCCATCGCAATGTGCAGCTAAGATTAAACCGGGTAGTCCACCTAATTTCCACGGACCGAGCGGTAAAGGAATCTCCTCACTGAACCACACCTTCCAGTCTCGTCCACGGAAATGTGTGGTTGCCATCGTGCAATTAAAGCCTATGACACTTCGTGTACTGTCTTCGTGAATAACCCATTCTGGTGTGGGTATGTCCTCTGTTATCTTATAGTGAGAGTCCCAAACCTGTGTATAGGTTGTCATTTTTCCGTCTTCAAGATTTCTGTAAAGATAATCACGACTATTAGGACTTTCTACCTTATGGGTAGTCTTATTATTATTGCGAGCAGCTTTTATCATTTCATTAATTATCGCCAAAGCCGTCTCAGGGTTGCTCCCTAAGGAATCGAAGCGCAAAGTATGATAGCTAAAGTATTCACTTACATTTTTCCCTATCCTAAGTGCATAGTCATCATAACTGTTAAGATACTTTGTGTGATAACTGATTTCGAGAATGCTCGGTTCAATGATATGTGTCTCTTGTCCAAAGCAACTAAGCAGTGACAACATGAATGTGATACAGAAAGAGTATAATTTCATAATCATTAATTTAATGTGTTTAGGGATAGTCCTCTGCAGGTTAGTTTCTTTTCTTTATAGGGCTCATTGATTAAGATATCGCAAATATATAATAATATTCAATACGACGCAACTATTTGGCTCAATAATTTGCTGCGTATTATGTGAGGGGATAGTAGTTGTGTTTATAGCTTTCGTGGGCAATGTAAAATAAATTCACAACGTGCTTTTTTATTGATGCTCTTTTGGCTTCTAAAAGATGCCCTTTTAGCTTTCAAAAGGGCGTTAATTGAAGTGTTACTAACGCCCTTTTGAAGTCCAAGAAAGCACCTTTTACTTTTGTGTTTTGCAAGTGTTTGGTTCTCTGTTAGTTACAAAGATAGTGGAAAGGGATGATTTTTGACCTTTTTAGAGAGATTTTTAACGATTTTGTGTCAATATTTTTCATAACCAACGAGGCTTTGTTTTTAGAAAAGAAGCAAAAGAAAAAGCGGTATAATGACGTCGCAAAAGTTCGTCTTATACCGCTTTGTAAGATGAGGCTATACCTATGTTTCGTTAGGAAAAGGGATGTCCTTTCCTGCGATTTACGATTAATAGCATCGTTAGTATAGCTGTTTTATGTGCTGGGGTAGGTTACTTCTCGCAGCTGCAGCCCGTCCAAGGCTTCAACTCTTTGAAGAAGTCGTGACCCTTATCGTCAACGAGGATGAAGGCAGGGAAGTCCTCAACGGTAATCTTCCAAACAGCTTCCATACCGAGTTCTGGATACTCTACGCATTCAATACTCTTGATGCTGCTCTGTGAGAGAACGGCAGCCACACCACCGATAGTACCGAGGTAGAAACCACCATGCTTCTGACAAGCATCTGTCACAGCCTGTGTACGATTACCCTTAGCAATCATTACGAGTGATGCACCGTGTGCTTGGAACTCATCTACGTATGGGTCCATACGATTGGCAGTGGTAGGTCCCATTGAACCACATGGATAACCCTCTGGAGTCTTAGCTGGTCCGGCATAGAGGACAGGGTAGTTCTTGAAGTACTCTGGCAACTCCTCGCCTGCATCCAAACGAGCCTTAAGCTTAGCGTGAGCAATGTCACGAGCAACAATGATGGTACCCTTGAGGTTGACACGTGTTGAAACAGGATATTTTGTCAGCTCAGCACGAACAGCATCCATACCCTTGTCGAGGTCGATCTCTACGCCCTTCGCACCTTCTCCTGGCTTGCGGTACTCCTCTGGAATCAACTCGCTTGGGTTGGTGTCCATCTTCTCCAACCAAATACCGTCCTTGTTGATCTTCGCTTTGATGTTACGGTCAGCAGAACAGCTAACACCCATACCGATAGGGCAGCTTGCACCGTGGCGTGGCAGACGGATGATACGGATGTCGTGAGCAAGATACTTACCACCGAACTGTGCGCCAAGACCAATCTTGTGAGCCTCTTTGAGGAGCTTCTCCTCGAGATCGATGTCGCGGAAAGCACGCCCTGTCTCGTCACCAGTAGTAGGAAGATTGTCATAATACTTGATACTTCCGAGTTTAACAGTGAGGAGGTTCTTCTCTGCAGAAGTACCACCAATCACGAAGCAGATGTGGTAAGGAGGACAAGCAGCAGTACCGAGGCTCTTCATCTTCTCAACGAGGAAAGGAATGAGAGTGCCCTCGTTCTGGATAGTAGCTTTGGTCATTGGGTAGAAGTAGGTCTTGTTAGCAGAGCCACCACCCTTTGCTACCATTACGAAACGATATTCTGCACCCTCAACAGCCTCGATGTCAATCTGTGCAGGGAGGTTACACTTGGTATTCACCTCGTCGTACATATTGAGCGGAGCGTTCTGTGAGTAGCGGAGATTCTCCTCTGTAAAGGTGTTGAATACACCACGAGAGAGTGCCTCTTCGTCCTCGAAACCTGTCCATACCTGCTGACCCTTCTCACCGTGAATGATAGCAGTACCGGTGTCCTGGCAGAAAGGCAGTACGCCCTTCACAGCTGTCTCAGCATTGCGGAGGAACTGGAGAGCTACGTACTTGTCGTTCTCTGATGCCTCTGGGTCGGTCAGAATCTTTGCAACTTGCTCGTTGTGTGCACGACGGAGCATGAACTCACAATCGTGGAAAGCCTCCTGTGCGAGCAAAGTAAGAGCTTCTTTGCTTACCTTCAGGATTTCTTTACCTTCAAACTCACCAACGCTGATACCTTCCTTTGATACCAGACGATACTCGGTGTCATCTTTGCCCAATTGGAACATTGGTGCATACTTGAATTCTGCCATAATGTTTTGTTTACCTGTCTGCCCATTATCGATAGGGCAGACAGGGCTTTTTCTATTTGTTTATAATATGTTTTTGTATTCTTTTCTTACTGTTTATTAATAGCCGAAGATTTCTTCTGTTGTCACTCTCTTGATAGGTGCAATCTTCTCCAAAGCCTTGAGGTCAAGCTCTTTCTCGTCACCGAGGATGATATACTTGAATGGCTTGTTAGCAATATTTTCCTTCTCAAAGTTGATAACATCCTGAAGCTGCAGGCTTGGGAGGGCATTGTAAACCTTCTCACTCAATGAGGTGTCGAGACCTAAACGCTGTGCTGCAAGATAAGAGGTGAGGATAGAGTATTTTGTTGTACGTGCTGAAGCAAGGCTCTTCATGAGACTTTGCTTTGCAAGATCAAAGCCACTCTGACGTACTGGTACGTTGTTGAGCAACTTATTGAACTCTGTTACACAGTCCATCATCTTGTCATTCTGTGTGATGATGTAGGTGTAGAAGCTCTCATTACCTCCTAAACGGTAAGGCGAAGCATAGACAGCTGAAGCCGAATAAGCCAAACCACGTGCCTCGCGCAACTCTTGGAAGACGATGGCGTTCATACCACCTCCGAAGTATTCGTTGAAGAGTGCGATGATTGGTGCACGGTCAGCTGACCACACCTTGTTCTCGTTATGGAGCTGAACCATGTAGATGTTCTTTGCATCGTAAGGTGCAATGATAACCTCATTCTGTGGTGTTATCTGCTCTGTATAACGCTTGATAGCAGGTACTTCAGCGAACTTCTTTGGTGAAAGGATTGTCTTGCTGACAAGCTGGTCAACCGCTTTCAGACTTGATGGGCCATAGTAAAGAACTGTCAACTTATAGTTCTTCAAGTTCTTCAGCAGGTTAAGGAGTTCTTGTGGGTTCATTGACTTCAACTGCTGCTCGCTTGGAATATTACGAGTAGGGTTGTACTCTCCGTAAGTAACATAGTCTCTGAGGGCAGAGAAGTTAGCCTTCTGGTTAGCCTTGTTGTCGCTGCGTGACTTCAGAATCTGCTCTACATAGAGGTCGTATGCCTCCTTGTCAACCTTTGCATTGTTGAGTAAGTTGTTCAACAAAGCAAGTGCCTGAGGTAGGTTAGAGTTAAGACCACTTAATGTGATGTACGAAACCTCGTTTCTTTCTGAGAAGCTGTAGTCGCAAGCTAACTTGTAGAACTGCTGTTTAATCTGCTCGTTGGTGAACTTATTGGTACCTAAATAGTCAAGGTAACCAGCTGCATAACTGAGCATTGGGTTATGCTCGTCACCGTAAGGCACTACGAAACAAAGTGTAAAGAGGTCGTTTGAGGTGTCCTGCTTATAGAGAACTGGAAGACCCTTCTGTGTTGTTGCCTTGGTAAGGTCACGCTTATAGTCAACGAACTGTGGCTGGATAGGAGTTGTCTTTGCGTTTACAATTTCCTTCAGGAAGTCACTCTGCTTGTCGTTGTTAGTTGGGATAGGAGTGATAGATGGCTTCTCTACCTTCTTGATAGAAGTGTCGTTGCCCTGCTCCTTATAAACACAAGCGAAGTTGTTGCCGAAGAAATGGTTCGCAAATCTCACAAGCTCTGGCTTAGTTAGCTTAGAAATGCGATTGAGTTTATCCACCTCTTGCTTCCAATCTTTATGATTGATGAAGGCATCCACGTACTGCTTTGCACGGAACTGGTTGTTATCTAATTGTGTATAGTAGTAACGCTTGTAGTTGTTGATGATAGATGGCAAGAGATCATCAGAGAATTCGCCCTTCTTGAGCTTCTCTATTTCAGACAAAGCGAGGGCACGTGCCTCCTGTAAAGTTTGTCCGCTCTTTGGCTGTCCATAGATATAGAAGACTGAATATTCGTCCATGTCTGCGATACCTGCGCCAACCTCCTGTATCTTCAACTTCTGGTTAAGGTTGAGGTCGAAGAGTCCTGCCTGACCATTAGAAAGCAATTGCGCAACAATCTCTAATGTATCCATCTGCAAAGACTTGCCAGCATCTGCACGCCAACCCATGAAGAAGGTTGGAGCCTCCTTACCGATAACAGTCGTGTCGACTGGTGCTGTGAGGGCTGGTTGTACTGGGAACTGTGGTACATCAATGTGTGAACTTGGCTTCCAAGTACCGAAATACTTCTCAATGATTGCCACAGTCTCGTCTGGATTAAGGTCACCAGAGAGACAAATTGCTACGTTGTTTGGAACGTAGTACTTGTTAAAATAGTTCTTGATATTGGTGATTGAAGGGTTCTTCAAGTGCTCACCAAGACCGATAGTGGTCTGTGTTCCATACGGATGGGTAGGGAAGAGCTTTGCAAAGAGTGCTGCATACATCTTGCGCCAGTCGCTGGTAAGACCGATATTATACTCCTCATACACCGCCTCTAACTCTGTGTGGAAGCCACGGATAACCATATTCTGGAAGCGATCACCCTGAACTTTTGCCCAAGTGTCCAACTCGTTAGATGGAATATTCTCAACATAGCAAGTTACGTCATTAGAAGTATAAGCGTTGGTACCCTCACTACCGATGGCAGTCATCATCTTGTCGTACTCGTTTGGAATGTTGTAACGAGCTGCGAGTTGTGAGATTGAGTCAATCTGGTGGTACCACTGCTTGCGTGCAGCTGGGTCAGTGATGTGACGATACTGCTCGAAACGTGCCTCGATAGAGTCGAGGTAAGGGCGTTCTGCCTCTACATTAGAAGAGCCAAAGTGGGTTGTACCTTTAAACATAAGGTGCTCTAAGTAGTGAGCGAGTCCTGTTGTCTCCTTTGGGTCATTGCGAGAACCCGTGCGCACAGCGATATATGTCTGTACACGTGGCTTCTCCTTGTTGACTGAAAGATAGATTTTTAGACCGTTTTTCAGCGTATAGATACGCGTCTGCATTGGGTCGTTCGGTATGCTTTCATAGCTGTAACGCTGCGCATAAACCGTCACAGTCGCAAATAGGCACAATAGTCCTAAGCTTAGTCCCTTAATAAGGGAACTGTTAACGAAATGTTTTCTCATATAATCAGTTTTTGTTTATTGTTTTAATTGTGAAGAGGTTGTGATGCTTAATTCTCAAAATCAACCTCATGGTCAAGGCTATTAACGAACGATTCGAAGACCTCTCTGTCTACATCACCCATCTCATACTCCTTCTCTGCATCCTTTTTAATCTCTGCAATCCATGCACGGCGTGCTTCGATATAATCTCGTTTGATGCGCGCATCGTCCTCGGGAGAAATCTCGTTAATACCGTAGTATTCAAGAATCATGCGATAGGTCCATGCCCACTGATAGATGCGATAGTTCTCGTTAATCTCTCGGAAGCGGTTTACTACTTCTTCTATTGTTTCAAGGCTACCGCTCTTTACATCCTCGATGAGGCGTCGCTCCTCTGATACTGGGAGCAGAAGACCAGAGAGATCGTCCCATCGTCCGAGTCCAATTTCTGTTTGTGGCTTGCCAAAGAATCCCCATTTATGTGCACGTTTCAGTACTGCTCCCATGTAAATGCGCAATGCAATGTCGTAGTATTTGATACCTTTTCGCAGGCTGGTGGCATTGATAACATATTCATGATAGTTATAAGACGAAACATTGTCGCCACTTGCTTGGCGTAGATTTTCAAGTATCTTCTTACCCTGCAAAATCTCTCCAACAGAGTAAGGCGATAGCCAGTCGAAGTTGACTATGCTCTTCTGTGTCTGCTGTGGACGCATATCACGCTTCGGCCACTTGCGTATGTCGCGATAAAGACCAACGGTTGTTATGTTGCGACCTGGTACGAGATACATCTTATCAGCCTCGGCAATGAGGTAAGAGAAGGGGAGAGCAGTCGTGTTAGGGTGGTGCATCAGCTTACCAAAACATACGGAGAACGTACCAATCGTTGCTGGCATGAGCAGATAACTACCGCTTGCCGTCTTCGTTCCACGCTCTAAGATACCCCAGTGCATTGGTCCCATCTTGTAAGCATGGTTAGAGAAGTTGGTTCCCGAACCAGCATTATAGAAAGAGAACATACCACCGATGAGCAGCGAACTCTTATGATGAGAGGCGCAGAACGGACCGCAGAAAGCAGCGCAGGCTTCACCGTTTGACATAAAGGAGTTGGCGAAGAAGACACTCTGTGAGGCTGTAAAACCATTGCTTATCTGACAAGCTTCACCCACGAAGCAGTCTTGCATCTTCACACTGTTCACAATGCTTGAACCATCTGATATGATAGAGTTCTCGCAGATGACACCTGTACCGATGTAAACGCTGGCATATTCAGAACTAAGAATGGTACAATCGCTCAATCGACTGGCACCAGAAATCTCGCAATCGTCCTGAATGACGGTGTTGGTAATCTCTCTTGTATTAACAATCTTGACGTTGTTGCCAATCGTACCACGTTCAGGATTCGTGCGTGCAATCTCTTCTTTCACTAATCTTCGGATAGCATTCTTGAGGTCTTTGTCGTTGAAATGCTTCACCATAAAGGCCGCAAACTGACTGTTGAGGTCGTGGAAGAAGATTACGTTTCCGTCACCTACCTCGTTAAGGACAGATATAAGATTACCTTCTCCGTATGTAGCTCCCTCCGTAGTCTCCATGACAGAGATGTTAGAGATAAGACAATCGTCGCCAATCGTATAGTTATTAATATAATTCCCTACCTTCTCAATCAGGCAGTCGTTACCAACGGTTACATTACGAAGAGTAGCATCATTGATACCAGAATGCTTTACGAAGCCTTTGGTTATCTCAACTTCTTTTTGGAAGCTACCCAACTGTATGTCACCATAAAACATGACACGATGGAAGAATTTCGCTTGAAATCCATCTTCCGCAACCTCTACTCGACTCCAATCTTCTGCCCAGCAGCTATTGCTCTCGAGTATCTCAATCTCTTCAAAGGTAAGGGAACGATATTGCATAAGCCTTTTATTTTAGTTGTTGTTATTAGCCTTATTAGCCTTATTGGGCTTATTAGCCCTATTAGCCCAATAATCTTTATTCCTCTTCGATATTGTAAAGGAAGTCGTTGTAAGGATACTTCTGCACGTGGAGTTCGCGCACTTTCTTGTAAAGTACCTCTCTGAACTCGTCAATATTCTCCTTTTCCTTGGCTGAAATGAATAGACAGTTGTCATGCTCCTTAGCCATCCATGTCTTCTTTAGCTCGTCCAAAGTGATGTTCTCTTTGGTTGCTGGTGTGAGGTCGTCCTCCTCTTTCTCCACCCAATGATAGTTATCAATCTTATTGAAGATAATCATCGATGGTTTGTCAGCACAGCCCAGTTCAGACAGAGTTTGGTTGACAACCTGTATCTGTTCCTCAAAGTCTGGATGTGAGATGTCCACAACGTGCAAGAGAAGGTCGGCTTCGCGCACCTCATCAAGGGTAGACTTAAACGAGTCAACCAAGTCGGTTGGCAACTTACGGATAAATCCAACGGTGTCAGCTAATAGGAAAGGAAGATTGTCAACAACGACCTTGCGCACGGTTGTGTCCAATGTTGCGAAGAGCTTGTTCTCTGCAAACACCTCACTCTTTGCCAAGAGATTCATGGTTGTTGACTTACCCACGTTCGTGTATCCCACCAAGGCAACACGAATCATGCGGCCACGGTTCTTGCGCTGTGTCACTTTCTGCTTGTCAATCTCAGCAAGCCTTTGCTTCAAGAGTGTCATACGCTGTAAGATGATACGGCGGTCCATCTCCAACTGGGTCTCACCCGGACCACGCAGACCTACCGAACCTTTACCACCACCAGAGCCAGAACCACCGCCCTGACGCTCCAAGTGAGTCCACAGACGTTGCAGACGTGGGAGCATATAGCGGTACTGTGCCAACTCTACCTGTGTCTTAGCATTGGCAGTCTGAGCACGCATTGCGAAGATATCGAGGATGAGAGAAGTGCGATCTAATATCTTCACACCGAGTTCCTGCTCGATATTGCGCATCTGTTTAGCCGACAACTCATCGTCGAAGATGACCATACCGATAGGTTCGTCCTCGTCCTCCATCATCTTGATGTAATCTCTTATCTCTTCCAGTTTACCCTTGCCGACGTAGGTAACAGAACTTGGTCCTGTCACTCTCTGTGTGAATCGCTTCACAGTGATAGCACCAGCAGTATCAGCGAGGAACTCTAATTCGTCGAGATATTCTTTCGTCTTCGCCTCGTCTTGGTCCTTAGTGATAAGACCAACAAGGATGGCTGTTTCCGCCTTGACGTCAGATATGATAAATTCTTTCATTCAGTAATTTCTATTATTGCTTGTTTTTGTGTTGAAAAGTGTACTTTCCTTCCGTTCGAGTAGGTACACATTGCCACATGGCAAAGTTACTCATAAAATCTGATAAATGCTAATGAAAAACTTTGTTTTTATGGTTCTTCTGTTAAATGCGTGGACACTTTTCGTATAGCTTTAGCGGAAGAAGCGAAATTATTGATTAAACAAAGACATAGTTAAGACAGTCTTGACGGACTCTTTTATTCATCCTCTGACACAGAAACTTTATCATTTTATTGCTTTGTAATTTTATAGGTAAGGTTTTGAAAAAGCATTACAAAAATTGGAGTAAAATGACTAAAATAATGATGAAAAACACGTGTAGGAAGTAAGTTTGCAACCAACAGTAAATCAGTTGGTTATAAAGTTGTGTAAGAAAAGGTGCTTAATTAGACTTCAAAAGGGCGTTAGTAAGGCTTCAAAAGGGCATCTTTTGCAAGTCAATTGGGCGTCTTTTCAAAGCCAAAAGAGCATGTATTGGTATCGAGTTACATAAAAATAGTTTACAAATTTTCGATTAAAAGCATACTTGTTATCCTTTGTTTCTTACCCCTTTTGTTGGTTCTTGATGGCGACTCTTTAGTAAGAAGTTGATTTTATAAGGTTTTTCTTGCGTTAAGTAGGATATTTATATCTTGATTCTCAACCCATCGTATGCAAAGAAAACATCTTTTGGGAGTTGTTTTTGTGCTTCTTCGTGTAAGCCTATTTTATGAGTGAGATGGGTCAAATAAGTGCGTTTTGCGCCAATCTTTCGGCTGAAATCTATGGCTTCTGAAATCAGTTGGTGGGAATGGTGCTTAGGTTCCCAGCGCAAAGCGTTTACAACCAAGGTCTCAACACCTTGGAGATAAGAAAGCTCTTCTTCTTCAATGGTTTTCATATCTGTTATGTAGGCAAGTTTGCCAAAGCGATAACCGAGGATAGGTAGCTTCCCGTGCATTACAGAAATAGGCATGACCTCGATGTCACCTATACCGAATGAGACATGAGGTTGAATGCTATGAAGATTCAATTTAGGAACTCCGGGGTAAGGGTTTTCAGTGAAACAATAAGGAAAGTTGTGGCGTAAACCATCGCAGGTATTAGCGTTGGCATACACTTCTATATCCCCCAAGGCACAATATGGGCGTACATCGTCAATCCCTCCTACATGGTCATAGTGGATATGTGTAATCAATAAGCCGTCAATCTTGCGGAAAGGTTGTGGCAACATCTGTTGGCGAAAGTCAGGACCGCTGTCAATGACGATGCGTGTGTTTGCTGTTTCCAATAATGCTGCAGTGCGCAATCGGTTGTCGCGTGGGTCCTTACTCTTACAAACATCGCAGCTACAGCCAAGCACTGGAACCCCGTTAGATGTGCCAGTGCCAAGGAAGGTAAAGCCTCTCCCGACCCCTCCGAAGGGAGGGGAGCTCTTTATAGATAGTTCGTTGCTTATATGTTCTTCTTGTTTCAACGGATATGTTCTTAACAATTGGTTTGATACGTTATAAGTATTTCTTAATTAAAGGCTTATTTATAACGAGTGTCTATGGTTGGATGTTGCAGTTGTTATGATAAATCTTAATATTAAACTATACCACAACCTAAAGAAATAGCTCCTTTTGTTTAGCACTCCCCTCCCTTCGGAGGGGTTGGGGGAGGCTCCTTTTGTTTAGCACTCCCCTCCCTTCGGAGGGGCTGGGGGAGGCTTTTAGTGGGAGTTTTTAGTTGGGAAAAGTATTCACCTCTGGATGTATCTCAATCCCAAACTTCTCCTTTACATCATGCTGTATCGTCTTATAAAGGCGTACGATGTCAGCACCTGTTGCACCACCAAGGTTCACCAATACCAAGGCTTGCTTCTCGTAGACACCTGCAGGACCAAGTGCCTTACCCTTCCAACCGCATTGTTCAATCATCCAACCGGCTGGAATCTTCTCGTAGTTATCGTCAATGGTATAATGAGGCATACGCTCATATTGCGCTGCCAACTCCTCGTATTTCGCCTTAGGAACGATAGGATTCATGAAGAAACTGCCCGCATTACCAATAATCTTAGGGTCGGGAAGTTTTGCATTACGGATGTCGGTAATCGTCTGACGAAGTTCTGCAGCAGTAGGGTTTTCAATGCCTTGCTCGGCTAATGCCGCACGAATATTACCATAGTCGAGCTTAGGTTGATAAGTCTTAGAAAGGCGATAGGTCACTGATGTGATGAGGTATTTATTACGCCATTCACGCTTAAACTTACTCTGTCGGTAGCTATACTCGCATTCAGCATTCTTGAAATGATGCACTTCGCCAGTGGCTATCTCCACAGCTTCAACCTCTTCTATTAGGTCTTTGGCTTCTACACCGTATGCTCCTATATTCTGTACAGCACTCGCACCGCACTCACCGGGGATAATAGAAAGGTTCTCTGTACCATAAAGGTCATGAGAAACACAGTAATCTACAAAGTCATCCCATACGTAAGCAGAGCCACAACGTACACGTTCTTCGTCGATTTGCTCGATAAAGGAGATGCCAGAGTGGAGTACGGTTCCCTTGAAATCACCAGTGAGTAGAAGGTTACTTCCCCCACCGAGAATCAGCAATGGATAGTCTTCATCCTTTAACGAGCACACAAGTTCCTGCGCTTCCTCTACGGAATAGTATTCGACAAAACGCTGACATTTAGCTTCAATGCCGAAGGTATTATGTTTTAGCAGACTATAGTTAGACTCTATTTTCATTTTAGCTTCTATCGTTTTTGTGTTGTCCTTGGTTTCTGTTTATAATAAGGAGTTAATCTTCATGGGGCAAAGTCCCATAATCATAACATGAAACAACTGAGTGATAAGATGAAAGAAAGACCCGCAGCCAAGGTAGGCTGGGGTCTATTCATTAATAAGCTACAACTTTCTCTAAGCGCCAGTCTTTGCCGTTAAGCTTAAAGATGAGTTGTGTTTCGACTCCGTTAGACAATCCACGGAAGGTGACAATCCTGCGACCAGACTCTGAATACTTCTGGCCATAGAGGATGTTATAAATCATATCGTGTGGAAGTTCTGGTAGGAATGATGACCATTCTTCAGCAGGGATAGTGGTGTTGACCACGTTTGTCTCCTCACCATTAGGGTCTGGACCAGTATAAGCTAATGGACTCTTCACAAATCCCTTACCGCCATTCGCAAAGAAGCGAGAAAGGAAGGTGAAGAATGATGCGTTATAACTCTCCCCGAATGGAATGTTACGAATCTGATTCAACTTCCAGCTACCATCCTGATGATCAAACCAATATTGCTCAATCATGCCTTTCTTCAAGTGTATCTTTTCAACGATAACACTATCCAAATCGGTAGACTTAGAGAACTTCATCTGCTTCTCATTATCGAAGATAAGCGTATAATAACCCTGCTTACGGAAGAAATAATCCATCTTCCAGTTCTCACGGGTTAGTTCAGTAGTCTTTGTACCATTTATTACAGGCAGTGGAAACTTGATACGATTGCTCTGCAGCTTCTTGTTAGCAATGAAGTTGAAGAAGAAATCATCAAACAGTTGGTCTGCTGCCTTAGGCATAGGAGTAGCGGCAATCACTTCTGTCACAGAGTCAACACTGTCGACAGTGTCAGCTTCTTCCGTACCTGTAGAATCTTGGCTTGTACTATCAGTTCCCTCTACTTTCTTATTAGTGCAGCCAGTGGTAACAGCCACCATAGCCACACACACACACACAATAAGTAAAAAAGCTTTTCTCATACTCTCTTTTTATTCATCTCAAATTTGCTGCAAATGTACAATATTTATTTCTAATAAGATAGGTTTTTTATAAATTTATATTAGGGTAATTTCTCCGTTACGATTATAAATTGTACCTTTGCAGGAAAATAATCAAGAACTATGTTATTAGACAAGATAGAAGAACTTCTCAAGGAAGTGAGCGCACTCACGGCTAAGAGTGCTGATGATGTGGAGCAACTCCGTCTGAAATACCTCAGTAAAAAGGGCGAAATCAATGCGTTGATGGGTGAGTTCCGTAATGTGGCAGCCGACCAGAAGAAGGTTGTCGGCATGAAGATTAATGAACTTAAGCAGAGTGCACAGAACAAGATTAACGAACTCAAGGACCAGCTTGAAACAAGCGAGGCACAGAGTGATGATATTGATTTGACTCGTACTGCTTATCCAATCAACCTCGGTACACGTCATCCATTGACGCTTGTAAAGAACGAGATTATTGATATCTTTGCTCGTATGGGTTTCACTCTCTATCAGGGTCCAGAGATTGATGACGATCAGCACGTCTTTACAATGTTGAACTTTGCTGCGGACCACCCTGCACGTGATATGCAAGATACCTTCTTCATTGAGCGTAGCAATACGATGGACGTTACAAAGAATGTCATTCTTCGTAGTCATACTTCTAATGACGAGGCACATTATATGTCTACACACGAACCTCCAATTCGTGTTCTTTGTCCAGGTCGTGTGTATCGTAATGAGGCTATCTCGGCACGTGCACACTGCTTCTTCCATCAGGTTGAGGGTCTTTATGTTGATAAGAATGTAAGCTTTACCGACCTCAAGCAGGTGCTTCTCACCTTTGCTCGTGAGATGTTCGGTGTAGATACAAAGATTCGTCTTCGTCCAAGCTACTTCCCATTTACTGAGCCAAGCGCAGAGATGGATATCAGTTGTAACATCTGTGGCGGTGAAGGCTGTGGCTTCTGTAAGCATACTGGCTGGGTAGAGATTCTTGGTTGTGGTATGGTTGACCCACACGACCTTGAGGCTTGTGGTATTGATCCTAATGTATATACAGGTTATGCCTTCGGTATGGGTGTTGAGCGTATTGCTAACCTCAAGTATCGTGTTAGCGACCTCCGTCTCTTCTCAGAGAACGATACCCGTTTCCTCCGCGAATTTGAAGGTGCATAGTGTTGGGTGATGGGTGTTAAGTCTTAGGTGTTGAGGGTCACTTAGGTGATGAATGTTAGATGTTGGGTGTTGATAAATAGCTCTTTCTCTAATCGAGCTACCTCTACTATACACTACATTTACTAATGATTTTTGTTGAGTTTGAGTGATAAATAATGGGTGTTGATGAAGCTTTATGCTATTCATCAACACCCATTCTCGTTTCTATATATTCTGCTTAATGAGTAGTTTCAGATAATGGATAAACTCTAATTAGGTAGAAGTTGTCCACTAACTTTGAGTCGTCAAACTTCTTTCTAACGGCAAATATCATTCTTGTTGCTAACGTTCTTTCATGTGGTTGACGTCTAATAAGATGCGTGCTAAGGCTTAGCACCATGTGTGCGGAGCCTTAGCACAACACGTGCGGGGCCTCCGCACGTTCGTCAAAGAGGGTGTGTGAGCCTTATTCTTGTCATTCTTTTTATTTAAAAACAAGGCTGACTAACCTTTGTGAACCCCACTTTCATGGTTACCACCAGTATTTCTCACGTAACATATCATCATCACCCAATATCTATCATTCATCACCTATCACATCATCAACACCTAATACCCATCACTTATCACCCAATAGCTTACAAAATCTCACGTGCTATCCACGCACAAGCTTCCGCATCGGCGAGGGCGTGATGGTGGTCGGTTAGCTCATAGCCACAGGCAGAAGAAACCGTTTGCAACTGATGGTTTGGAAGATGAGGGAGCATCTGACGTGCTGCTTTCAGCGTATCATAGAATTCATAATCAGGATAATCCATTTGATAGGTATAGAAAGATGCCTTCAAACAACCTTTGTCAAATGGTGCGTTGTGGGCTACCAATGGCAGACCTTCTATCATGGGTTCTATCTGCTTCCACACCTCACTGAATACGGGTGCACCGTCAGTATCTGCACACGTCAGTCCATGCACCTGCGTACATCGCCAATGATAATAATTCGGTTCGGGCTGTATAAGAGAATAGAAGCTATCGACAATCTCTCCTCCCCTTACTACTACCACGCCCACCGAGCATACACTACACCGCTCAAAGTTTGCTGTTTCAAAGTCAATCGCTGCAAAGTCCTGCATAGTTTCTCTATAAATTTGTTGGTCGTTTGCTACATCTTAAATCTATAGATGAGGCTCTATGTTTGTTTAGACAAAGTCTCTTTGTTCATTCTTGACAACCATAATAGTCATAGTACATATCCCATAAGGTATCGGAAAAACCCCAACCACATTGTGTTGAATTAAGCATACTTTCAATTCTCTGTCTGAAATGCTCCTCAAGGTTATGGTCGGAAATATGCTTCAAGGCTTTCTCAAAATTCGTTTCTAATGTAGTATAATACTGTTCCCACATATCACCGAAGGTCATTGTGTATTCACATCCCAACTCTATATAGTAAAGCATTAAATCTCCAAGACTAATGGCATCAGCCTTCAACTTCTTGAAGTCGGAGATTGCCTTGCGGCAAGTTGCAAATGAAGGCTTGTCTGAAAAGCCCCGAGCAGGGAAGAATTCATTGCGAATAATCTTTTTGTACTTTTCCAATGCATCGCTATAATCAGGTGTAAGATACATTTCCAGATACATCTTCGCTTCTGCGCTCGCATCATACAGACTCAACACAAGGTTCATTACGTCTTCCTTAGGTAGTACTGCCAGATGCTTCTTTAGTTTTAATTTGGTCATATCAGAATCCTCTCCACATTAGTGTTTATTGTTAACATAAAGTTGCTACGCACAAAGTTACAACATTATTTCTATTCTTTTAACTTGATAACGAGATATTTCCAATCTTTTTCTTACTTTTGCAAAGGGAGCATCTACTGCTATAAAGAATACTTTCTATGGAAGAAAACAATTACACACCAAGTTTAGATAAATACCAGATTCCTGTTGTTGAAGCCAGTCAGGGACATCATCTTGTGTTGGCATCACCGGGATGTGGTAAGACACATATCCTTGCAGAGAGGATAAGATACGCACGAGAAAGAGGTGTGAAGTATGAGGATATGCTTTGTCTGACGTTCACAAATCGTGCTGCAAGGGAGATGACCAACCGTATTCAAAAGGTAGTGGGAGGTGATTTCTCTGAACTAATGGTGGGTAATGTGCATCGTTTTTGTTCTAAGTTCCTTTTTGAACAGGGACGTATACCAGCCGATTCTGCCATTATTGACGACGAAGAGGCGGTGAGTATTATTGCGGATTATCGCAACGAGGACGAAGAAGGAGTGACAAGAGACTTTAATCGATACAAAGGTTATCAGACGATTATCTTCTTTCAGCATTTCATCTATCAGATGGAACACCAGCATCCATGGAAGTATTACCTCCATCCAGAGAGTTTCACGGATGATGATAGAGAAGCTGTAAAGCATATCTGTACCTCACAAAAGATTGAATATGACGAGCAGGCGGTGGTGAATATCTATCATCATGCACAGGAATACATGGACGAAGCGAATGCACCTGGGCTTGACGGGAAGACGGCTGATAGGATTCGTGTACTGCTTTGGAAGATGTATTACGCAAATTGTTACGCCCGATATAAGGAGGAAAATCATCTTTTCGATTTCGAGGATTTGCTTCTCTATACATACGATATCTATCGTTCTGACCCTACCTGCAAGCGTTATCCATGGATACAGGTCGATGAAGTGCAGGATCTTAACGGTATGCAGCTCGCTATCATTGACTTGCTGACAGCAGAGGACAACCCGATGGTGATGTACTTAGGTGACGAACAGCAGGCAATCTTCTCTTTTATGGGGGCAAAAGTGGAAACGCTGACACTGTTGAAGATGCGCTGTAAGGGTAATATACATCACCTACAACGTAATCATCGTTCCCCAAAATATCTACTTGACGTCTTCAATGACTATGCAGAAAAGCAACTGAAGATAGACCGCGAACTACTTCCTCTTTCCGATAATGACACTAAGGCAAAGTCAGGCGACTTGAGAATCATACATAGTAGTACGATTGAAGCAGAACACAAGGATGTTGCCACTGAGGCTCTCCGCCTTTATGAGCAAAATAAGGAAGAGCGTACAGCCATCATCGTTAGTGCCAATTCGGATGCTGATCGTATCAGTGATGCGATGACAGAAGTAGGACTAACTCACTTTAAGGTCTCTGGTCGTGACCTTTTCGATACACCCGATGTCAAGTTGTTGTTGGTACATTTGAGTGTTCTATCCAACGAACATAACTCTATTGCGTGGACACGTATCATGAAAGGTGTGCGTGCCTTCCCTTCTCATGCCCTTGCTCGCCGATTTAATTGGAAGCTAAAGCAGTTGGCACTATCGCCTTCTGATTTTCTACTTTATCCCGATAGCTGTTATACAGCTGAGTTTCTTCGTGCATACAATGAGGAGGAAATCGTTGTATTTGATACTGAGACAACGGGCTTGAGCATCTTTCAAGATGACATCATAGAGATAGCTGCCATCCGAATTAAGGGTGGGGAAGTGGTTGGTGAACCGCTTGATCTCTACATAGAAACCGATAAGCCGATTTCGCCAATGCTCGGTGATAAGGAGAATCCGATGTATGCTATCTATCATAAAAAGATGGCTACTGGCGAATTGCTTGCTCCTATTGATGCGCTACAACGTTTCCTAACATTCGTGGGTACAAGTCCTATGCTCGGCCATAACGCTAACTATGATTATAACATATTGGACAACAATCTGCAACGTTACTGCAATGACACGATGCAGGCACGTGAGAACCGCTGCTTCGACTCGCTCAAACTGATAAGACTATTGGCTCCAAGTCTTCATTCCTACAAGTTAGAGAGCCTTCTTGAAAGCTTTCAGCTGACAGGTGTTAATAGTCATCAGGCGATTGATGATGTGAAAGCAACTATCAGTCTTGTACGCCTCTGTGCTGATAAAGCACGTGAAAAGCAAGCGCAGCAAGAGGCTTTCATTCATCACCCGAAGGTGAAACCCTTTGCTAACGTGCTTCGTAGCAATTATGGTGAACGCTATCGAGAGGCTGTCAACCGACTTTATCAGCTATCAACCAACCATGAACCAGCTCTTGTAAGCGAACTCTCTACTGCTTATAATGCCTTTCGTTCTGATGGTTTAATCAACGACATCCCCCGATTAGACTATATCCTCCGTTACCTCCGCATAGATATGCTGACAGACGAAACGGTTGCTAATGCCCTTGCACCACAGCTCTCACAGTACGTAATGGATATTAATACGCTGAAAGAAGCCGACTTCTGTAATAGTAAAAGTATTCTTGAGCGTATCTATGTGACGACTGTTCATAAGGCAAAGGGGCTGGAGTTTGATAATGTTATCATCTTTGATGCAGCCGATGGACGCTACCCGAACGCCTATAACAAGACGAAACAGCAGGACGAGGAAGACGCTCGTAAATTCTATGTAGCTATGTCGCGTGCTAAACATCGACTGTTCATTGCCTATGCCCTGCAGATGGTCGATCGCCATGGAAGGGTTTTCAACCGTGATTTGACACCCCTAATGGATAGCATTCAAAAGTATTTTAATTAGGATTGAGCTACATCAAACAACTGATATAAAATAAGAAAGAAACAGATGGAACAATAAATTTTACCTGTTATTTCTTTTAAAAGGAAATAAATTATACCTTTGTAGTGTTAGAGTGAAATGTTGGATAGCTAAGGAAAAGATATTAGCTAAATCTTTCTTGTATTCATAAACTAATAAAATCAGGATAATATGACAAAAGAAAAGTTCTTCTCTGCAATGGGATGGGTTGGTATGGTGACAGCTGTTTTAATGTATGTTTTCTACCTACCACAGATAGAAAGTAACCTCGCAGGCAACAAGGGT
This sequence comes from Prevotella melaninogenica, assembly GCF_003609775.1. Taxonomy (NCBI): domain Bacteria; kingdom Pseudomonadati; phylum Bacteroidota; class Bacteroidia; order Bacteroidales; family Prevotellaceae; genus Prevotella; species Prevotella melaninogenica. Next base: position 866,582 of record NZ_AP018050.1, read on the forward strand.
TCTTTTATTCAGCCATTTATGGCAGGTGTAAACTGTACCTTATGGGTTGCTTACGGATTGTTTAAGGAGAAGCGTGATTGGCCAGTAGCAATTGCTAACACACCGGGTATCATCTTTGGTTTTGTAGCAGCTTTCACTGCATTGTAAGTCAAAACAATATAAAATGAGTGTCCTCTTCATTCTTTCGGATGAAGAGGATTTTTGTTTTATGGCTGAAAATCAAATCAATTACATTGCCATCTGCAAAACTTTTATTATCTTTGTCGTAGCTAATAGCACCTATTTTCGAACACTACAAACGAACAACAACGATGCGTATGAAACGATATCAAACAGCCCTAACACTGCTCTTTCTCACCTTTCTACTGACTGCCTGCAAGACAAAGACGGCTGATGGGCAGAAGGATTCGGGAGTCGCAGCAGGTCATTTCCCTGACCAGAGGGAATATCTAAAGGAGTTCAAGGACGACATTGTCATCATGGAATGTGAAGATTACGACTTCAATACGGCTCCAATAGGTATCGGAAATAAGTTCTTTACGCTGTTACATGGATGGGTATATACCGATGGTGTCCTCTCTCATACCATAACAGGTGAGGGACTGACAGAGGGTATTTTGGTGCAAGACTTCCCCAATTATGAGGATTTGAAAGAATATGGTGGCTATTATGTTTCGGATAAACCTTATATCAAGATGAAGCTTTATCGCACGAAGGATGCCGTTTGGTTTATGAATAAGCGATATCCCATTGCACGAGAAAATGGTGATAGTATCTTCTCTCCGTTAATGAAAACAGAGTATGGGAATAATCAATCTGTATGGATATTTGTGGGGGATATTCCTTTTAAAAACAATTAATCGAAGCGTATGAAGACTATACTACTTATCTTTTCTTGTCTCCTTCTACTCTGTTGCACAACAGAGAAGCGAAAGGTAAAAACCGTCCATTCTCCAAATGATACTGTGGATGTCTACGCAAAGGATGTGACGGGGCAAAAAATATACAATGTTATTTCCGAGAAGGCAGTAACGGTTAATGGAGACTCGTTATTTGGTAAGATAAGAAAAGAGGTCCCGAAACAGTTGAATGACAAGGAGTTTGAACTTGCAAAAACCATTGTAAGGAAGTATATAAATAAGCATCAAGATGATTATCTGCCTTTTGATTCCTATTTTCAGCAATACTTAGGTTATAAGAAAGGGGGCGTTTTGATGACTGATGTCGCCTTGTTTTCAGATTACAGAATTGTCTATCAAAAGGGAGTTACAGGTATTACTTGCGAAGACTATAGGGTGAAATTTAAGTATCTGAAGGAACTTGGGAAGGAGCGTAAGATGCTTACAATAAACTTGGATAAGGGAGTTATCGTAAATGAATAGGACGATTTAAGATATGTCACTTATCTTTTTTGTCGTACGAAGTTAACTTCTTTTTCCTCGTTCCACAGCAACCCTTTGATAATCAGTATACTATCGCGTAACTCCATGACTTTGCAGCGGTTAGTATCATTCTCGTTATAGGTCAGAAAAAGCGAGTCGTTCACAAAGTGGTAACTATTAAACCACCTGCAAGTGTCTCCTATGCCTGGGTCGTATGCTACAGTAGAGTCCGTCACGTCAAGGGTTGGACGCATACCAATGTCAGTCTTTTCCACACCTGCCCAGTTTCCTATAAATTCTTTGGGGTAAACGGGTCCATCGTTTCTGTCGCAAGCAGCGAGCAAAACAGACAAGAGAATAGAAAGTAAGTAGTATCTCATACCTCACGAATTTATCAATATCAACAATCACGATAAGTGCATATACTAAAAAGGCTGACCAAAATGGAATCATAGTCTATAGCCCCTTTATGATATAAACGCCGTCAGCATCATAAAATTGTTTAGTATAAAGGTTTTCTTTTGATGATTGCAAATGTTGCAAAACTACTCTTTAGTGAATTGAATTTTATTTACATAATGAGCGCGCTTTGGTGCTTTAAAAGACGATAAGACGAGCTAAAAGAATGCCTTTGTAAGTTACATAGAATCAGTGAGTTGCATAGTCGTATTTTAAAAGATGCTTAGTAAGGCTTCAAAAGGGCGTTACTTGGACCTCAAAAGGGCATCTTTTGCAAGCCAAAAGGGCGTTAATTGGAAGCCAATTTATGCTCTTTTTGTTTTTAAGATTAGATTTTTCTTTACAATAATTCTTATCCTCGCAAAAACTATAGAGAAGAGAATAAGGTGAAAGTGTAAAAAGTGAAAAGTTCTTCTGTTACCCTGTCTTCAGGCAATTCAGTCTTCGTTCTTCTGTTACTTTGTCTTTTCTTTATTCTGTCTACAAACAACTGGTTAACTTGTCTACTGGTTAACTTGTTAATCAAAGAAATGTTCTTCAGTCTTTGTTCTTCTGTTATCCTGTCTTTATATTACTCTGTTTCAAAGCTGTTTAGTTATCTTGTCTATATCAACTATGATAATCATAATAATGAACTTTGAAATCTGAGATGTCTGACCGCTATAAACGAGAAAACCGCAGGACGAAAGTCCTACGGCCAATTTCTCTCTTTTTCTGTTCGTTCTCTGATTACTTAACAGAGTCAGCAGCTGCAGTTGAATCAGCAGCAACAGTATTAGCAGCTGAATCAGAGCTGAGTGAATCTACAGTTGAATCAGCTGTAGAGTCAGCGTTAGCAGCTGGCTTAGAGTTGTTACCACAAGATGCGAAAGAGATAGCTGCGATAGCTACGAACATTAAAACTAATTTCTTCATTTTCTTTGCTTTTTAAATCTGTAAAACAATCATTTGTTTGTTAAAACGATGCAAAGGTAAGTATTTTTTTTATTCGGCAATAATTTTTTTAGAACTTTTTTTGTTCTTCTTTTGTAACAAATTCATAAATCACTGATAATCAGTGTTATGTGAATGTTAAATAAATATTAATGGTTTTGATGTGTGCCTACACAATTTCAGAATCCTTGCTTTTTAGTGGTCTTAGAGGGTCTGTTTCACAGTGTAAAATCTTATTTTCTTAGTCTTTCTTATCTTTTCAAATGTGTAAACGGGTCGTATTTCTTTGGTTTTGTCTTCATTTTACTGTAACTTTGCAAGTTATATGATAGATACAGCAGCATTTCAAGGCAAGACAGCCAAGTTCTATACTTTGGGTTGTAAACTCAACTTTTCAGAGACAAGTACCTTCGCGCGTACCTTATATAATATGGGCGTACGTGAAGCGAAGAAGACTGAGCAGGCAGATATTTGTCTGATCAATACTTGTTCGGTTACAGAGGTTGCTGACCATAAGTGTCGCCAAATTATTCATCGTATGGTGCGCCAAAATCCTGGTGCTTTCGTTATTGTAACTGGTTGCTATGCTCAGCTTGAGAGTGCAACAGTGGCAAAGATAGAAGGTGTAGACCTTGTATTGGGTAGTAATGAGAAGGCCGACCTTGTACAGTATCTTAGTGATGCGTGGAATAAGGTAGATACAGATAAAAACAAGGAAACGTCAGAGGGTGAGTATCACTCTGTAAAGACGAAGGATATTAAAAGTTTCCAAGCAAGTTGCTCACGTGGTAATCGCACACGCTACTTCCTAAAGGTGCAAGACGGATGTAATTACTTCTGCACTTATTGTACGATTCCCTTTGCACGTGGATTCTCTCGTAACCCGACCATTCAGTCACTTGTTGCGCAGGCAGAAGAGGCTGCAAGAGAGGGAGGAAAGGAGATTGTGTTGACGGGAGTTAATATAGGTGACTTTGGTAAGACCACAGGTGAGAGCTTCTTAGACCTCGTTAAGGCATTAGATAAGGTAGAGGGAATACAGCGTTTTCGTATTAGTTCGTTGGAACCTGACTTGATCGATGATGAGTTGATAGCGTATTGTGCAGAGTCACGAGCGTTTATGCCACATTTCCATATCCCACTTCAGAGTGGTTCTGACGAGGTGTTGGAGTTGATGCACCGCCGTTATGACACGGCACTCTTTGCTCGTAAGATAAAACTTATTAAGGAAAAGATGCCCGATGCATTTATAGGTGTGGATGTGATGGTAGGTTCTCGTGGTGAACGACCAGAGTATTTTGAGGATTGTTATAACTTCCTTGACTCCCTGCCAGTCACCCAACTCCATGTCTTCCCTTATTCAGAACGACCAGGAACAGCGGCATTGTCAATCCCTTATGTAGTGGATGACCGTGAGAAGAAACACCGTGCACATAAGCTTTTGAAGCTCTCTGATGAGAAGACACGCGCCTTCTATGCAGAGCATATAGGGCAAGAGGCAGACGTCCTCTTTGAGAAAGCGGCACGAGGTAAGGCTATGCACGGCTTTACAGATAACTATATTCGTGTAGAATTATCGCCCGATCAGGCAAAGGAAGAGTATGACAACCAGATTCTTCGAGTACGATTGGGAGAGTTTAATTTCGACCAAAGTTCATTAAAGGCAGAACTCTTATGAAAGTAGCGATAGTCATATTGAACTGGAATGGACGAAGCATGATGGAGCAATATCTCCCTTCTGTGCTGAATTATTCACGTGATGAGGCAGAGGTTATCATAGCCGACAATGCTTCAACAGATGACTCTGTCGCATGGCTGAAAACAACCTATCCACATGTTCGAGTGATAGAATTAGCTGAGAACTATGGCTTTGCAGAGGGGTATAATCGTGCACTAAAGCAAGTAGACAGCGAGTATTACGTGTTGTTAAACAGTGATGTTGAGGTGACGCACCACTGGCTTACACCCCTCATCGAGGAGATGGATGCCCATGAGGATATAGCAGCTTGTCAGCCAAAGCTACTCTCTGTTGCTAATCGTGACGCTTTTGAGTATGCTGGTGCATCGGGAGGTTTCATTGATCGTTATGGCTATCCGTTCTGTCGTGGACGCATCTTTGACACGGTGGAGGATGATAATGGACAATATGACAATGCGGAAGAGGTCCTCTGGGCAACAGGTGCTTGCTTGATGATACGTGCTAAGGACTATTGGGCTGCAGGCGGATTAGACGGCAGATTCTTTGCCCATAATGAGGAAATCGATCTCTGTTGGCGACTGCATCAGATGGGTAGGCGCATCTTTTGTTTCCCAGAAAGCTATGTTTATCACGTTGGAGGCGGCACATTGCCTAAGTCAAACCCACGTAAAACCTTTCTAAACTTCCGTAATAACTTGACCATGTTATGGAAGAACTTGCCAGAAGATGAGTTGAAACATGTCATGCGTGTACGATGGTTCTTAGACTATTTAGCTGCATTTCAAACGCTGATTCTGAATCGTAATTGGGGTGAATTTAAGGCGATTTTCTCAGCTCGTAGGGCTTTTAAAAAGTGGCGACATGAGTTTGAGAGATTACCTATTCGTCTTGATGGAGTGGTAAAACATCGAGAAAATCTCCCTTTATGCACAAATGATGGACGTAAGAAATATGCCCTTCTTTGGCAATATTACGTGAAGGGTCGTAAGTTTTTTAGTTCCTTATCTGAATGAAAATAGGATATAGTTGCATGTTATTTTAATATTTTTAGCAAAACACTTGCATTTTAAAATATATTTTAGTAATTTTGCAATCAATACTCAAATATTGTAAAAAGTAACCAGAAAGTAACCAGTGAGATATCTCTATTTCATATTATTAGTTGTTCTGTTCACCTGTGTAGGCTGTCAGTTCAAACTTTCATCTGATGACGTGAATGATAATTCACTGTTATTAGAGATAGATCGCTATGACCGTTTGGAATATCGTTACTTGACAACAGGTGACTTCTCTGCACTTCAGCAGATGAATACAGAGTATCCGATAGAGACCCGTACACTGATAGAAGATGTTGTAAAGATAGGTGAGATAACCGATCCAGACATTAATACAAAGTTCCTGAAGTTCTATCAAGACACAACCTTACAGTCAGTCATTGCTGCTGTAGAGTCGGAGTTTGCGAATACAGAAGACCTTGATCATCAGTTTAGTACAGCTTTCAAACATCTGAAGCAGGCTTTGCCAAACATAACAATTCCAAGAGTCTATGCACAGATCTCGGCTTTAGACCAAAGTGTTGTTGTGGGTAATGGTACTATCGGTATCTCGCTCGACAAGTACCTCGGTCCTAATTACCCTTTGTATGCGAAGTTCTATTCGCCAACACAGCGTAAGCAGATGTCACGTGAATACATTCTTCCAGATTGTATGACATTCTATTTGATGAGTATCTACCCTTTACAGCATTTCGAGTCACGTCCGCAGTTAGAGCGCGACTTGCAGATTGGCAAGATACAATGGATTGTTAATCAGATAATGACAAAGCGTATCTATCACAGTCGATACGAGGAAGCCGTAGATAACTATATGAAGAAGAATCCTAAGACCTCATACGAGGAACTGCTTCGTATGACAGATTTCTCCAAATTTACTGTTGTGGAGAGTTAATGGTGAAGGTTTAACGGACTCATAAGAAATATATTATCCCCTCTCAGAACCAACGGCAATGACCGTATAAAAGGTTTTGCAGAGGGGATAATTGTATCTAATAGGTTATAGCATTTTATCTCCAATAGTCTTTTTAAGGCTAAATCATTTTTACCTAAACTATATATTATAAGGTAATATGCCCTTAGCACAAGTGGTGCTAAGCCTCCGCACCACATGTGCGGAGCATCAGCACAAGGTTTGAATAGGGCTGGTGAACTTTGTAGCTATCATTTTATTTGTTGTAAGATACAAATAGCTGACTTACAAGGAATGTTTTTTGGTATGCGGTGTAAATATTTAGTCTTCTGTTGATAAGTTAATATTTTGTATGTGTATTTTATTGTGAATGTTTAAATTTATCGTCATGTAATAACAAAAATGTCAGTTTGTGTTTGTTTATCTTCTTTTTTTTATATTTTTGTAGCAAAATCTTTTATTTACTAACGCTTAAATAATAATTTATGGACAAGGGTAGAGCTATTTGTAAGGTATTGAAGGATGTCCGTCAGAAAATAGCAAATGAGAATGGAATAAGCTATCATCCTGAAGAGTGCCACCATAAGGGTGAATGTACAGGTACGTGCCCTGGTTGTGAGAAGGAAATCCGTTACCTTGAAGAACAACTGAAGAACAAGCAGCATAGTGGTTTTGGTTTGAAGGTGGCAGGTATCGCAGCTGGTGTCTGTGTAACTGTATTGCCAATGGCTGCTATGGTACAACCTGAGCGTAATACAAACCCTGACTTGACGGCTAAGACGATAAAGAATGATTCTATAAGAGCAGAAGACCTGACCAATGGTCACCCTGATGCTGTGCTTTTACGCGGTCAAGTATTCGATGCAAAGACAAAGGAGACTGTTATTGGAGCCGTTGTTGAGTCGAAGGACACAAAGAAAAGAACTGTCACCGCTATTGAGGGCGACTATGCTGTGAAAGTTCTGCCAACTGATACACTGGAGGTGATAGCTGTTGGTTATTATAAAATGAGTGTGACGGTTAAAGAACTCTTAGATAAAAAGAATAATGATATTTATATCACTGAGGACTCGGCGATGATGAATGAAATTATAGTCTTGGGTGGATGCGATAAAATGTTCGGGAAGCATAAGGCGAAGAAAGGACCTAAGTCGCATAAGGAAAAGAAGTGTAATAAGAAATAAAGTTATGACGAAAGGGAAGAGTACTTGTAAGCTACTAAAGGATGTTCGGCAGCAGATAGCGGATGCGAATGGTATCTCTTGAACATGAATACTAAAAATGTCAGTTTGTTTTTGTTTATCTTCTTTTTTTTGTATTTTTGTAGCTGAATCTTTTATTTACTCACACTTAAATAATAATTTATGGACAAGGGTAGAGCTATTTGTAAGGTATTGAAGGATGTCCGTCAGAAGATTGCAAATGAGAATGGAATAAGCTATCATCCTGAGGAGTGCCACCATAAGGGCGAATGTACAGGTACGTGTCCTGGTTGTGAGAAAGAAATCCGTTACCTTGAAGAACAACTAAAGAACAAGCAGCATAGTGGTTTTGGATTGAAGGTGGCTGGTATCGCAGCTGGCGTTTGTGTGAGCGTATTACCAATGATGGCTATGGTGCAGCCTGAGAGAAAGAGTAATCCTGATCAGAAGACTCCGGTTGTAAAGAAGGATAGTGTAAAAGTGGTAGACCTGACCAATGGTCACCCTGATGCTGTGCTTTTACGTGGACAGGTGCTTGATGCAAAGACAAAGGATACTATTATTGGAGCCGTTGTTATGTTGAAAGGGTCAATGTCACCAAATGGATTGGGGACGTGTACCAATCAGGATGGTTGGTATGCAGTGAAAGCTCTACCAACCGACACTTTAGAGGCAAACTTCGTAGGCTGTCATAAGTCTTTTTTGACGGTTAAAGAGCTGTTAGCGACAAAGGATAAGACGATTTATCTTGAGCAGGATACTACCAATTGGCATAAGATTATCACCGTTGGGGGCATAGAAGGAACATCAGGGAAGCATCATCCTAAGAAAGGAGCTAAGTCGCATAAGGAGAAAAATAAAAAGAAGTGTAAGTAAGGATTAGTATTATGGTAAAAGGGAAGAGTACTTGTAAGCTATTGAAGGATATTCGGCAGCAGATAGCGGATGCGAATGGTATCAGCTATCAGCCTAAGGAGTGTCATTACAAGGGAGATTGTGCAGGTACTTGTCCTGCTTGTGAGGAGGAGATACGTTATCTTGAACATGAGTTAAAGGCACGTAAGGGTAATGGCTTTGGTATGAAGGTAGCTGGTATCGCTGCAGGTATCTGCGCTACGGTAATGCCGATGACTGCTGCTGCGCAAGGCGTTAAGCCCGATAGTACGGCTAATCGTCCTGTGCGTACAGCCAAGAAAGGCGATGTAAAGGTAGTAGACCTTTCTGAAGGTTGTGCATCACCTGTGGTTGTACGTGGAATGGTCATTGGTAGTGATGATAAAGAACCTGTAATAGGTGCTTCTGTTTTTATAGACGGAACAAACAAAGGTGATGTAACAAATATTGATGGACAGTTTGCCTTGAAAGTACCACCAGACACTTCTTTGGTTATTTCATATATCGGATACAAGACAAAGAAGGTTCATGTAAGCTATCTTTTGCATTCTGATAATAATGTTATAGTGCTTGAGGATAGTAGAGAGCCAATGTTAGATGGCATTGTAGCAATAGCTACACTACCTACCTGTAAAGGTGAAAATAAACGTAATAAAGATAACGTGAGTGGTCGTAGAACTGATAAGCCTAAGTCGCATAAGGAGAAGAATAAAAAGAAGTGTAAGTAAGGATAAGGATTATGGTAAAAGGAAAGAGTACTTGTAAGCTATTAAAAGATATTCGGCAGCAGATAGCGGATGCCAATGGTATCAGCTATCAACCTAAGGAGTGTCATTACAAGGGGGATTGTGCAGGTACTTGCCCTGCTTGTGAGGAGGAGATACGTTATCTTGAACGTGAGTTAAAGGCGCGTAAGGGTAATGGCTTCGGTATGAAGGTGGCTGGTATTGCTGCTGGTATCTGCGCTACGGTAATGCCGATGACTGCTGCTGCACAAGGTGTTAAGTCTGATAGTACGGCTAATCGTCCTGTACATACAGCCAAGAAAGGCGATGTAAAGGTAGTAGACCTTTCTGATAGTTGTGCATCACCTGTGGTTGTACGTGGAATGGTCATTGGTAGTGATGATAAAGAACCATTGACAGGTGCTTCAGTTGTAATAGAGGGAACAAACAAGGGTGTGGCAACAAATATAGATGGACAGTTTGCTTTGAAGTTACCACCAGACACTTCGTTGGTTATTTCATTCATTGGTTACAAGCAGAAAACGGTTAGTGTAAGTTCTCTTTTGCATTCAGATAATAATGTTATTGTGCTGGAAGCCTATGATTTATCGGGCATAGCAGGAGAAGTTGTAATCGTTACGCCAAACTACGATGATGTGTATGGACATAGGACTTATAAGCCGAAGACGCATAAGGAGAAGAATAAAAAGAAGTGTAAGTAAATATAAATGTTATGACAAAAGGAAAAAGTACTTGTAAACTACTGAAAGGTATTCGGCAGCAGATAGCGGATGCGAACGGTATCTGTTATCAGCCTAAAGAGTGTCATTACGAAGGGGAGTGTGCGGGTACGTGCCCTGCTTGTGAGGCGGAGATACGTTATTTAGAGACGCAGTTAAGAGAACGGAAACGCAAGGGATGGGGCATGAAGGTAGCTGGATTGGCTGCTGGACTTTGTGTTGCAACTGTTCCGCTAACATCGTGTCAGAATACTCCAAAGGGCTGTAATGTTGAGAATAAAGCTCAAGATTCTATAGATATGCCAGTTAGGGGTGAACAAGTAGTTATACCCAAAGCACTCACAACAGATTTGAAGAATGCTATCGTTATTAGTGGGCAAGTGTTGGATGCTTCTACTGGTAAGGCTGCTTCAGAAGTTAATGTTATGATATTAGGAGGTAAGAAGAGACTGTCTTTGGGTGAAGATGGAAGTTTTGCTCTGCAGGTTAATCGCAATGACACCCTTGTGTTTTCATCTTATGGGTTTGAGGATAAGGTGATAGCAGTGAAGTCTATTCGTAATCCTAATAATATGGTTGTCCGTTTAGAACCTTCTCTTGACGTAGTAGGGGAGATAGATAGGGAGTATTTAGAGAAAGAATTAGCCGACAGCACTGCTCCTCAATCACATAAAGAGAAATGCAATCAGAAATAACAGCACCGTTAATTGCCATTAATCGGCACAGACTCACTACGGATGGCGAAGGCGTAACAACATTGGTTGCCTTTCATGGTTGTCCGCTACGTTGCGAGTACTGCTTAAACGCTCAGTGCTTGCAGGCTGATGGTGTATGGTGCAGGCTGACACCCGGAGAGTTGTATAGTGAGGTGGAGATAGACGACCTTTACTTTATGGCAACGGGTGGCGGTATTTGCTTTGGAGGGGGTGAACCCCTCCTACGTTCGGATTTCATCAAGGCCTTTGCCGAGATAATGAACCCCGAATGGAAGTTGACGATGGAGACATCGCTCAATGTACCGCTTGAGAATATCAAAGCTATTGCCTCGTTGGTGCAGATGTGGTATGTAGATATTAAAGACATGAACCCTGATATCTACAAAGCATATGGATGTAAAGAGAATAAGCAGGTAATCAGTAATCTTCAATGGTTAGCTGCGAATGGCCATGCTGACAAGGTTATTATACGCTTACCGTTGATACCCGAATATAACACAGATGAAGACCGCCAGCAGAGCCAGCAACAGTTGGAAGAGATGGGCTTTACAAACTTTGATAAGTTTAATTATATTGTGCGGTAGTAGTATTCATCTTATACAATATACATAGCTCATCTTTCGTTTTTTACTTGAAAAGCATTATCTTTGCAATTAATAAAAGAAAGAGAGTATGAAGAAACCACTTATCATTTTATCAATTATATTTCTGTTGTTGCCAATTACAGTAACAGCACAGAGCTTCGACGCCTTATGGCAACAAGTAAATCAAGCTGAGCAAAAGGACTTGCCAAAGACACAAATCAGCTTATTACAGAAGATTGAACAGAAAGCACAGAAAGAGAAAGCCTATGGGCAAATCTTGGCTGCCAGTCTGTTAGCATCAAGGTTACAGACAGAGATTGCACCCGACTCTACTGAAGTAGAGTTTAAGCGATTGAAGGCAAAGGCAAAGATGGTCGAAGGTAAGGATGAGGTCTTGTCGGCTGTCTACAACTGTATCTTGGGTGTGATAGGTCGGAATGATGATGAGGGAAATGCTGAGGGTTACTTTAAGAAGGCTCTGGCAAACCCTTCTCTGTTGGCAAGTCAGAAAGCAGCAGACTTTAAGCCTTTAATAGTGGTAGGTAAAAATGATAATATCTTCAAGGGTGACCTGCTGCATGTTATTGGTATGCAGGTGGGTAACTACGACAAACTACATAGCTATTATAAAAGCGTTGGAAACCATGAGGCAGCTTGCTACATGGCCTTGCTGGGAATAAAGAATGAAAAAGAAAGTATTCCAAAGCTTGACTCACTCATTTTAGAGTATAGCGACTTACCGATATGTGGGGAAGTTGCGTTGAAGCGTTATGCCTGTATGGGAGAAGATACTCCAGTTGAGGAGAAGATAGCTTATATTGATAAAGCCCTTGTTCGTTGGGCATCATGGAAGCGAATAGTAGCTTTACGTAATGCTCGTGAAGAACTGACAAGACCAATGTTTGACGTGAGTTTTGATAAGCGTAATGTTAGTTCATCGGAGAAGAATAACTGGGTGAGGCTTAATACGCGCAATGTGTCAGATGTAGTCGTAACGGTAACACGTACGAAGTTGTTGGGAAATCATTCTCTCAATCTTGGGGATGAAAAAGACATGGTTAAGGTGATGGCAAGTCTGTTGCCAGCAACGAAGCAGACGATAAAGCGCACCTACACAGGTCATAAGGATTATGAAGAGGTGAAAGACTCTTTCTTAATGCCTACATTACCTTTGGGCGTTTACCTTATTAAGATAGAAACGCCTAAAAAGAATATTGTACCAAAATATGCTTTCTATTATGTCAGTGACCTCTATGTCATGAGCGAACTGCAACCAAAGAAGAAAGCACGATATGTTGTTGTCAATGTTGTGGATGGTCAACCAGTAGCAAATGTAACGGTTCAGGCTACCTATCCAAATTATAATGATAAGCCTTCTATCGTTAAGAAACTCGTTACGAACAAGAATGGAGAAGTCATATTTGATTCGGAAAGAACTACCCCTGACATCTATGTCTTTACGAATAAGGATAAAGCCTTTGAAGAAACTCAACTGGAGGGGTCGTATGATTACGATAAGGAGAACTATGACAAGATGGTAACTCAGGTCTTCACGGATAGAGGCATCTATCGTCCTGGGCAGACGGTACATGCATCTGTCATTGCTTATCAGAACACCAAGCAAGATTATAAGACTAAGGCTGCAGACGGACAAACCTTCGATATGGTTTTGAAAGATGCCAATTATAAGGAGATAGGACGTAAGTCAGTAACCACCGACCGTTTCGGTACTGCTGCAGCAGACTTTAATCTTCCAACAAGTGGATTGACTGGTAGCTTTTCTATCTATGCTGATTTTGGAACAAAAGGATCTAAGCGTTTCCAAGTAGATGAGTACAAACGTCCAACGTTTGATGTAAACTTTGATGAGTATAAGGAGAAGTATGCTGTCGGTGATTCTATCAAGTTGATTGGTCGTGCCAAGAGTTTTGCTGGTGTACCTGTACAAGGTGCAAAGGTGCATTATGTCGTTACACGTAGTATAAGCTATTGGAGTCGCTTTTATGAAGGTAGTGGGGAAGTGAACGAGCAAGATGTTGTCACAGATGACAAAGGAGAGTTTGTTGTTACTGTACCTTTTGTTTTGTCTGATAAAGCCAAGAAGGAACTAAAGTCTGGTAAGGGTTATCGTTCACTTTTCTATAATTTTAGAGTTGAGGCTTCGGTGACCGATGCTGCAGGTGAGACACATGACGGTTTTGCATCATTACCATTAGGAACAAAGGAGGCAAGTCTTTTTTGCAATATTCTTGAGAAGAACCTGCGTGACATTCTTAAAACGATAAAGTTTGATTATCTGAATGCTGCAGGATCTCCTGTTGATGGAACTGTGAAGTATGTAATCGTACCACAGCAGAAGGATAAGGGTAAATATGTTTATAGCAATTACAAGAGCGTGAAGGCAAATGAGAATGTTGCTATAAAGGGCTTGTCTTCTGGCGCTTATCGTGTGCATGCTATTTGTGGAACAGATACTATTGATACAGACTTCATTGTTTTCTCAATGGACGACAAGCGTCCTGTTATAGAGACACATGATTGGTTCTATCTGAGTGGAATCCAATTCCCTCGCGATGGTAGTCCTATCTATATGCAGGTGGGTTCAAGTGATGAAAATCAGTATGTTGTTTATTCCATCTTTTCAGGTAATAAAGTGATTGAAACAGGTTCTTTCAATCAAAGCAATAGTATACAGACACGCAAGTTTGTTTATAAGGAAGAATATGGTGATGAGATACGTCTTAATTATGCTTGGGTAAAGAATGGCATAATGTATTCTCATTCAGAGAGGATTACACGTCCGTTACCAGATAAGAGTTTGATAGTAAAATGGAAGACTTTCCGTAATAAACTTATTCCAGGACAGCAGGAAGAATGGACGGTAACCATTAATCGTCCTGATGGCAAGGCTGTCAATGCTCTACTGATGGCAACACTTTATGACAAGAGTCTTGATCAGTTCTTGTCTAATTCATGGTACTTAGGCAATTTCTTCTTGCTTAACTATACATCTGTTAATTGGGAGAGTCCTTACTATTCAAGCTTTGGTCTTTCAGGAGAAGCTTATATCAAACTTTTTGATGTAGAGATGTTGTCTTTATCGAAATTTGATAGTCGTTTCTTAGAACAATATGATACTCCAGAAGCTTATTTTTATTCAGCAAGAGCAGACCGAATGGTAAGTATGACACGTACCGTTAAGACAATGGCTTTTGCAAAGGAGTCTTCTATGAATGAGGTCGTTACGGTTGGCTTTGGACCTACAAAGAAAACGGAAGCGAAATTTACTGCTCCTGTAGTAAAGAAAGATGAGGAGATAAAACAAGAGAAGGGCGAAACGAAGAATGTAAAGCCTTCTATGCGTGAGAATCTCAATGAGACAGCATTCTTTTATCCACAGTTGCAGACGGATGGAAAGGGTAATGTTAGTATTAAGTTTACGCTTCCAGAGAGCCTTACTACTTGGCGTTTCATGGGATTGGCACACGATGAGGATATGAACAATGGCTTCCTTTCTGATGATATCGTTGCTCAAAAGACTTTGATGGTGCAGCCTAATATGCCTCGCTTTGTCCGTATGGGTGATGAGGCAATGGTTTCTGCTCGTTTGTTCAATCAATCTGAGAAAGATATCAATGCAAAAGCAAAGGTTGAAATCCTTGATCCTGCAACTGAAAAGATGCTTTTCACAGACAGTAAAACTGTTGTTTTGAAGGCGCAGGGGAGTGGCTCTGCAACTTATAGCTTAGCTTCATTGCTGGCGAAGAATGCTAATAAACTTACAGCTGACCAGTCTTTACTCGTTGTTCGCTTCACGGTTGAGGGCGATGGCTTCTCTGATGGTGAGCAACATTACCTCTCAGTACTTCAGAATAAGGAGTATGTAACAAACACTTACCCATTCACACAGAATGATGCTGGGGTGAAGACGATTAATGTTGGTAAGCTCTTCCCAAAGAAGAGTACAGACCAAAAGCTGACCGTAGAGTACACTAATAACCCAAATTGGCTGATGATTCAGGCATTGCCTTATGTGGCAGATGCAAGTGAAAAGAATGCTATCAGTCTTGTTTCGGCTTATTATGCAAATAGTTTAGGTAAGCAGATCATGAGTACTTCCCCATCGATTAAGCAGACTATTGAGCAATGGAAGAAGGAAATAGGTAAGGAAACGTCTATGATGTCGGCTTTGGAGAAGAATCAAGAACTCAAAACCTTGACACTTGATGAGACTCCTTGGGTGATGGATGCTAAGAATGAAAGCGAACAAAAACAGCAACTTGTGCGCTTCTTCGATGAGAATCAGTTGCAGAACAAATTGACATCAACATTCTTAAGTCTAAAGAAACTGCAAAACTCTGACGGCTCGTTCGCTTGGTGGCTAGGAATGAAGGGGAGCCTTTATATGACTGTTGCGGTGACGAAGACACTTGCCCGTTTGCAGAACCTTACAAGTCCAAGCCCAGAGGTAACAAACATGATTAATGCTTCTTTCCGCTTTATGGATAAGAAGGTAGCTAAGTGTGTTGCTGAGATGAAGCGTGATGAGAAGAAGTATAATACAACATTGTTCCCTTCTGACGCACTCTGTGATTATCTTTACACCAATGCTTTGTTCTATCATGATCGAGCTACAAATGACATAAAGTATCTCATCGATCGCTTGGCTAAGAAACCTACGGATTTGACTATCTATGGTAAAGCGAATACAGCAGTAATCCTTCAGCAGTATGGTAAGGTTGAGAAGGCGCGTGAATACCTGCAGAGTATCAAGGAATATACGGTTTATACAGAGGAGAAGGGACGTTACTTCGATTCTAAAAACGCTTATTACAGCTGGCGTGATTATAAGATTCCAACAGAGGTGGCTGCTATTGAGGCGATAAAGACGATTACTCCTGCTGATAGTAAGACTCTTGTTGAAATGCAGCGTTGGCTCTTGCAGGAGAAGCGTACGCAGGCTTGGGATACACCATTGAACTCAGTGAATGCTATTTGGGCATTTATGAACAATGGCAATTGGTTGATGCAGAATGGAGAGCATGCTACGTTGATGCTTGATAACAAACCTTTGCAGACAACACAGCCTACGGCAGGTTTGGGTTATGTGAAGGCTACACAGACTGTTGATTTCCAATCGTCTGAAAGTCATGATTTGGTTATCAGCAAGACAAGCACTGGCACAAGTTGGGGTGCTGTCTATGCACAGTTCTTCCAGACGTCAACAGATATCTCCGATGCTTCATCTGGCTTGAAGATTAAGCGTGAGGTAATGGTTGATAGTGTACTGTTGAAGAGAGGTAAGAACCTTAAAGTTGGTGACAAGGTGCGTATCCGTTTGACGATCATTGCCGACCGTGATTACGACTTTGTGCAGGTTGTTGACAAGCGTGCAGCCTGCCTTGAACCTGTTAGTCAGTTGAGTGGTTATCGTTGGGGGTATTACATTGCTCCAAAGGATTACACGACTAATTACTACTTCGACCAGATGGCAAAGGGTAAGCATGTCGTTGAAACAGAATATTATATTGACCGAGCAGGTGTTTATCAGACAGGAACCTGCACTGCGCAATGTGCATACGCTCCTGAATATAGTGGACGTACAGGCGCAGAAGTTATTCAAGTTGACGAGTAGATAAGTTTACGAGTTGACAAGTTATTTAAGTTTACGAGTTAACAAGTTTACGAGTAGACAAGTTTACGAGTAGACAAGTGAACAAGTTATATGATAGAGTTGTGGAGTAGTGGCTGTTGTCTTAACTCCCATAACTTCGCAACTCCTTAACTTCTTAAAAAGAAATGCTTCAAATAGAAATTGATAACGGTAGTGGTTTTTGCTTCGGTGTGACCACTGCCATTAAGAAAGCCGAAGAAGAATTGGCAAAGGGTACAAAGCTCTATTGCTTAGGTGATATTGTACATAACAGTATGGAGGTAGAACGCCTCACAAAGAAAGGACTCATCACGATTAATCATGAGCAGATGCGCGAACTTCATAACGTGAAGGTCTTGCTGCGTGCACATGGTGAACCACCTGAGACTTACGAACTTGCAAGACGTAATAACATTGAGATTATCGATGCTACTTGCCCTGTGGTTCTTGCCCTTCAACGTCGTATTAAGACACAGTATGAGAAAGGTCGTCAACCTTCTTATATGATATCTTCAAAGGGCGGAGCTACTGTTGATGAACCTTCAAGCCTTAAGCCAGTAACGAATGAAGCGGTGGAAACCTCTACTTCTTCTGTTTCTCTTCCTCCTGCAGTAGGCGAGGGACAAGAGCTTAGTGCCTCCTCTTCCATTGTTATCTTTGGAAAGAATGGTCATGCCGAGGTGCTCGGACTTGTTGGTCAGACCCATAGTCAGGCGATTGTGATAGAGAAGTTTGAAGATGTCAAAGCGTTAGACTTTAATAATGACATCTATCTCTACTCACAGACGACAAAGAGTTTGGATGAGTTTCATAAGATTATAGAATACATTCAAAGTCATATCTCACCCAAAGCAAAGTTTCAAAGCTTTGATACCATCTGCCGACAGGTTGCTAATCGTATGCCAAACATTTCTACCTTTGCTGCTCGTCACGACTTGATTCTCTTTGTGGCAGGCCGTAAGAGTTCAAATGGTAAGGTCCTCTTTCACGAATGTTTGAGTGTGAACCCAAACTCCCATCAAGTTGAGAGTGCAGATGAAATCGACATGAGTTGGTTTGAAGGAGTTGAAACAGTAGGAATCTGTGGGGCTACGAGTACACCAAAATGGCTGATGGAAGAATGCCGTGATGAGATACTCAGACATACGAAATAATAGCTTTATAATCCTCAAACAAAGAGATTAAACGCGAAAAACTATCAAGTTGTGATAGTTTTTCGCGTTTTTTTTATACCTTTGCATCGTCAATCAAGATTTAATGTGACTTTTATTGCAACACTTGGGTTAGGTTTTATCTTGAAATGACAGAATGCAGGGTAATATTTGTTGGGCCTTCCAACAGTTTAATATGATGGAGTATGTCAGTTGTTGATGATAGGTTTTAGGGATTTGTTCGTGGACATAACATTACTCTAATCAACAAAAGAAGATGTCATGTTGTCCCATATTATTTAAGTGAAGTATTCATCGATAGTGTTGCATAGTAGACTTATGAAAGAACAAAAGAGTTTCCTTGTCCCTATGGCATTCTTAGGGCTTATGTTTTTTACTTGTGGATTTGCCTTGGGTATAAATTCATTGTTGGTTCCAGTATTGAAGGTGTCGTTAAGTGTTTCTTCAATGGAAGCATATATGCTCATTGGTGCAACATTCTTGCCTTTCCTCATCTTTGGCTATCCTGCGGGAATGTTAATTAGCAAGATAGGATATAAGCGTACGATGGCTATTGCGTTCGGAATGTTTGCTGTAGCTTTTGGAGTGTTTATCTTCTCGGCAGATGCAAAGAGTTTTCCTTTGTTTCTGGTAGCTTCCTTTTTCTGTGGAACGGCTAACACCTTCTTACAAGCAGCTATAAATCCTTATGTGACAATATTGGGACCAACGGAGAGTGCTGCAAAGCGTATCTCTATTATGGGTATGATCAACAAGTTAGCTTGGCCAGTGTCACCCCTCTTTATTGCTCTTTTCGCAGGTGCTTCAGGTAGTGTTGCTATAGATGATTTAGGTAAACCTTTTGCTGTGATTATTTGTCTGTTCGTTGCTTTAGGTGTAGTGGCTCTTTTGTCACCATTGCCAGAGGTGAAAGCAGCGGGTGAGGATAGCAGTGAGACTGATGAGGTTGACCAAGAAGTATCTGCTTATGCAAACAGTAAGAAGTCTGTTTTCCAGTTCCCACACTTGGTTCTGGGTGCTATTGCCATCTTCTTTTATGTTGGTGCAGAGACTATTGTGTTGGGAACGCTCATTGACTATGCGAATGAGTTAGGACTTGCTCATCCAGAAAACTATTCTTGGATAACTCCGATTAGTATTAGTATTGGATATATAGCAGGAATCATTCTGATTCCTAAGTATCTTTCTCAGACACGTGCTTTGCAGATTTGTTCATTTGTAGCCTTGTTGGGAACGACTCTTGTTGTTCTTCTTCCTGGAGTTTATAGTATATATAGTGTTGGTGTCATGGCTTTAGGATGTTCACTGATGTGGCCAGCGTTTTGGCCTTTGGCATTGATGGATTTGGGTAAGTTTACTAAGAAGGGTTCATCACTCTTGACGATGGGACTTATCGGTGGAGCAGCAATTACAGTACTGTTTGGTCTTTTAAAGGATGTTTCAGATGCTCGATATGCCTATGGTCTTTGCTTTGTATGCTTTGGCTATATCTTGTTCTATGCGTTCAAGGGCTATAAGTTACGTTAATAGTTTCTTATTAAAAGAAGTTATAAGGTTCTGTGTGTAATAACCTTTTAGTTAGGTTGAAAGCAGTATTCTTATTGCATAAACATTCCTAAGTTACAATAGTTTTATGGGGTTGCCTTTACGAAGGTAATCCCATTTTTTGTTTTTTATTTTCTTCTCTTGTTGTTTTTTGTGTGGGTATATTAAGGAAATGAAAGATGATTTTCACTTGCTACTTTAAACTGAATCTTCTTTTTATTTGGGAAATAACTTTACATGTTTTGCTCCTAAAACTGCTTTTCACAAGAATAAAATAAGAGTTTTTGGTAGTGTTTATAACTATCAGGTAAACAGTGTGTTATAAGACAGTGTGTGAAAAGGTGCTTAGTAAGGTTGCAAAAGGGCGTTAGTAAGACCTCAAAAGGGCATCTTTAAGAAGCCAAAAGGGCGTCTTTTCAAAGTGAAAAGAGTATCTGTTGAATTCTGGTTATGATTATATTATTACAAGTTAATTCATAATTCATAATTCATAATTATGATTACTACTATAACTTATCATTATTCGAACAGAACTCTCGTTAGTACGTCATAATTATGATAACTACTATGATTTATCATTATTCGAACGGAGTTCTCATTAATAAGTCATAATTATAATTACCAGAAAAGATGGAGTTTATGGCTGTGGGTAACTTGTTTACTCATAAATGCGTTTATGGGTAAACTTGACAGTTTGCCCTCTTATTTCTTTTTCTTTTTGAATAAACTGAACTTCTTATTAAGGAGTCCTGATGATTGTTTACCGCCAAACATACGATAGAGCTTCCAAGAGAGGATAAGTCCATCCAATACACTTGCACCAACATTGAAAGCACCTGAGAAGCGTTGGGTAGGAGAGTTTTTGTCTTTCGGCTTATGCATAAGCTCATTCCATAACCCTGCAATCTTATTGCTGTCCTTGGTCAAGTCGGTACGCAACTGGGCTTTGCGCAGGCGTATATCGTCCAACGACCTATATTCGGGTTTAAATTGAGTTGTCTGTTCTGTCATAAGCTTATTTTGACATTAAAAGACTTCCCAAGAATCTTACCAATGGGCGTTCAATAAGTCTGTGACGCAGTAAGATAAAGAAGATGAGTAGCAGCAAGTAACCACCACCAACAATGAGGAAAGCCCATATAAGTGAACCAACTAATGGCTGCAACGCATAGACTGCAGCAAAAGAAAGGTAAATGAGAGAAATGAAGAGGGTAGTGCAGAAAACTGTTGCCACGATAATCACGGTCAGTAGTCGCACGACCTTTTCAATTACATCGAGCTTCACGTACTCTGACTGAAGCCCGATATAATGTTTTAGCACCTCTACGAGTTGTGCTATTGTTTCTACGTTCTTATCGTTTGAGAACATCCTTTACAATTTAGATAACGTCTGAAGCTGCGTCCTTGATATCTTCAACGAAATCTTCAGCTTCCTTGCGGCTGAGCTTAATGTCGTGCTTCTTGCAGAAATCGTCAACAGCATCAGCAATCTTTGAACGTGTGTCTGTACCCTTCTCTGGAGCTAAAAGAAGTCCGAGAGCTGCGCCTGTGATGCTACCACAGAGGAATGCGCCAATGTAACCTAATGTCTTCATAATCTCTTTATTTTATTGTTAATGAATACTTGATTTCTTTTCAATGGCAAATATAGTCAAAGTTTCGCATATAAGCAACAGATAGGAAGTATTTTTGTGTTAAAAATCTTACAAATAGTTTATTTAACAAACTTTATTGGCGATATGTTCTTACTTCTCCTTCTTATTTTGTAACTTCGCAAGATAATTACATAGTAAATTAATAGTATAATCAATAAAAACTAAGCGATTATGAAGAAATTTATGGTTTTGGGCGCAGCTATGTGTGTGGCAATGGCTTTCACTGGCTGTAAGTCAAGCGAGAGTGCATACAAGAAGGCTTACGAGAAGGCTAAGTCTCAGGAGCAGAACTCTACAAATAATTATGACAACTCAACTCAGCAGGATGCTGTTGTAGCACCAGTTGAGACACAGCCAGTTACTCAGGCTCCAGTTGTTGATAATTACGACAATGAGCCAGTACGCCGCGAGACTGTTTCTGTTGTAAATGGTTCTGGTTTGAAGGCTTACAGCGTAGTTGTTGGTTCATTCGGTATTAAGTCTAATGCTGAGGGCTTGCAGCAGCGTTTGAAGAATGCTGGCTACGATGCTCAGGTTGCTTACAATGCTGGTAACAATATGTATCGCGTTGTTGCTTCTACATACGACAGCAAGGCTTCAGCTGTTCAGAGCCGTAATCAGCTCCGTGCTACATACGCTGATGCTTGGTTGCTCTCTCGATAAATGAGTAGAATTTTAGCGATAGATTACGGTAAAAAACGTACAGGTTTAGCAGTCACCGACCCATTGTGCATCATCGCCAATGGGTTGGCGACTGTTCCTACGTCTGAGCTTTTCGATTTTTTGACGCAATATGTCGCAAAAGAAGGGGTTAGTCAACTCGTCATTGGCAAGCCTATGCAGCCCAATGGTCAGCCAAGCGAGAACCTTGCTCGTGTGGAGCAATTTGTCAACCGTTGGCGCAAGGCACATCCTGAGTTACCTATTGATTATTACGACGAGCGGTTTACGTCGGTTATCGCCCATCAAGCAATGATTGCGGGGGGAGTGAAGAAGAAGACACGCCGCGAAGATAAAGGGCTTGTTGACGAGATTTCGGCAACAATTATCCTACAAGATTATATGAGGTCCAAGGGGCTTTGAGCCGTGTGTCGGTCAAGCTCGTTGGACTTGTAAGTTTAAAGAAAGAAAAGAATATGGTATTACCCATTTACACATACGGTCAGCCAGTATTGCGCAAGGTAGCCGAGGATATTCCTCTCGATTATCCTGACCTCCAAGAACTGATACAAAATATGTTTGAGACCAACACCGCCAGCGATGGCGTAGGTTTAGCAGCACCACAGATTGGTAAGTCTATCCGTGTCGTTGTTGTCGACTTAGATGTGCTCTCAGACACCTTCCCTGAGTATAAAGACTATCGTCATGCATTCATCAATGGTCACATCCTTGAGTATGATGACTCAGAGACGGAGACCTTAGAAGAGGGATGTCTCTCTCTGCCAGGTGTTCACGAGAGTGTGACACGTGCAAAGCGCATCTACGTTAAGTGGTATGACGAGAATCTCGTTGAGCATGAGGAGTGGATAGACGGCTATCTTGCTCGAGTTATCCAGCATGAGTTCGATCACCTTGAAGGTCGTGTCTTTACTGATCGTCTCTCGCCATTCCGCAAGCAGATGATTACCAGCAAGCTCAAAGCCCTTTTGCAGGGTAAGATTCGCTGCCACTATCGTGTGAAGGCTCCACGTAAGTAAGCCTATGTTGCGTGGTATCGTAGTATCCTTGCTATGCCTATTGGCATTGCCGTCAGCAGCCCAATACAACGTCAAGAAGATGATGGAGGAGGGGAGGCGGACGCTTGATCAGGGATACTACGTTACTTCCATGCAGATTTTCTCCCGTATCGTTGCCCTCAAACCAAATCTATACGAGGCTTGGTATTTGATGGCATTGTCAAAGTATCACCTTGAAGACTATAAGGGTGCTGGTGATGATTGTCGCCGTGCTTTGACTTTACAGCCCTATATTGCTGATATCTACGAACTTTATGGTATGACCAACATTCGTGTGGAGCGTTACGATAGCGCTATCGTTGCCTTTACCCGTGCGCTTGATATTACCCCCGACAATCGCAACTATTGGTTTAATCGTGCTTATTGTCTCTATCAAGTGGGCGATAGCAAGGCTGCCCTTCAGCAACTTGATTATATTCTCAAGCGATGGAAGGCCTTCGATGCAGCCTCCCAACTTCGTGCCGATATCGTAGCAGGTAGGAAGCCTAAGCAACAGCCCATGAAGCCTAACGCTTCGCAGTTTTACAAGCTACCGAGTCTTCGCATTGAAGGTGATGACAAGCGTCCGTTGAAGCTTTGAACTTTGAACTTTATGATTTGAGTTTAACCTTTGAGCAATATTGGTATTTATAATTATGGATTATGAATATTGAATTATATTTTGGTCAAAAGTTTACAGAATAAAATGCGGCACCCACTAAGGGGATGCCGCCTAAGAGTTTTTCTTCTCTCGCAAAGAGAAGACAAGACCACAAAGGTCAATAATATGTTAGCCTCTAAAAGCGAAGGACCTCCAACTTCTGTTCTCCCCCTACAAATAAGTTACTATCATACCACCGCATACCCAACATAATAGGGATATCGCGGTATTCACTCCCCTCCCTATGGGGGAGGGGCAAGGGGGAGGGGCCAGTTATTGCACTCCCCTCCCTTCGGAAAGGTCGAGGGAGGCTCCAGTTGCTGCACTCCCCTCCCTTCGGAGGGGTCGGGGGAGGCTTCTCTTTCTAATCCAACTCCTTCAGCTGCTCAGCAACCTCGTTGTTGATACGCTCAGCGAAGGCTTCCATTGTCATAGTAGCCTGCTCGCCACCGCCCTGCTGACGCATTGATACAAGACCCTCGGCAGCCTCTTTCTCGCCAACGATAACCATGTAAGGAACACGCTTGAGCTCGTTGTCGCGAATCTTGCGACCAATCTTCTCGTTGCGGTCGTCCATGATTGAACGTACGTCGTGAGCATCGAAGTAAGCCTTCACCTTCTGAGCATAGTCGTTATACTTCTCAGAGATTGGGAGGATGGCAACCTGATCAGGTGTCAACCAGAGTGGGAAGTGACCTGCTGTGTGCTCGATGAGCACGGCTGTGAAGCGTTCGAGTGAACCGAATGGTGCACGGTGAACCATCACTGGTGTCTTCTTCGAGTTGTCCTCAGCGGTGTATTCGAGCTTGAAGCGGTTAGGCAGGTTATAGTCTACCTGGATTGTACCGAGCTGCCAACGACGACCGATGGCATCCTTCACCATGAAGTCGAGCTTTGGACCATAGAACGCAGCCTCGCCAAGCTCTATGCGGGCGTTGAGCCCCATCTCTGCACAAGCCTCCTTGATAGCTGTCTCACTCTCTTCCCATACGTCGTCAGAACCGATATACTTCTCCTTATCCTCTGGGTCACGAAGCGAAATCTGAGCCTCATAGTTCTCGAAACCGAAGGTCTTGAACACCTTGAGGATGATATCGATATTATTCTCAAACTCAGCCTTTACTTGGTCAGGGCGCACGAAGATGTGAGCATCGTCCTGTGTGAAGGTACGAACACGTGTAAGTCCGTGAAGCTCACCACTCTTCTCATAGCGGAACACGGTTCCGAACTCAGCGATACGCAGTGGGAGATCTTTATAAGAACGTGGCTTATGAGCGTAAATCTCACAGTGGTGAGGACAGTTCATAGGCTTGAGCATATACTCCTCGTCCTCCTCTGGTGTGTGGATTGGCTGGAAAGCATCCTTGCCATAGTGGGCATAGTGACCAGAAGTTACGTAGAGGTTCTTACCACCGATACCCGGTGTGATTACCTCCTGATAATTGTATGGACGGAGGAGACGACGCAAGAGCTCCTGCAAGCGCAGGCGCAGCTGTGTTCCCTTTGGCAACCAGATAGGAAGACCCTTACCAACACGGTCAGAGAACATAAAGAGTTCCATTTCCTTACCAATCTTACGATGGTCGCGCTTCTTAGCCTCCTCAAGCATTTCGAGATATTCATCGAGCATCTTCTTCTTAGGGAAGGTGATACCATAGATACGTGTCATCTGTTCACGCTTAGCATCGCCACGCCAGAAAGCTCCAGCAACGCTGGTTATCTTGATTGCCTTGATAGCACCCGTAGAAACGAGGTGCGGACCACGACAAAGGTCGGTGAAATTACCCTGTGAATATGTTGAGATAGTGCCATCTTCGAGGTCCTCAACGATGTGCTCCACCTTGTATTCCTGTCCATCAGCAGTGAATTCCTTAACAGCATCAGCCTTAGAGACGTTACGACGAACGACTGGCTCGTTCTTCTTAGCAAGCTCGCGCATCTTCTCTTCAATCTTTGGGAAGTCGTTCTCAGAGATTGTCTGACCCTCTGCAGGCATCACATCATAGAAGAAGCCGTTCTCAACAGCAGGACCGAAACCAAACTGAATGCCCGGGTAAAGCTCCTGCAATGCCTCAGCGAGGAGGTGGGCAGAGGTGTGCCAGAAGGTGTGCTTACCTTCTTCGTCATCGAACTTGTAAAGTGCGATGCTTGCGTCCTCATTGATAGGACGATTGAGTTCTGTTGTTTCGCCATTTACACCGCAAGATACAACGTCACGGGCGAGAGCCGGCGAAATGCTCTCGGCGATTTGAAAACCAGTTACGCCCTGCTCGTATTCACGAACGGAACCGTCTGGGAAAGTGATTTTAACCATACTACAAATTAGTTTTATAAATCAAATATGTGGCAAAGGTAATACTTTTAATTCAGAATTCAGAATTCACAATTCATAATTATGATTACCGATGTTAATTTAGAAGATATAATTCACTGTGTAATATGAGTAAATGCTCATTTTTATGTTATATTATGTATAGTAGATAGGTTGAGTTAAAAGTAATACATACTGCGAAGAACAAGAATCGTAGTAGATGCTGGATATTGAGGTCTTTTTACTATTAAACAATAATAAATGACTAACTGTATTAAGTTTTTTTCAAAGTCGCTATATGAAAAATATAATGAAAATCTCTTGGATAATCGGTTGGAAAATAGTAACTTTGCACGCGTTTAGCGAATTTAGACACTTTAAAATAGTTGGATGAAGAATGACAAAATGAAAATGAAGTACCGCGTGAACGAGCAGATTCGCGTTCGGGAAGTACGTGTGGTAAGTGATGATGGAGCTGAGGTTATGCCTACGCGAAAAGCGTTGGAATTGGCTCAGAAAGAGGGAGTTGACCTTGTGGAGATTTCTCCTAACGCACAGCCACCAGTTTGTCGTATCATCGACTATTCTAAGTTCCTCTACCAGCAGAAGAAGCATCAGAAGGAGATGAAGCAGAAGCAGGTGAAGCAGGAGGTGAAGGAGATTCGTTTTGGTCCTCAGACGGATGAGCATGACTATAAGTTTAAGCTCAAGCATGCACAGGAGTTCCTCAATGCAGGTAATAAGGTACGCGCATACGTGTTCTTCCGTGGTCGTTCGATTTTGTTTAAGGAGCAGGGCGAGGTGCTGCTGCTTCGTTTCGCTAACGATCTTGAGGAGCTTGCAAAGGTAGAGCAGCTTCCGAAGCTTGAGGGCAAGAAGATGTTCCTCTATCTTGCACCTAAGAAGGCAGGCGTTGCCAAGAAGAGTCAGCAGAAGCGCGACCGTGAGGAGGCAGAGGCTGGCGTGAAGGCAGGTGCTGAGAGTGTCAGCGAGGAGCCAAAGACGGATGGCGGCTTGTTTGCCAATGCTAAGAATGGTGCTGACGCATTGAAGAAATTGAATATTGACTAACGCCCGTTGGGTGTCTCCTCGGTAAGAGGGGGCGAAATGGGCAACCTGTGCGTAACGTCCTGGTATATACGTTGCCACAGATGAATATAAATAACAATTTTAAAATTTTAAAAAAATGCCAAAACAGAAGACAAATTCCGGAGCGAAGAAGAGATTCACGTTCACCGGTACTGGTAAGATTAAACGTCATCACGCTTACCACAGTCACATTCTGACTAAGAAGACAAAGAAACAGAAGAGAAATCTTGTTCACCAGACGCTCGTGGATCGTTCAGACCTGAAGCAGGTACGCGACCTGCTCAGACTTCGTTAATTCATTAGTCAAACAAATTAAAAGGAAAGAAAAACTATGCCAAGATCAGTCAATCATGTTGCTTCAAAAGCAAAGAGAACAAGAATTCTGAAGCAGACTAAGGGTTACTATGGTGCCCGTAAAAATGTTTGGACGGTAGCAAAGAATACCTATGAGAAGGGTTTGACTTATGCTTATCGTGACCGCCGTAACAAGAAGCGTAACTTCCGCGCATTGTGGATTCAGCGTATCAACGCTGCTGCTCGTCTTTATGATATGAGCTACAGCCAGTTGATGGGTGCATTGCACAAGGCTGGTATCGAGATTAACCGTAAGGTGCTCGCTGACCTCGCTGTTAACAATCAGGAAGCTTTCAAGGCTATTGTTGACAAGGTAAAGTAAATTAATGACGCTCACGGTCGTGGGCACTCGTTATAACGGATATGGAGCTGTCGCCTGAAAGGGTGGCAGCTTTTTTTAAAGCCTCACCCCCAGCCCAGCCTCACCCCCAACCCCTCTCCGAGTGGAGAGGGGAGTGAACAGCGTGTTATCCCTGTATATTAGATGATTCTGTGGTAAAAATAAACTCCGAAAGGAGAGGGGAGTGAACAGCGTGTTATCCCTGTATATTAGATGATTCTGTGGTAAAAATAAACTCCGAAAGGAGAGGGGAGTGAACAGCGTGTTATCCCTGTATATTAGATGATTCTGTGGTAAAAATAAACTCCGAAAGGAGAGGGGAGTGAACAGCGTGTTATCCCTATATAATTAGATGATTCTGTGGTAAAAATGAAAAAAGCAAAGAAGAAGTCCCTGAACATAGGGGTATCTCGCCATTTACTCCCCTCTCTCCTTTACTTCCCTTCGGTCAGTGACCGTTGGTTCGGAGAGGGGTTGGGGGTGAGGCTTTTTATGCTTCTGCTGCTCGTTGTCGGAGTGGGGCAGGAGGTGCACGCGCAATATGTGATAACGAAAGATACTGCGAGGTGGCAGGCGAAACAGGATTCTTTGTTGTCAGATAATTTTGGGAAAAAGGTTGATAGGCAAGTTAGACCTACTTATCGCGTTGACACACTATGTCTTATTGATAGGTTCTTTCGCAGGGGTATGTCGAGAAAGAGTATACAGAATATTCCTAAGGGCGAACGACCTGCACCTGAAACCTATTTGAAGCGAAGATATATAAGGCGACATCTGAAGAATTTTAAGGCAGGCGCATCATGCCTTGTTTCGAAAGAATTGTTAGAACGATATCACGGTGATTCTATCGGAAAGGCTGATAATAGCCAGTTTATTATGATGAAGTCGGAGATGGATAGTGTCTTGATAAAAAGTCATGGCGACTTGTCGCGTATCGAACACGAATTGGGAATCCCTGCAGGTGCGTGGAAACATCGAATATTAGTAAGGATTGACATCCCCAAGCCTAAGAAACTAAGGTTGAGGATGCCGTCGGGTAACGAAATCGGAGCGAATGCGCTATGGCTTCCGGGTGGACTTCTACCTACTGGATATAAAGAGGCGGTGATAGATAGGATTCCGAAAGGACGATATAAAGCTTCGCTGATTGAGATTGTCAAATGATAATATAGAAAGAATCTTAAAATTAAAGGTTGTCGCTTATACTTTTTCTGATTTAAATGTAGTAAATGGTGAATACTAATATGAAATAAAAGCTTAGTAAATTAGACCTATTCGCCAAAGAGTTTTTACTGCTAAAATGGTTATAAGAAGGCAAAAGATGCCCGCAATTATATAGGGTACTTTGCGTTGTTCCCAATAGTAGGTATTATTATTAACGAGTGTAATGGGTCTTGATTTCATTTTTATTGTGAGATTTTGATAGCTTAGGTTGTCTTCCTTGTCACCATTTTGTAGGTTGAAGATGAAGTAGTTTCCATCAGCCCCTTTTCCTATGACAGAGTCTCCAACCACTTGTATATGTGTAATCCCATCAATAAGGTTTTCTTTCAACAGATCGTTTCTGCGATTGATGTTAGCATATTCGGGCGTATCAACTGAGGTAAGTTCATAACCATTCTTTAGTGGCATAGACCAGCTATCACCTATACCAATGTCAGAACCAAGAATGATAGCAATGATAATCATACACACAAAACTACTTGCAGCGTATATCCCAATAAATATTCCTGGTGTGAGGAATGATAGAACCATCTTCCTCTTCCTTTGCTTTTTGCAAAGAAAGTAAGAGAAAGGTAACGTTATCAGTCCTAATATGAGGGATAGGATTATAAGAGCGATTGCCCAGAAAATAAGAACAAAAAGCATTCCCATAGTTTGTCTTTATTATTTTTAAGGGAGAAGAGCTATCTTCCCTTGATATACTTAAAAATGAGGTGTATTGCTGTTGAGAGGATGTATATGAGATTAAGCACAAGAAGATAAAACCACCATGTGAGACCTACTCCATATTCTGAATGAAAGAAGAAGAGGTAATAGAGTGGGAGAGAGTAACCTAATAATACGATAGCTGATAAGATACCTGCTCTTTTCTGGCGATTGAATATCTGATAAATAGTGAGGAGTGCGCAGATAATAGAGCTGATATAAAGTAAGAGATTGTCGCTCATATTCTTTTGATTTAGATGTAGCGAATGATGAGGATTAATATGATAAGGAAGCATAAACCAATGATACCATCAAGGACACGATTGGAAAAGTATTCGGGATTACGAGGGTAAATGTCAACATCTATTAGCTTTAATTCGCCAGTTTCAATCATACCTTGTATTATCTCTTTCTTACTTCTACCCTCTTTGAGGAACATTTCGAGTGTTTGTTGTTGTTCCTCATCCAGGTCTATATCATATGCTTGATTACGTTGAATTTGTCTCTGCTTCCATCTCTTGAATTGTTCCTTGTATGATTCTTTGGAGCAATCAAATACTGGTGATTCAGTTATCAAGGAATGATAACTATAATTATCTCTGATAATAAAGCGATGATAGACGAAGCGAAGTGCAGCACCTATGTGAACCAATGTTAAGCCTATAAAGCCTCCAATAATGTCATGCATAGCATAATACTCACCTCCAAGCCTTCCCAAAGGGAGGAGGGCTTGAATAGGGTTATTTGTTATATTATTTATGTTTTGCCAAGTTCAGCTTGCAGAGCGTAAGTGCTTCTTCAGCTCGTCCAGCCATCATATAGGCAGGAAAGGAGTAAAGGGCGTTGATAGTCTTGAGGTTATACTCCATTGTCTTGCGTTTTATCCATGAAGATTCGTTTGCGATAACCTTTTCAGGGTCTTTCATCTGGATGGTTATCAACCTGTTTCCTTTAAAACGTATCAGGGAGAAGTCGGCAATCTCGTTCCATAATATTTCCTCAGCTCCGCAGATAGAGATGCCTCTATCGGTAAATTCTATTTCTTTCTTATGGTTTATGAGGAGCTTTATCATTTTATAAGCCATAAACAAACCGCCACCACCAAAGAAGATGATGGAGAAGATGCCAGCAACTCTTATTGTCCATAGTGGATAAGTTGTGGTGGGGTTTTCTATGGTAAGAAGCCATACGCCTAAGGCGGTAAACGCAATACAACCTAAGTAAACAAGGATTTTCTTTGTCTGATTCATTTGTTTTTATTGTTTTATATTCTTCATACTCAACCCGATACGTTTGCGACGCATATCGACTTCGACGACACGGACACGGATGTGCTGATGAAGGCGTACGACTTGTGTGGGGTCGGTGACGAAGCGGTCGGAGAGCTGGGAGATGTGGACAAGACCGTCTTGATGGACACCGATGTCGACGAAGACACCGAAGTTGGTGATATTCGTCACGATACCAGGGAGTTCCATTCCTACGATGAGGTCGTTGAGGGAGTGGACATTCTTGTCGAATTCGAAGACTTCCACCTCTCCACGTGGGTCACGGCCAGGCTTCTCAAGTTCGGTGAGGATGTCGCGGAGGGAAACCTCCCCCAACCCCTCCGAAAGGAGGGGAGTGCATAGGCGCTCACAAGAGGGTAAGGACTTTTTTAATTTATCTCCATCTTTCAGCGAATCGTTTCCAGTACTCCCCCTCTCCTTTCGGAGAGGGGGGTGGGGGGTGAGGTATCTCTTGACATCAATTTCCGCCAAGAGTTTTTTATTGCCAATCAAATCCTTTATCGTACATCTCAGGTCCTTCGCCATTTGCTCAACGATGTGATAGCTCTCGGGATGAACGGCAGAGTTGTCGAGCGGGTTCTTGGCATTGGGGATGCGGAGGAAGCCTGCGCATTGCTGGAAGGCTGTATCGCCCAGACGCTTCACCTTCTTCAATTGGGTACGTGAGGTGAAGGGACCGTGCTCACGACGATAATCAACGATGTTTTGGGCAAGGGCAGGACCGAGTCCGCTGACGTATGTAAGCAAGTGACGGGAAACCGTGTTGAGGTTGACACCCACCTGATTGACACAACTCATCACCGTTTGGTCGAGGGAGTGCTTGAGCTTCGATTGGTCAACATCGTGTTGGTATTGTCCGACACCGATACTCTTCGGGTCAATCTTCACAAGTTCAGCGAGTGGGTCCATCAATCGTCTACCGATGGATATGGCTCCACGTGTGGTGACGTCTTCATCGGGGAACTCCTCGCGAGCTACGGGTGAGGCGGAGTAGATAGATGCACCGTCCTCGGAGACAAGGAAGATAGAAGAAGCCCCACCCGACCTCCCCGAAGGGGGAGGAGACAAGCTTGCAAGTTCTTTGCTGAGGCGTGGGGGGATAGGTGCTCCCCTCCTTTCGGAGGGGTTGGGGGAGGCTTCTCTCCCCCTCTCCCTTCGGAGAGGGGGTTGGGGGGTGAGGCTGTTCTCCACAAACTCCTTACTCTCCCTGCTTGCCGTACCATTACCAATGGCAATGGCCTCAATCTTATATGTGCTTATCATCCTCTGCAGGGCTTCGGTGGCTTGTCTTACCTGATTGCGAGGCGGATGCGGATAGATAATCTCGTGATGCAGGAGGTTACCTTGTTCGTCAAGGCAAGCAATCTTACATCCGTTGGCAAAACCGGGGTCGAGGGCGAGGACACGCTTCTGACCGAGTGGGGGAGAGAGGAGAAGCTGACGGAGGTTCTCGGTAAAGACCTTGATAGCCTCTTCATCGGCACGCTCCTTGCTCAAGGCGGCAAATTCGTTTTCAATGCTCGGATTGATAAGACGTTTGAAGGAGTCTTCAACGGCTTGGGTGACGAGGGTCTGGCACACTCCGTGTCCACGCACGAATTGGCGGGTGAGACGTGAGATACATTCCTCGCTATCAATCGTGATGCTTATGCGCAAGATACCTTGGTTCTCACCACGACGCATGGCAAGAAGTCGGTGGCTATTGCATCGTCGGAGAGGTTCGGAGAAATCGAAGTAATCAGCGAACTTCTGCGCCTCGTCGGTATCCTTCATCTTCTTGATGACCTTCGATGTGATGACAGCCCCACGCTGGTAAGCCGTGCGGACGGTATTGCGTGCTTGCTGGTTCTCAGAAACAATCTCGGCGATGATGTCTAAAGCCAAAGCCCCACCCGACCTCCCCGAAAGGGGAGGAGGCAAGTTTGCAAGTTCTTTGCTGAGGTGTTGGGGAAGATTCAAAGTGCCCTTCTTCTCTTGTGTGCGCATAGGCACTCCCCTCCCTTCGGAGGGGTTGGGGGAGGCTTCTTTCAAAGTGCCCTTCTTCTCTCGTGTGCGCATAGGCACTCCTCCCCATTCGGGGAGGTTGGGCGGGGCTTCTCTCCCCCCTTCGGGGGAGTTGGAGGGGGCTGTAGGGTTTTGGGCTTCTCTCATTATTGCCAACGCCAATGGCTCCAATCCCTGCTCACGGGCAATCTGAGCACGTGTACGGCGTTTGGGCTTATAAGGTAGGTAGATGTCTTCCAACTCTGTGGAATCCATACAAGCGAGAATCTTTGCTTCTAATTCTGGTGTCAGTTTCTCTTGCTCACGGATAGTCTTGAGAATGGTTTCCTTACGCTTGCCGAGTTCCTTCAAACGATCATTGAGTTCGCTGATATTGGTTATCTGAACCTCGTCAAGGTTCCCCGTCCGCTCCTTACGATAGCGGGAGATGAAGGGAATCGTACAGCCCTCATCGAGTAAGGTGAGAACAGCTGATACGCTTTGGAGAGGAAGGGAAAGGGAGTGGGAGATGAAGGAGACACCAGAAGCCCCCTCCAGCTCCCCCGAAGGGGGGAGAGCCCTATTTGCTGAGTGTTTGCTATTGTTCTTATGCTCGGTTTCTTTGCTGTATGGTGGTTGTCTATTCATTTCAGATACTGGTTTATGTCTTGTCTTTGTGGAATCTGACTACTTCCCTTCCATTACTTTTGGGTCAGTGCCCTTTGTTTTTTTGGAAGAATCAGTGCGTTTTGTCTTAATCATGATGGTTGGATGTTTTTCTTGTCGTGGATCGTTTATATAAGTAAGGATGTCGGCAGAAACGATGTCCGTGGGCTTAATACGCCTTGGCAAAGCCTCCATTATACGTTGGGGTGAAAGTTTGTAATCAATGATGGTCAGTCTTTTTCGTGGGTTTATTATCTTGCCGTTTAGAATCCATTGTAGTTTAGCAAGGGAGTTGGTTCTTATGATGACAATATCTCTTGGCATTTTACAGAAAGTGATGTTCTTCCCTTGTTTTATTTGCTCTTCTGCTGAGAATGTCTGAATGGATTCAATCGCTTGGGGCGGAATAAGTCTCAGTCTATGTGATACAATCTGTTTAGCCGAATCCGACCGCATCTCGTCGATGGTAACGTACAGGAGGGAGTCGGGTAGAGGAATGCCGTCAATGACGCATAAGGTCTGGGCACGTGTGGTGAGACTGGTGAGCACAGTCAGGATTATACAAGTCAGGGTTCTTTTCAGGTTCAGTTCCATTATAATCTTTTTGTTCGTCAAGATTATTTATATGCATAAAGCAGGATGGGTTTCCTACTCTTGTCACAAAGGACTTCGATTTTCCTTAGCATAGCAGGGCTTGTCGTGAAGCATCCCCACGAAGCATCGGAGAGAGGAAGATAGGAGGTGAGATGGTGCATAATGCCCACGTATCGGGAACTATGGATGAGGATGTTTCTTTGGCGTGCATTGCTGTTCGAATCATCAAGACCATCAAGCGCAAAACGCAGTCCGACAGTAGTGGAATAGCCTTTCTCTGCAATCTTGAAAGCTCCGAGACTTGAACATCTGCTCCCCTCCTTATTTGAGAAAACAGGTTTCCACGCACTGTTACCCTTTCCTTTGCCATGTGCACAGGGGCCAGTGTCGAGTACGGTCAACGTATTCAGGTCGATGATAGCCATTCGGTCCTCACCCGATGGGCGTGAGAAGTCTACGAGGATGCAATAATCTTCGTTATATCCCTTTTCGTGACAGATTTCCCATACATCTTTGAAATAACTTTGGAATGAATAGGACTTTATCTTCCAATAGCCCTTTACCCCAAAGTTAAGGGTTAGAAGAAAGAGAAGAAAGAAAAAGAAAAACCGACCTCTCCCCCTTATTCCTCCCCCGTAGAGGGGAGTGATATGTCCTTTTGGTTGTGTTTTACTTTTCATTGCTTTTATTTTTGGCAAGTAACGGAAAACACTCCTCCCCTTTCGGGGAGGTTGGGTGGGGCTTTTACATTCCCCTTGCCTTCAGCAATCCCTTTGTATCAGGTGCTTTGAGGCCAGTGAAGTCAGAGAAGATCTGCATAAGGTCGCGAGTATTTCCACGTGAGAGAATCTTCTGGCGGAAGTCATCACCCACCTTGCGAGTCAGTGCACCATGAGCCTCGAAGTAATCAGCAATGTTTGCGGCTAATACCTCACTCCACAAATAGCTGTAATAACCAGCTGCATATCCTCCACCCCAAATGTGGTTGAAGTAAGAAGTAGAGTAACGTGGAGGAATCTGATTGTTCAACAGACCCATATCCGCCAATACCTTCTTCTCGAAGGCTGGTGCCTCTTGAGCTGTTGGAACCTCGGATGGTGAGAGGCAATGCCAAGCCAAGTCTACGCTTGTAGCTGAAAGGTTCTCGCCCAATGAATAAGCTGAAAGGAAGTTGAGTGAACCCAACATCTTCTCACGCAAGGCATCTGGCATAGGCTCATTGGTCTTGTAATGACGTGCATAGTTATTGAACACCTCTGGAATACTTGCGAACGACTCATTAAACTGTGAAGGCATCTCCACAAAGTCACGTGATACGGCAGTACCGCTCAACGTGTTATACTTACAATTAGAAAGCATACCATGCAGGGCGTGACCGAACTCGTGGAACATCGTCTGAGTCTCATCCCAAGTAAGGAGCGTTGGTTGACCCTCTGGGGCCTTAGCATAGTTACAAACGTTGAAAATCAGAGGTTTCTGCTGACGGTCACCACTCTGTTTGAGGAAGGCACTCATCCACGCACCACCACGCTTTGTTGGACGACGGAAGTAATCGCAATAGAAGAGAGCCAATTGCTTGCCGTCAGCATCTATCACGTCAAACACCTTCATATCCTTGTGGTAAGTAGGAATATCCTTACGCTCACGGAAGCTGAGTCCATAGACACGATGAGCCGCATAGAAGATACCATTTACGAGTACCGAGTCAAGATTGAAATAAGGCTTCACATCATCGTCAGAGAAACTATACTGGTCCTTCTTCATCTTTGCCGAATAATAGAAGCGATCGTAAGGCTGGAGACGGAAGTCTGCGCCCTCTGTCTTCTGAGCATACTCCTCAATCGCCTTTGTCTGAGCTTCCGACTTAGGTTTATAAGCCTCAATCATCTGATGCAAGAAAGCATAAACATTATTCGTATTCTTTGCCATTGTCTTTGATAGCGAGTAAGAAGCATAGTTCTTATAACCCATCAGCTGAGCCTTCTCCGCACGCAAGCGAGCTATCTTCACGATGACAGGGAAGGTGTTATAAGCACCCGTGCCATCCGTACGATGAATAGAAGCGTTGAAGACCTTCTCACGCAGTGCACGATTCTCAAGACTTGCGAGGATAGGTTGTTGAGTAGTATTTGTAATTACGATACAGTAAGGTGCCTTACCACCACGACTCTCAGCATCCTTCTTGCACTGAGCGATATCCGTCTCGCTAAGACCCGCCAATTCCTTTACATCATTGACCCATACTGTTGCCTCGTTAGCGGCTTTTGGAAGCATATTGCCAAAGTCCTGCTGAAGCTTTGCCAATTCCTTGTTAATCTCCTGCATACGAGCCATCTTCTCCTTTGGAAGGAGAGCGCCAGCGTGTGTAAAGTCCTTGTAGACAACCTCTAATAACTTCTTATCCTCCCCCTTGAGCGTCTTATATTCGTGGTCGTAGACATACTTGATGCGCTGGAAGAACTTCTGATTAAACTTAACCTCATTCTCAAATTCCGTCATCAGCGGAACGATGCTTCCCTGCGCCTTCTCAATCTCAGGAGTTTTATCAGCTGAGGCGAGCGCATAGAAGATATTTGAGATACGTTCCAAGTTCTTTCCACTACGCTCGTAAGCCAAGATAGTATTTACGAAGGTAGGCTTCTGCTTGTTATCGGTAATCTTCTTTATCTCCGCCCTCTGCTGAGCGATAGCCTGTTTGATAGCAGGCAGATAGTCCTCACTCTTGATACGACTGAAGTCAGGAGCATTAAAAGGTAATGTACTCTGTTTCATAAGCGAATTTGTGACCGTCTGTGTGGTCTTAGGTCTTACACTCTGTGCCTGACCTGTAAGTGCTGTGCAGGCAAGTCCTGCGGCAAGCACAACATGTTTTAGGTTCTGTTTCATGTTCATAATATTGTTGGGTGTTGGGTGTTGGGTGTTGATGGTGTGTAGATTATAGTAATCATCAACACCTACCACCTACCACCCAACACCTATTTTACCGCAAACTTACATAAAAAAACTGAGATTATGAAATTAATGGG
This sequence comes from Prevotella melaninogenica, assembly GCF_003609775.1. NCBI lineage: Bacteria > Pseudomonadati > Bacteroidota > Bacteroidia > Bacteroidales > Prevotellaceae > Prevotella > Prevotella melaninogenica. Next base: position 903,863 of record NZ_AP018050.1, read on the forward strand.
TGATTATTGTTGGGTGTTGGGTGTTGAATGTTGGTTGTTGATGGTATGTAGATTATAGCAATCATTAACTTAGCATACAGCAGTTCCTTCTCTTGCTTCGGTGTTGATGGTATGTAGATTATAGTAATCATTAACACCCATCACCTAACACCCATCACCTAATTAATTGTTGGGTGTTGAGCGATGTTTGTAAATTATTTTTAATCTATTCAAAGTCAACACATACTCTTTTGGCTTTAAAAATACGCCTACTTGACTTTGAAAAGATGCTCTTTTGAGGTCTAACTAACGCCCTTTTGAAGTCCAATTAAGCACCTTTTCTTGTATGACTTTATAACAGGTTGATTTACTGTTGGTTGCAAACTTACTTTTCACACATATTTTTGTCTTTATTTGTAGATGTTTTATTCGAAATTATGTTGTGATTTTTCAAAACCTTGTCTGCACATTTTTAAAGTGTTAATATGAAAATATTTTTGTGATGATGGTTTCTTTGAAAAATAATATTGCTGATAAATTCTCTACATCAATTGCTTCTTTGGCTTATTTTTACTAACTTTGTACATCACATATAATGTAAAGAAAGTTTAGCTTTAAATAAGCCAACGATAGTCTTTGTGGGAAGTTTTTAATAGTTCTTGATTCTTTGATATAAGGCTGTTTAGGAACTTTCTTATTCAAAATAAAAATATTATCTTTGCAAAGAACATTTAGGAAAAGAAAAATATAATGATATCAATAGACGGACTGACGGTGGAATTTGGCGTGAAGCCATTGTTTAAGGATGTGTCATTTGTCATTAATGAGCGAGATAGGATTGCCTTAGTGGGTAAGAACGGAGCGGGAAAGTCAACAATGTTGAAGATTCTTTGTGGACTGCAAAAGCCTACGGGTGGCGTTGTTTCTATACCGAACGATACGACTGTGGGCTATCTTCCTCAGGTGATGAAACTTTCTGACGATACGACCGTGAAGGAGGAGACGCGCAAGGCTTTCGCTGACAAGACGAAGATGGAGGCGAAGCTCAAGAAGATGGAGCAGGAAATGGCTGAGCGTACCGACTATGAGAGTGACGGATATGCAGAGTTAGTAGAACGCTTCACGACTGAGCACGAACGCTATATGATGATGGGAGGTGAGAATTATGAGGCTGAGATTGAGCGTACGCTGACAGGTCTTGGTTTTACACGTGAGGATTTTGATCGCCCTACACGTGAGTTCTCTGGTGGATGGCGTATGCGTATTGAGTTGGCGAAGATTCTTCTCCGTCGTCCTGATGTCCTCCTACTTGATGAGCCGACGAACCATCTTGACATTGAGTCTATTCAATGGCTTGAGCAATTCCTCTCTCAAAGTGCTAAGGCCGTCGTGCTTGTGAGTCACGACCGTGCGTTTGTCAACAATGTAACGAACCGTACGCTGGAGATTACCTGCGGACACGTGGAAGATTATCGTGTGAAGTATGACGAGTATCTCGTCCTCAGAAAAGAGCGTCGTGAACAGCAGCTTCGTGCGTATGAGAACCAGCAGAAGGAGATTGCAGAAACAAGGGCGTTCATTGAGCGTTTCCGTTATCAAGCCACAAAGGCCGTACAGGTACAACAACGCATTCGCCAGTTAGAGAAGATTGTGCCAATCGAGGTGGATGAGGTTGACAATTCGGCTATGCGTTTGAAGTTCCCTCCATGTTTGCGAAGTGGGGATTATCCTGTCATTGCAGAGGGATTGGGGAAGACTTATCCAAGCAGATTGCATAGTGACGGACCGGGGCAGACGGTGTTTGAGGGTGTCGACCTTATTATTAAGCGAGGTGAGAAAGTGGCTTTTGTCGGTAAGAATGGTGAGGGAAAGTCTACCTTCGTGAAGTGTATTATGGGTGAGATACCTTTTGATGGTACGCTGAAGATAGGTCATAACGTACAGATAGGTTATTTCGCACAGAATCAGGCACAGTTGTTAGATGAGAACCTCACGATATATGAAACCATTGATAGAGTTGCCACAGGTGATATGCGTTTGAGGATAAACGACCTGCTCGGTGCCTTTATGTTCGGTGGTGAGACGTCGGAGAAGTATGTTAAGGTACTTTCGGGTGGTGAGCGTTCGCGTTTAGCAATGATAAAACTCCTACTCGAACCAGTGAATCTTCTTATCCTCGATGAGCCTACCAACCACCTCGACATCGCTTCAAAAGAAGTGTTGAAGGAGGCTATCAAGTCTTTTGATGGTACGGCAATCATCGTGAGTCATGACCGTGAGTTCCTCGATGGATTGGTGAGCAAGGTGTATGAGTTTGGTGGTGGTAAGGTTAGAGAGCATTTAGGTGGTATTTATGACTGGTTGAGAAGCCCCCTCCAACTCCCCCGAAAGGGGGAGAGTGCAGAGAACCTCTCGCCGGCATCATCAAAACCTAATGATAGTAGAAATGCTTCTCCCCTCCCTTCGGGGGAGTCGGGGGAGGCTTTATCTTACGCTGAACGCAAAGAACAACAGAAGAAGATTCGTAAGGCACAACGTGCTGTGGAAGAGTCGGAGGCTAAGATAGCGAAACTCGAAGCACGTAAGAGCGAACTCGATGAACTCCTGATGGCCCCTGAGAATGCCTCGAATATGGAACTCGTAACGGAATATACCAACCTCCAACGTGAACTCGATGAGGAAAACGATAGATGGCTCATACTGTCGGAAGAGTTGGAGACTTTGAACTTTGAACTTTGAACTTTGAACATTGAGCTTTGAACTTTGAGCTTTGAACTTTGAACATTGAACTTTGAGCTTTGAATATCTCCTACATCGGTAATCATAATTATGAATTCTGAATTCTGAATTTTGAATTCTAATTGGATTCTGAATTAAAACCAAATATTTTTTACTATGCGTATCAAAAAACTATTACCAATGATGCTCCTTGCATCAGCCCCTTTTACCGTTATGGCACAAGGACAGGCAGGAATCAAGGCTGAGAATCTCGACAAGTCGGTACGTCCAGCTGACGACTTCTTTACGTTTGCTACAGGTGGATGGCAGAAACTTAATCCACTTCCTGGAGCCTTCTCACGCTTTGGTTCGTTCGACCAATTACAAGAGAATAATAACAAGCGAATCAACACTATTCTGACAGATTTGCTCAAGAATCAGGGTAAACAGAGTGCCACAGAGAAGAAGTTAGGTGACTTCTATAAGCTTGCTATGGACTCAGTGCGCCGTAACAAGGAGGGTGTGAGCCCTGTTAAGCCTCTGCTCAATGAGATGGAGAACGCAAAGACACTTTCTGACCTTCGTGCTCTTCAATTGAAGTATGCAAGCTTTGGTTATGGTGTGCCAATGGGCTATTCCTTTGAGGCCGACGAGAAGAATGCGAAGATGAATATCCTTCTTATCTATCAGGACGGACTGAGCCTTGGACAGAAGGAGTATTATCTTGATAATGATAAGGCCACGACTGACATCCGTAACGCCTTCCGTCAGTTTATTGCTAATATGTTCCGTCTCTATGGATTCTCTGATGCACAGGCTGAAGCTAAGCGTGATGCCGTAATGCGTTATGAAACGATGTTAGCTATGATTTCAAAGAGTCGTACAGAATTGCGTGACGTGGAGGCTAATTATAACAAGATGACGCTCAGTGAGTTCAAGGAGAAATATCCTAATATTCCGCTTGAACAGATGGCAAATGCTGAGGGTATTAAGAGTGAGTATATTCAGACGATGGTCGTATGTCAGCCTGCCTTCCTTGCGGGTGTTGACAAGCTGACATCTACTGAGACTTCTGACGAACTTCGTGCGCGTATGGAGTGGAGTGCTATCCTTGCTTCGGCTAACTACCTGAGCGATGATGTGCGTGCTGAATACTTCAACTTCTTTAGTAAGACGATGCGTGGTACAAAGGAGGATTACCCTCGTTGGAAGCGTGCCACTCAGCAGGTGGAGAAGCAGATGGGTGAGGCGCTTGGCCGTATCTATTGTGAACGTTACTTCCCAGCTACAAGTAAGAAGCGTATGGAAGACCTCATCAAGAACCTTGAGGTGAGTCTTGCTGAGCGTATCAAGGCACAGGACTGGATGAGTGAGGCCACAAAGAAAGCTGCACTTGAGAAACTTTCATCGTTCTATGTGAAGGTGGGCTATCCTAACAAGTGGAAGGATTTGAGCCAGCTTACGGTTGATCCATCGAAATCATATTATGAGAACGTGCTGACCTGTCAGAAGTTCTGGGCGAAGGATGCTATCGAGGAGAAGGCTGGTAAGCCAGTTGACAAGGACAAGTGGTTGATGACCCCTCAGACCGTGAATGCTTACTATAACCCTACGACGAATGAAATCTGCTTCCCAGCAGGTATTCTTCAATATCCATTCTTCGACCCAAAGGCTGATGATGCCTTTAACTATGGTGCTATTGGTGTGGTTATCGGTCACGAGATGACACACGGATTCGATGATCAGGGACGTCATTATGATAAGGATGGTAATATGACTGACTGGTGGACAGAGGAGGATGCTAAGAACTTCGAGGCACGCACAAGTAAGTATGCTGACTTCTTCAGTGCTATTAAGGTATTGCCTGATCTCTACGCAAATGGTAAGCTCACATTAGGTGAGAACCTTGCTGACCACGGTGGACTTGAGGTGGCTTTCAATGCTTTCGAGAAGACGCCAGAGGCTAAGAAGGGTAAGGTTATTATGGGCTTTACACCAGAACAACGTTTCTTTATCGCTTATGCTGGTGTATGGGCAAACAATATTACAGAGGCTGAGATTCGTAGTCGTGTGAAGAGTGACCCTCACTCTCTTGGTGAGTGGCGTGTGAATGGTGCTTTGCCACATATCAACGCATGGTATAAGGCGTTTGGTGTGAAGGAGGGTGATAAACTATTCCTCCCTGAGGCTGAGCGTCTGAAGCTTTGGTAAGTGTTGGTGTTGGGTGATGGGTGTTGGGTGTTGATGATTGCATATTGTTTGAGTAATAGATGCTAAGCAGAATTACTATTCATTACCACCTACCACCTACCATCCATTATCCTATTTCTATTCATACTTTTATATAGGTAAGACTTGTGGAATCTGTTATAAATTACTATCTTTGTATCTTAGTTTTAAAGCAGAGAAAAGAAGGGTTGTATGCTTGTATGACCCTGTAAAAGATAAAGGAAACAGGATATGCCATTAAGATTGCCCGACGGGCTTCCCGCTATTGATATACTGAAGCGTGAGAATATCAACATCGAAGATATGCTTGCAAAGGAGGATAAGCGTCCACTTCGCATAGTCATACTCAATCTTATGCCGTTTAAGATTACGACTGAGACCGATTTCATACGTATTCTTTCTAATAGTCCGCTATTGTTGGATATCAGCTTTATGAAACTCAAAAGTCATACTTCTAAGCACACACCAGCGGAACACATGGACCGTTTCTATCACACGCTTGAGGAACTTAGCAAGGAGAAGATAGACGGAATGATAGTCACTGGTGCACCTGTTGAGGATATGCCCTTTGAGGAGGTGGACTATTGGACAGAACTGCAAGGAATATTCAATTGGGCACGTGAGAATGTGCGTTCAACGCTTTACATCTGTTGGGCTGCACAAGCGGGACTCTATCATTTCTATAACATTCCGAAGTATCCTTTGCCAAAGAAGATGTTCGGTATCTTCCCAACGATTCCTCTAAAGCCCGAATTACCTCTGTTTCGTGTTTTTGACGATGTCTTCCGTATGCCTCAGAGTCGTCATACGGAGATTAGGCGTGAGGATATTGAACGGGTAACCGACCTTGAAATCATTGCTGAGTCAGAGGAGAGTGGCGTGTCTATTGTAAGGTCACGTAGTAGGCGTGAGTTCTTTATCACAGGCCATTTAGAGTATGCTCCCGACACACTCGACACAGAGTATCGTCGTGACCTTGGTAAGCGTGATGACGTAGAACTTCCGAAGTATTATTATCGTGAAGACAAGCCAGAGAAAGGGCCACTGGTTACTTGGCGTTCACATGCTAATTTACTGTTTACAAATTGGTTGAGTTGGGTAGTCGTTGGGTGATAGGTGTTGAATGATGGGTATTAATGAATTGTTGCATTTGATTAGCATCATCTTCCATTATAAATAGTTGATCCCTATCGTTAGAATTCCTCATCACCCATCAATATGTATTCATCAACACCCAACACTCAACACTCATCATCCTATAAACACTTCATCATCACCCAACACACAACAATATGCACTCATCAACACCCATCACCCATCACCCATCACCCATCACAATCGAACTCCTCGCCCCAGCCAAGAACTTGGAATGTGGTATAGCCGCTATTGAACACGGAGCTGATGCCGTATATATCGGTGCTTCCCGATTCGGAGCACGTCAGTCCGCAGGCAATAGTGTGGAGGATATCGGTAAGCTATGCGAATATGCCCATCGCTATGGAGCCACAGTTCACGTGACTATCAATACGATTATCTATAACGATGAGTTTGACGATACGCTTGCATTGGTGCGCGAATTGGTGGACGTAGGCGTGGATGCCTTCCTCTTGCAGGATATGGGATTGATGAGTAAGGTGAGGGAGATAGTTCCTGATACAGTAGCTCTTCACGCCAGTACACAGTGTGATACACGAACTTGGAAAAAGGCACAATGGTTGAGCCAACAGGGTTTTGATCGTGTTGTACTCGCCCGTGAATTGTCTGCTGAGGAGATAAACGATATTCATAGTCGTTTGCCAGAACTTGAATTGGAAGCCTTTGTGCATGGAGCATTGTGCGTAAGTTATAGTGGTGTATGCTATGTTTCACAACATAGTTTTGGTCGTTCGGCCAACCGTGGTGCGTGTGCACAGTTCTGTCGATTGGCTTTTGATTTGAAGGATTCAGACGGAAAGACCATCGAACACCAGCGCCATCTTCTCTCATTGAAGGATATGAGCCAGATTGATAACCTTGAAACGCTTATGCGTTCGGGGGCTTGTGCCTTTAAGATAGAGGGAAGATTGAAGGATATCAACTACGTGAAGAACGTTGTTTCGGCGTATAGTAAACGTATTGACGAGATTATCAGTAAGCATCCCGATGAGTTCCGACGTGCTTCTTTGGGACGTGTTCGCTATTCGTTTACACCTGATTTGAAGAAGACTTTTAACCGTGGTTATACCAACTACTTCCTCAAGGGTAGACAAGCAGACATCTTCTCACCCGATACGCCAAAGGCATTGGGTGAGTTTGTGGGTCGTGTAAAGGAGATAAGGCGTGATAGTTTTAATGTGTCCAGCACAGCAAACTTTGCGAATGGTGATGGACTATGTTTCCTTTCGCGTGATACAGAAAGTCAGTCAACACGCTTAGAGGGATTCCGTGTAAATCGTGCAGTTGGTAATCGCCTCTATCCTTTTAAGATGCCAAGAGGCTTAAAGCCAGGTATGGGCTTGTATCGTAATCAAGACCAAGCGTTTGATAAAGAGTTAAGTGGAAAGACCGCTGAACGTAAGATTGCGATAAAGATGTGGTTTGGAGTCTCCTCTGAAACCTCCCCCAACCCCTCTAAAGGAGGGGAGTGCCTGAGGGATAGTCGTGGGACAATATGGGCAAAAGCAGAGGTGATAGATGATAGGATTAACCATATCTCTCATGAATCGGAATCTAATGATTGTTCACAAGATTCTTTATCCACTTATAATTTTCACCAACGAATATCCAACGAACATCCCGTTAGGCTCTCCCCTCCCCTTGGAGGGGCTGGGGGAGGTCTTCAACTTGCCCAAAAACCTCAACGTGATAACATCATACGTCAGCTCACGAAGTTGGGTAATACGGTATATGAATGTGCTGAGGTTGAGATAGTTGACGGAGCTGATAAGTACTTTATCCCGAGCAGTATGCTTGCAGAACTTCGTCGTATGGTGATAGAGGAACTTGATAAGCAGGTAATGAATATGCAGCGTATGACGATTTATCGAAATACTAAGAGAAAACTGTCAGAACCTAAGCCACAGTTCTCTATGGTAAATCCTTCTCAATATCAGCAGTTACCTTATCTGTATAATATCTCCAATGATGCAGCTCGAAAGTTCTATGAACAGCAAGGATTGACCAAAGCCGAACCTGCTTTTGAACTTCAATACCCTACAGGTGTTGCTAATGGTTCTGAGCCATCAGGTAAGTCGTTCTCTATCAAGGGAGATAAAGAGGCAGTTTCTCACTTGTTGATGCAGTGCCGTCATTGTATCCGTTATTCGCTCGGGTATTGTGTGAAGCGAGGTGGACAGAAGCCAACTTGGCGTGAGCCACTCTTCCTCGAACTGCCTGATAAGCGTCGTTTCCGCTTAGAGTTTGACTGTAAGAATTGCCAGATGAATGTGTGTAACGTTACGTAATAGAAATTCATAATCTATCGTTTCTCATTATGATTACGAATAAAGGAAAGGTTAAGGAGCAAGAACTTGCACAGACTTCAGTAACAAAGAAGTCTGACAGTTGCTCTGTGCAACGTTGTGGCATAGTAGGTGTATTCTTCCTTTTATTGCTTAGTTTCTTTTTTACAGGCTGTTATCATAAGAAGACCCCATCATCTTTCCGCTTGCCCGATAGCATTCAGGAGGCACAGATATCTCGTCGATTAGAGGCTGAGGGTGACTCAATCTTGAAACAAAAAGATAATAACGAAATAGAGTGGAGTGGTACACGAAGTAAAGAAGATTCGTTGGCTTTTCGTGTAAAACATCATTATTCGCAGGGGTTTAACTTTATTGTTACATCTGATTCGCTGATGCTTCTTCGTCAACAACCAGAAGAGGCTGTCAACGAAATGAAGACAGACTCCTTTGCCGTGAAGAAAGGAAAGGAAGTCGTTGTGGCTGATATTCGTATTCTTCCCATTGATAAGCAGGATTCTGTATGGGTGCAAATCGCAACAGAGGATTATGCCTTTGGTTGGATTCACGAGTCTCGTCTGTTGAAACAGGTTGACCCAGCAGACCCTATTTCACAGTTTATTTCTACTTTCTCAAATGTTCACCTACTCATATTTTTGATTGTTTTCTCAATCATGGGTGTAGGTTATTTGGCACGTAAGATATTGAAGAAGAACGCACATATCGTACACTTTAATGATATTAGTTCGTTCTATCCCACGCTGTTAGCTGTCATTGTGGCACTCTCTGCGGCTTTTTATGCGAGCATACAGCTCTTTGCACCAGAGACATGGCGTGAGTTCTACTTCCATCCTTCGCTCAATCCCTTCTCACAGCCATTATTACTCAATATCTTTTTGGTACTTGTGTGGGCAATGCTCATTATTGGTCTTGCCACGATTGACGATGTGCGAAGATTGTTGAAGTCGGGCGAAACCTTGCTTTATCTTAGTGGGTTAGGTGCGGTATGTGCAGTGAATTACATTGTTTTCTCAGTACTTACTTTATATTATATAGGTTATCCACTTCTCATCGCTTATATCTATTATGCTTTCCGTATCTATCTACGTAAGAGTAGCGAGACCTATTACTGTGGTAATTGTGGTGTACGCCTACATAGAAAAGGAAGATGTCCACAGTGTGGAGCTGTAAATGAATAGCAAAAGCACTTGTTAGATATGAATTTCAACAGGTTTTATATTTAAAATAAACGCTTGGTCGTTTATAAAATTATTTACAATACAATAGCCGTTTTTACCTTATTCTTAGGGTAAAAACGGCTATTTTTATTTCCCTTGTAAGTGTCATGTATTCAATTAGTTACAAAGTACTAATCTAATAGGTGCTTAGTTAGACTTCAAAAGGGCGTTATTTAGAGCTCAAAAGAGCATCTTTTAGAGGCTTAAAGGGCATCTATTCGAGTCCAATTCATCATGTATTGATTTTTACATAATGATAAAATCCTGACACATTTATAAGTAGTAGCTGATAGAATAAGTCCTTTCTTCATTCTAATCCATTCCAACTTATATGGCTGTTTCTCAACAGAATATTTGTAATATTCCTAATAAATTAGGATTGTTTATTATATTTTTTATGCTTACCTTTGTCATCATTAACGATTTATAAAAACATTAGAAATAAGATTATATGATTAAGTCTAAACTTAGTATTGCCCTTTTACTGGCGTCATCTTTGCCAATAGGAGTACAAGCTAACAACATTATCGAAAGCAACGACACTTCTCGCGTCTATGATATTGACGAGGTTGTCGTCGTTGATCAACCAAAGGAAGCCTTTCGCTTGCGTCAACAGCCATTGAGCAGTACTTCTTTCAATGGTGATTTGATTCGTAGCCTCAATGTGCAGGATGTTCGCAACCTCTCTGTGTTTGTTCCATCATTCTCTATGCCTGAGTATGGAAGCCGTTATACCTCTTCTATCTATATGCGTGGAATCGGCTCACGTGTCTACTCGCCAGCTGTGGGTATTTATGTAGATGGTATGCCAATCTTGAATAAGAGTGCGTTTAATTTCCATACATACGATGTTGATCGTATTGATGTGTTGCATGGTCCACAGGGTACACTTTATGGTATGAACACTGAGGGCGGACTGATTCGTCTTTATAGTCGTAATCCTTTCCAGTATCAGGGAACGGACGTAAAACTCTCGCTTGGTACGAAACTACATCGTCAGATAGAGGCAAGTCATTATGAGAAACTAAATGATAAGATGGCTTATTCGGTAGCTGGCTTCTATGGAGGACAGAATGGATTCTTCCGTAATCAGTATGATGGATCACGTGCCGACCTTATCAATGAGTTTGGTGGTAAGGGCCGTTTCCTTTGGCGTCCAACGGATAGACTGAACTTTGACTTCATTGCTGATTATCAATACACTCGCCAGAATGGTTTCCCATACGGTCAGGTTGTGACAGAAGACGAACTTTCTTCTGCTACAATTACTTCACCGCTTTATGGGATGAAGGCTGGTACACAATTGCCTAACCTCAATCGTCAGGCAAATTATCGTCGTAATATTATCAATACGGGACTGGGTATTAAGTATGCAGGAAAAGGCTTTGATATCAACTCGATGACTTCTTGGCAGTTCCTCCGTGACTATATGTTGATGGATATTGATTATCGTCCGCAGGATTATATGCATCTTACTCAGCGTCAGTTGGGGAATACTTTGACAGAGGAACTTTCTATCAAGAGCCGTAATAATAGCAAATGGCATTGGACCTTTGGTGCTTTTGGTTCTTATCAGTGGTTGAAGACGACTGCTCCTGTTTATTTCGACCAAGATATGAACAGCTATCTGTCTAAGAAGATTACGGACTATGCTTATAATGGTATACTCAATGCAATGGCAAAGGGCATGGCACAGAGAATGATTGCAGGTGGAATGTCAGAAGAACTTGCCAATAAAACAGCACGTGCAAGTGTTGCTGCGGCAATCGCTGCAGCAGGTGGTGTAAACATTAATATGACAATGGACCCTGTTCCGGGGGTCTTCCGTACGCCAACTCTCAACTTAGGTGTTTACCATGAGAGTAATGTCGCACTTTCTGATCGCTTGATGGCTACCTTAGGTTTGCGCTATGATTATTCACGTGTAAGTATTGATTATGACACTTCTGCACGTTTGGCGTTGCAGGAGAGTGTGATGAGTGTAAATATTAATCCTGTTATTACTTCTGTGTTGAAGCATAGCGAGCATGATAGCTTTAAGCAGTTCCTTCCAAAACTTGGCTTGACTTATCGTCTACAGAATGGTAGTAATGTTTATGCAACATGGTCAAAGGGCTATCGTGCAGGTGGTTATAACTTTGAAATGTTCTCTGATGTACTTCAGGCTGAAACCTCACAAGCTGCTAACAAGGCACGTGCCGATGTGGATGTTGCGCATGATGAGGCTTACTATGAGCGTATTGCAAAGACGATTGAATATAAGCCTGAAACGAGTTGGAACTATGAGGTGGGAGCGCATCTTAATCTTTTGAACAACCAACTTCACCTTGACCTCGCTGCTTATTATATGCAGATTCGCAATCAGCAGCTCTCTGTGATGGCTGGTAACTATGGTTTCGGACGTGTGATGACGAATGCTGGTCGTAGTCATTCTTGTGGCTTGGAGGCAACACTCCGTGGTGTTGCGTTAGACAATAAATTGACATACGGTCTTAACTATGGCTTTACAAGTGCTCAGTTTGATGAGTATAAGGACTCTATCGCTGGAGTAGGTATGGCTGATTATAAGGATAAGCGTGTTCCTTTCGTGCCACAGCATACACTGGGTGCTAATGCTGATTATCGAATAGATATTGACCCAGCAGCCTTGCTCAATCCATCAAATCGTTTCCATTTACGTAGTGTTACAGTGGGACTGAACCTTTCTGCGCAGGGCAAAACTTACTGGGATGAGCAGAACTCTATCGGTCAGAACTTCTATGCTGTCTTAGGTGCTCATGCCGATGCCGACTTCGGTCCGCTACATGTTAACCTCTGGGTGCGTAATCTGACAGATACAAAATACAACACCTTTGCTGTTCAGAGTGCTGCCACTGGTACACGATACACCTTTGCGCAGAGGGGTAATCCATTCCAAATGGGTGTAGATTTCAGAGTACATTTCTAATGAGAAAAAGCCTCCCCCGACCCCTCCGAAGGGAGGGGAGGCAAATAGGATAAGGCTTGGTATCAGCTAATAAGATTTGAATCTTTTTATTATAGAATTAAATAGAAAGGTTATAGATGTAAATCATTAGCTTATAACCTATTGATATAAATGTAATTGACCTACAATTAAAGTGCATGAATCTTCGCACTTTAATTGTAGGTCAATTCTTTTTATAGGCAATATAAACTCTTCTAAACGCCAATATCCTCTTCTGTGAACAACATATCATAATGTGATTAAGTCTCAACACCACTTGTGCTAAGCCTTAACACCATGTGTGCTGGGCTTTAGCACCAGATGTGCGCAGCGTGAAGACATCGTCAATAGTTGATAAATCAGGCTTATAGTTGTCATTAAGTAAATTGTAGAATTGTAAGAGAAATTACATGATGGCTGTCTATAAGGCATAGAGAATCCACATTGAGCGCATTCTCAATGTGGATTCAAATAATACGTCAAATTATGATAATTGATTACTATTATCGCTTCACAATCTTACAAGTTGTTTTGCCAATGTTTAGGAAATAAATTCCTGACGGTAGGTTGGTAACACTGATAATGTTGTCGCCAGCTTTAACATTGTGCTTACTGATAAGATTTCCTTGAACGCTGTATATACGTACAGTGCTTGCTTTTGTAACAGAAAGGGTTACGTTATCAGTTACGAAATCATTATGAACAGATAATTCTGTATCACCAGAAATAACCTCATCAATGCCTAATGGGATATTTTCGCTATCTACTTTATTACCAATTGATTGGAAGTGTTCGCCATAGGTAGGTGGAGTGTCAAAGTCAAAGGTTGGACCGAGGTTTAGTTTGCTGTTGAATAAGATAGATGAGTCTGCCTGGTTAAGGGCGGTATAAACATTGAATGGAACTACATCTGTTGGATAATAAAGCCATGCTGCACCACCATTGTTATAGAGAATATTCATGTAATAACGTCCCTTCGTTAGGTATCTTGTTGGGAGTGATACTTCAATATATCCACTATTATTAGGCTTAAGTGTGATGGTTCTTGTCTCTGTCATGTTGCTATTGAGAGGTTTAGAACTCAGTTGAGCATCTGTAACATAGAACTTCACTCGGCCTTCGAAACCATTGACAGACTTCAAGTAAACGCGAGCAGTAAACTTGCTATTGGTAGTTGACACATAAGCATTATCAGAACCGAGATTACTACCACCTTGGTAGAAATAGATTGTCTGTAACTTTAGATCGTGAACAGTTTGTGAGTCATTATCACTATCGTCAGGTGTATTGATTGTTAGCTCACCTATTTTCCATACTTTTGAATCAGTTTTTACCTTTACAGCCACCTCTTCACCATCAACATCGTATCCAGCAATTAGGCTATATTTACCTACTTCCAGTTTTTTAAAGGTATCGTTTGTATAGAAAGAGAAGGTTACACGCTCACCTCTTGCTATTTTAGCATTGCCTTCTGAGATAAGTGTAGCTGCCTTTACATTGTCTGATTCTGCTGGTAATACATATAGCTTCAGGTTACCATTATAGTCTGCATTACCTTCATTTGCCAGTGTCGAAACAATCTTTGTGTTCTGACCTTTCTTGATATACTCTGTTACTCTTTGCACAGCATAGAGTTCTGGCTGCTTAACAACTGGATTTGGAGTTGGGTCTGGGTCGGGATCAACTTTTCCAATAGTAACTGTTCCAGCAACGGCATCAATAGCCTTGAAGCCTGTTCCTTTGGCATAGTTTACTGTGAGGTTATAAGTTCCAGCCTTGACATTTGCAAGATTGGCGTAGAAGGTTACCTTCTTCGTAGACGCTGAGCCAATAGACGCTGTTGTTGTAGAGACAATCGTTGAGTAAGCATCATTCCCTTCTTGATAGAGGGCAAGTGCCAATCGACCTGAATAAGCAGATTCACTGTTCTTATTACCAATAGTGATTGTAACTGGAACTGAGTACAGTTGTGCTAAAGTTGTCTGCTGGCACTTAGCTGCAATGTACAAATTCGAACCTGTTTCAATGTCGGGTTGTGGATTAGGCTTTGGTTCTGGGTTAGGATTAGGGTCTGGATCAGGATCATCATTACGATCAGGTTTAAGGTAACGCAGCATCTGTTGATTAGAACTGTATCCACCACTACCACCACCAATACCTTCTTGTCCAGGGCGCAACACATTAAGTTTATGCCAACCATTTGAAGAATAGTTCCAGCCCCAGTCAACATGTACGAAGCCATTAGAAGCAAAACCATCGAGTACAAAGCAATGTCCACCTCCAGCAGAGAATCCTGCATAGATAACGGGGCCGTAATCACGCAACTCATCACGTATCTCTTTTAGCCAACTTTGCTCGTAATAGTCGCTGCGCTGAAGGAACCTAACAGTATTTTTATAGCCGAAATTACGAGTAAGAACAGCAGGAGCATTGTAGACGTAAGCGCCAGAACCACCAAAGGATGCTGGGTTATAATCCATCTGTACAGCATAACCAATATCACGCAAAAGACGTCCGACGTTATCAGCTTGTACAGATGTAACGTTACGTCCAGTCGTTCTGTCGCGTCCATATCTGTCAATACCAGCAGGCATCTGACTCCAATCGTAAGCTGCATTCTCAGAACCTTGTCCATCAAAGTTTAATGACATGTAGTTACGTTTCCAATAGTAGCTCACTGACCCATGTGCCTTACGTGGCCATTTGTGCCAACGTAGTACGGTACAGATGGCTGTTGCCACACAACCTGACACTGTTTCATAGGTTTCACCATTGTAACGATAGTTCGGAGCATACTGGTTGAAAGGCCAACTTTGTCCCCAGCTGATAGGTGTTGTAAGCTTCGTTCTACGGTCAGAGGCATATTCGAGAAGCGGACTAATCTCTATCTGATAGTTGCTTGCTTGCATGGTTGCTACCTGCCTAAACTCTGGTGATGGAATGTCAGGAGTGTTTTCGATAGCCCATTTTATCTGGTTGCAATACTCGTCATATAACCACTTAATAGAAGGATTCCCTTGGATATCGTTCTCTGTCAAGCTACCTTTTTCAGCGAATGCGATAATAGGAGAAACACGATTGTCTGCTGCGATAACAACAAATCCCTGATCGTTACCACGATTGATGATATAATATAAGTTTTCCTCAGCCTTTCCAGCATGAGAAGTCTTATAAGGAGCCTTATACGTCATGTTGAGTTGGCTTGTTGTAGTGCCTTGTCCAAAGAAACTTGAGGCAATCTTTAATGCCAGCGATTGATCAACTGGTCCAGCCATTGATAGCTGATACAGCAAGCATAATAAGGCTAAAAGCGCGAATATTCTTTTCATATTGATAGAGTTAAATTCGACTTAGGATAATAAATGTACTGCAACTTTATCGACGTCTTAGTGGTGACGTCGATAAAATTGCTATTGTTATTTATTAGTTAAAGAACTTAAGGTCAAGAATCTTTACGTAAGTATGAATCTTGATGTGCTTATAGTTGCTTTCTAATACGACAACAGGGTTGTCACTCTTATACTTTGAGAAGACGGTACCAAGGGTATGATTGAATTGTGTTCGACCATAGTTATATTTATAGATACCATTCTCTGTGTGCAAATCTGTGATGAATGATATCTTCTGATGGTCGACAAAATCTTCTAAACTTTCGTTCTTATCTTTGTCAAACTCAACATTGACGATACCACCAAAGCCTATTGGATGTAATGTTTCTTCCTTCTCACGATAATCAAACCAGAACGGATTCGACTTATCTATCCCTACAAGTTCATGTTCTTGGCCGTTAACACCGACAGAAACCTTACCCCAGATGTTAGCATCTTTGTCAAGATTAGGTAGCGGACCACTATGCTGTCCAGAGAAACCGAGAACCTGTAACTGCATACGAACCTTCTTAAACACAGGGACAAAGTCACGTTGTGTGACAGTAAACTCGTTGCTTGTAACGACACGTGCCTGTGAATTATCAACAGCATAACGCAAAGAGAAACTGATAGGATACATCTGTTCCATTGGAATATCGGCTGCAAGGAAACGCTGGAAAGATTCAATATCGCCCTTTAGAATCTCTTGCTGGATAGTCTTTCCACCACCAAGGACTGTGATATGTACATCACTCTTAGCTAACATCTTGCGGTAGTTGACAGCCTGATCGACTGATACGTTTACATCAACACCCTTAATTTTGTTCAAAGCAAACTCAATTGCCTCGTTAATATTGCGCTCTTTCTCATCAGTCTCAATAGAAAGATAGATGATTCGACCGTAGTTGATGCTTGATATGTAAACGGGCTGATAACCATCAAGGGCATCTTTGTCAATTGACTCAAAGATTGTACCTTTCTTAGGAGCGTCGGTTGAGACCGTAAAATGTTTTTGTATGAGTCGTGCCAAAATGTGATTTTTCTTCTTATTGAAGTTAAATCCAAGATTAATTGAGCCATTTGCAACTGGTGCAGTCACAGCTACACCCAGTTTTGTAACAAGTTCTTCTTGAGAGTTTATCTTCTCGACACTCTGTATAGTTGTTACTGGAGATTCCTTCCAATCCATTGTTGCCCACTTATTCCATACTTCTTGATACTCACTCTTACGAATGTTAGGAACAGTTGCTGAGGTTTCGTGTGCCTCTCTTGGATTAGCTGGTGATAAGCTAATAGAGAAGGTTACATCGCCAGTTTTGTGTGAAGTAATCATTGCGTAGGTCCCATTAGCTATCGTACCACCTTTGAGAACACAACCTGGATACACAACATCGCTTGTAGGATCGAAGAGGAAATTCTCATCGAATGTCTGTTTTATTTTGTAATGCCGTGTTGTTTTTACCCAATTACCAGGTATACCATCGAGTACACCTTGTGTTTCTACAATAGGGTTTTCTTCTTCAACAGGTATTGGAGCACCATCATCAGGGTTTATTGGCCCGTTGGCGCGTGTCATCATTGGTGCCAAGGGCAGCGTTTTCAGATAGTTTCGAATTTCCTTCGGATTATTCAAAACCCCTTCTTCACTTTGTTCTTTGACTGGTGTCAACATCTCGTCTTGTGAGCAAGCACCAAATGTAATGGCACAAATTGCCATCGAAGCAGGCAATACTGCTTTGAAAAGATACTTCTTCATTCTTTGTTAATTTTTAGGTTGTTATGTTTAGGTTTATTATAAATGACTGCCTCTTTGCAGTCAGAATGGATATCTTTCAATTCAAGTTCTAATAAATGGTATAGATAGGATTAGCTATTAGTCGTTATTCTGTTTACACGTGCCAAGTATAATATTATTCGCAAATTATATTAACCTCATGGTATATATGTGTCCCTCTTTCACTTAACAGGTTTCACTCAAAGTGTCTACATTCCCCGACAAAGATAGGTAATAATTCAATACGAATCCTTGTTTGTTTTTTAAAAATCAATAAAGATAAAGGGTGAAAAGTGTAAAATATATTTATATGGGCTAAACCATACATAATTAACAGACTTAATTTGTATACATAGTTTAAATGGGGCTAAAATCGTCAAAGCTAATAGTATTTAGCTTTATATAAATTGTGACCTATTTATATAGATGTAATTGACCTACAATTAAAGTGCATGAATCTTCGCACTTTAATTGTAGGTCAATTCTTTTTATAGGCAATATAAACTCTTCTAAACGCCAATATCCTCTTCTGTGAACAACATACTATAATGTGATTAAGTCTCAACACCACTCGTGCTAAGCCTTAACACCATGTGTGCTGGGCCTTAGCACCACATGTGCGCAGCGTACATCCTTTTGAACTCCCCTCCCATTACTTCCCTTCGCTCAGTGACCTTCGGTTCGGGGAGGCTCCCCTACACCCTAATCTTCCCCACTAACTTTCTTTGTTTCCCGTTCCCAATGATAGGTGCGTGAGCATCTTCTGGGAAGAAGATGGTGAACTGTCCTGGTTTGACATTGAAGTATTCTTTTGCATCTTGTGTATAAAAGCCACAATCTCTTTCGGGATTATAGGCAATATCAGGCTCATCCAAATCCGATAAGGCGGTCCAACCCATTGTCTCTGGCTGTGATAAGGGAACTTGAATATCAATATAGTTCTTGTGGAACTCTAATCGTTGCGCTTCTTTACGCTTCAGTTCTACTTCGTCTAAATTGATGAAGAGGTCGTCACCATCGAGGGTTATGCGTCCTGCTTCTTGTTGGCTGAAATCATGTTGGAGGATATACTCTAACATTTCTTTCATTCTTGGATGTAAGCCGTAGTAGCGATGGCATGCGGTCAAATCTGCTATTATCATCTTCTTGGATTTACTAAGTGCTATTGAAAACTACTACAAACATACATATTTATTTTCTGATAACAAAGGATTGATCAATAATAACGTGTTTGTGGAATAAAAAAGGGACACACATAGCGTGTGCCCCTTTATTTAGGATATTCACAGAGATACGTCTTGTTATAGTGTGACGTAGTCTGTGTATGTCGTAGAGGTCAAGCGAATTGTATTTCGTTCTGACCACTTATTTCTTTTCCCAGCCGTTCTTAACGTACTTAGGATTGACAGAAAAGTCTCCTGTTCCTATGTCAAGGTCTCCGCTGTTTGGTACTCGGTATTGTCCCCATGCGCATGGTTTAGACTTTTTAGTCTTGTTGCTTGTCCATGTTCCTGCATACTGAATATTACAATAGGAGTCCGAATGGCTATCAATGTCGTCATAAACGAACTTGCCATCGTTGGTTTCATACCAATAGAACAGCAGATAACCAGTGAAGACACCACTTCCCGTCTGGCTGTTTTCTTCTTCAAAGTTATACTTCGCAATACTACATCCACGTCGTTTGAACTGCCCCTTCATTGAGTCGTCCACACCGTATGTAGGGTGAGTAAATTCCCTGTTTTCAACGATATCAATGGTTCCACGGAAGTTACAACGATTACTTTTGACAGCAGTGATGCCGCTGACATCATATTGGTTGTCGTCCGTTCGTTGAACTTTTTGAATGTCTATCGTGAGCTTCTGATATTCAGTCCCAATATAACCGATATAGGGAGTACGCTTGTCAGACAGTATCTTTGAGAAATCATTCTCAACACTTGTGTTCTTGCTCTCACTTACCATAGATAGAATCCACTTCGGAACATTAGCCTCCGCCTTCTTTTCTTGGCAACTCATGAAAGGTAATACTATCAAGAGTAGTGTTATGTAGCTGAAGAACTTTCTCATAAGATTCTAATCAAAATGTGATTACAGGGAATGAACTCTTTATCCGAGGAAGTGTAACTGACCGATGAAGTACAGTAGTATGTAACCCAAAATGAGGGAAACAATACCGCTGGTCAGACCCACCTTGAGCATATCGTTCTGCTTCACAAGTCCTGTTGAGTAAGCAATAGCATTCGGTGGAGTAGAGATTGGCAGACACATAGCAGTAGAAGCTGCAATGGCAATACCGATGAGGACAGTGCTTGTACCGCCAATACCACCGAGTTTGTCACCCATACCACGGCATACCACGGCGAGGATAGGTACTAACAGAGCAGCTGTTGCTGTGTTTGAAATGAAGTTAGAAAGGAAGTAACAAATCAAACCAGAGATAGCAAGGATAACGATAGGACTCCAATTGCCGAAAGGAATACTCTCGATAGCAGCATCAGCCAAGCCTGATCCGTTCATACCCAATCCAATTGCAAAGCCTCCGGCAACCATCCAGATGACACTCCAGTTAATCTCCTGCATATCCTTTGCGGTGATAACACCAGTAATAGCGAAGATTGCCATAGGAATCATTGAAACAGTGTTGGTGTCAATACCTGTGACATCCTTTGGAATTACCCATAGAAGGATTGTCACAATAAAGGTTATGATAACAACCCACATACGCCATCCACGGTGTACCTCACCATCAATCTTTAGATGAATAGTCTTCTGTGTGAATGGGAAGAAGTAAAGAATAATTCTCCATGACAAGAGAAGCAGAACAATCACAAGCGGTGCCATAAACGCCATCCAGTGCATGAAATCGATATTCATGTTAAGTCCTGCTGGGTCATTAAGATATTTAAGTGCAATGAGGTTTGGAGGTGTACCAATAGGTGTTCCCATACCGCCAAGGTTGGCTGCAACAGGGATAGACATTGTCAAAGCGATACGTCCCTTACCATTAGCAGGCAATGCTGCAAAGACAGGAGTAAGGAAAGTGAGCATCAATGCAGCAGTCGCAGTGTTTGAAATGAACATAGAGAAGAGTCCTGTGATAAGCAGGAAACCCAAAAGAACATTCTCACTCTTGTTACCAAAAGGCTTGATAAGGTTACGTGCCAAGAGCGTGTCAAGTCCCGACTTCGATGCAGCTATCGCTAAGATAAAGCCCGCAAGGAAGAGCATAATGATTGGGTCTGCAAAGGATGCCATAATTTCCTTTGAATCAAGTAGCTCACCGATGCCGTCACTTTTGAAGACTCCAAAAGCATTCTTCGAAACGGTGACACACATGATAGCCATGATACTCAGCGACGTTGCCCATGCTGGAATACACTCCGTCAGCCACGATAGGGTGGCAAACACGAAGATTGCAATGATGCGTTGCTGTACTACGGTTAACCCATCAATGCCAAAACTGCTTGTGGGAAGGTTCCAAATAATGGCTGTAACCACGATGATGGCTAAAAGTTCCCAGACTTTCTTCATCTCAATGTGGCTACTAAGTTCATTAGACTTTTCTTCTGCCATGGTTTTAGTTGTTTAGTTTAATAGATTTAGATTGTTTAATAAATTGTGGGCGAATTTATAAAAAATATTCTTATCAAGCAAAATAATCTTTCTTTTTTTGTATTTTTGCATAACAAATTCTTGTTTATGCGACAGTTATTGGTATTTACTCTCTATCTTTTACTGTTTTTATCCTGTAACAACTATCAGAAACCTGTGGCTGATAAAAGCGATAAAGGGACAAAAACAGAACTACAGTATGCTCGAAATATTACTATCGAACGTACGGAGGATTATGTGATTGTACGATTGTTAAACCCTTGGAAAGAGGGAACTATCCTACATACTTACTATCTTATTGAGCGTGGGAAGGATGTAAAAGTTCCTGATGATGGTACAAAGGTTGTTACCCCTCTACGCAAAAGTGTTATCTTCACGACAGCCCATGCCAATCTTGTTGAGATGCTTCAGACACAGAAAGCTATTGCTGGTGTTGCCGATTTGAAGTATATGATTATCCCTGATATTCAGAAACGCGCAAGAGTAAAAGGGGGTATTGTAGACTGTGGAGATGCAATGAAGCCTGATGTCGAGCGAATTATAGACTTAAATGCAGATGCAGTCCTGCTTTCCCCTTTCGAAAATAGTGGTGGTTATGGCCGTTTAGAACAAATAGGAGTACCCATAATCGAATGTGCTGACTACATGGAACGTTCTGCTTTGGGGCGTGCAGAATGGATGAAGTTTTATGGTCTTCTCTATGGTCGGGAGCAGGAAGCCGACTCGTTATTCGCTGTTGTTGAACAAAACTATAAGTCTTTAAGTCAGAAGGCAAGCCAGAGTAAGATAACTCGTAGTATCCTTCCAGACAGGAAGGTGGGTGCTGTTTGGTATTTACCAGGTGGTGAGAGCAGTGTGGGCTTACTTTATAAGGATGCCCATGGGCGTTATGCTTATTCTAATGATAAGCATAGTGGAAGTCTTGCAATGCCTTTTGAGACGATCTTGGATAAGTTCGGACAAAGTGATTTTTGGGTGTTAAGTTACAATGGTAATTTCAATCGTCGTCTTTTATTGTCTGAGTATCAGGGGTATGTTAAGCTGAAACCTTATCAAACAAAAGAGATTTATGGCTGTAAGGTGGATAGCAAGCCCTACTTTGAGGAGGTTAGTTGGCGTCCTGATTGGTTACTATCAGACTTAATTCAACTCTTCCATCCCGATTTGCATATCGCTCCGTTGCGTTATTATCAGAAGTTAGAAGATTAATAGATTTGAAACGATAAGATGATGAAACGGAATATTCTTCTTTTTATAAGCTTAGCAGTAAGTATCTTATTTCTGTTTGGATTGAATCTTATAACAGGTTCGGTTCAGATACCTTTTGCTGATATATTGGATATTCTGTGTGGTCGTTTTATGGGAAAGGAAAGCTGGCAGTACATTATTTTAGAGAACCGACTCCCTCAAACACTCACCGCTATACTCTGTGGAGCCTCCTTGTCTGTATGTGGTTTAATGCTTCAAACAGCCTTTCGTAACCCTTTGGCAGGTCCTGATGTGTTTGGTATCAGTTCAGGTGCGGGTTTAGGTGTTGCCTTAGTGATGTTGTTATTAGGTGGAACTGTATCAACATCAATGTTTACTGCCTCGGGCTTTCTTGCTATTCTCACTGCTGCTTTCGTTGGTGCAATCGCTGTGACAGCACTCATCTTATTTCTTTCTACTATGGTACGCAACGGCGTTTTATTGCTGATAGTGGGTATTATGGTGGGATATGTCTCCTCTTCCGCCGTCTCTCTACTGAATTTCTTTGCATCAGAAGAAGGCGTAAAGAGTTATATGGTATGGGGAATGGGCAATTTTGGAGGTGTCTCAATGAGTCATATTCCTCTATTCTCTATACTGTGTCTGATGGGTATCGGTGTATCCTTTCTATTGATTAAACCACTGAATATCCTACTTTTAGGACCACAATATGCTGAGAGTTTAGGTATCAGTACGCGCCAACTTCGTAATATATTATTAGTTGTTGTAGGACTGTTAACTGCTATCACAACAGCTTTTTGTGGACCTATCTCGTTTATTGGTTTGGCTATTCCGCATATAGCTCGTCTCTTGTTCCGTACAGAAAATCATCAGGTACTCCTTCCTGGAACAGTGTTAAGCGGTGCTGCTATTGCTTTGCTTTGTAACTTTATCTGTTATCTTCCTGGGGAAGCAGGTATTATTCCACTCAATGCCGTCACACCACTTATTGGCGCACCCGTCATCATTTATGTGATAGTTCAACGTCGATGATGTTTTGAAAAACTATTACATATATTCGGGTAAAACGCCTATAAATAATAGTAAAAACCCACATAAAAAGCAAGTTTGCAATTAGCAGGAAATCAGTTAGTTATAAGGTAGTATGAGAAAAGGTGCTTGATAGGACTTCAAAAGGGCGTTAGTAAGGGTCTTAAAGGGCATCTTTTGCAAGTCAATTGGGCGTCTTTTAGAAGCCAAAAGAGCATGAATTGGTTTTGATTTGTATGAAAATAGTTTACAAGCACCAGTAGCGTGGGGATAAGTTATTTATAGTAGTTGGATAGATATGTCATAACATATTATATGTTTAGAGTTAGAAAAAGATGCCTAATAGATACAAAAAGAATTGGTCTGTTACGTATAAAGGGGTTCTTTTTCTACTTAAAAGTCATTTTTTCTCTTATTTCAACCACTATGCCATACATTTTTTATACTTTTGCAAATTGAATGCGTATTAATACATCTCTGACAAATACTAATAAAAATCATTCTATACATGAGTAATTTACAACTATCGCCGATGCGAAAGACAATAGTGGGAGTACAATTCCTCTTTGTTGCTTTCGGTGCTACTGTTCTCGTCCCTTTGCTCGTGGGACTTGACCCAGCAACAGCGTTATTCACAGCAGGTTTAGGAACATTTATCTTTCATTTGGTTACGAAAGGTAAGGTTCCTATTTTTTTGGGCTCTTCCTTTGCCTTTATCGCTCCAATTATCTCTGCTTCAAAGCAGTGGGGTATGCCCGGAACATTGGCAGGAATAGCTGGTGTTGCACTTGTTTATTTCGTGATGTCAGCACTGATTAAATGGCAAGGAAAGAAACTGTTGGATAAGCTTTTCCCACCCGTTGTTATTGGTCCTGTTATCATTCTGATTGGTCTTTCTCTGTCAAAGGCGGCAGTAGACATGGCGAAAACAAACTGGCTCATAGCCTTTATCTCATTGGGAACGGCTGTGACAGTTCTCTCTATGGGACGTGGCTTGATGAAGTTAGTTCCTGTAATTTGCGGTATTGCTGTAGGTTATACCGTAGCTGCCTTTATGGGTATTATTGATTTCTCAGGTGTAGAGGCTGCGCCTTGGTTTGCCTTGCCACCTGCATTAGCCAATTTCCAGATGCCACAGTTTGCTTGGGAACCATTCCTTTATATGATTCCTGTGGCGATAGCTCCTGTGATTGAGCATGTGGGTGATGTGTATGTGGTAAGTGCTGTGGCGGATAAAGACTTTACAAAGTCACCAGGTTTGCATCGTACGATGTTGGGTGATGGTTTAGCTTGTTTGGCAGCTTGCTTTTTTGGTGGCCCTCCAGTGACAACTTATAGTGAGGTGACTGGTGCGATGAGTATTACAAAGGTGACCCATCCTCAGGTAATCCGTATTGCTGCTGCAACAGCTATTGTCTTCTCAGTAATCGGAAAGTTGAGTGCGCTTCTGCAGAGTATTCCTCCTGCAGTCTTAGGAGGAATCATGTTATTGCTTTTTGGTACGATTGCTTCTGTGGGTATTCAGAACCTTATTCAGCATAAGGTAGACTTCAACCGCACACGCAATATCATTATTATCTCTGTTACATTGACGATGGGTATTGGTGGTGCTGTACTGCAGTGGGGTAGCTTCTCTATTAGTGGTATTGGACTTTCAGCTATGGTGGGCGTTATCTTGAACCTGATATTGCCACCTGCAAAGGAGAAAAAGAGCGAGGGTAATTCATAATTTATAATTCAGAATTCATAATGATGATTACCGTTATTTGCGGTGTTTATTGATATGAGTAGCGAGTTTGCTGGTAAAGATCTTCACTTGTAAAGCTATTCACTTGTAAAATAAATATTGGGCAGATAGGAATAACAAATCCTATTTGCCCAATATTTTGTATAAAGGGGGCTTTACCCACCAATAGAATCTTTGTATTGTTGTTTTATCTTTTCTTCGAGTTCTGCTAATGTCTGCTTGCTGTTGAATAGACTTTTGATAAGGCGATAGCCCAACCATATCACGAGCATACCCACAAGGGCAAGGAGATATTGAAGTACAATGCTGTTTACAATCGTCTTTGTATAGTTCTCACAGATAATAAAACCAGCAATGAAGATGACATAGTCAATCCAGCCCGAACCATTATAGCTCTGGGTAATACGCTGATACTCTTCGTTGTTGGCAAGAATCTCTTTGCGATTCTCAGCCCATTTCTTTTCAAATTCTTCGTTGGTCATGGGAGGATTAGGTGTTGGATGGTGAATATTGGGTGTTGATGAATATTAGTGATGTACTTATACCTTCATTAAATCGCTCATAACGGAGTCGCTGACATAGATACCATCACGAGTAAGATGAAGCCAACCATTGTCTTCTATCAATAAACCTTGTTGTTGTAAAGGCTTGGCGAGGCGCATGAGATAAGCTTGGTATTCAGCAGAGAGCGTTGAAAGATTAATTCCTTCACACGTGCGGAGGGCTGTCATAATCATATCGTTATAATGTGTATCTGCATCGATTACCTCTTCTTCGCTTGGTAGTCTGTCTTCTTCAATTGCAATAATATAAGCCTTAGTATCTGCTATATTCCAACTTCTCTTACCATTGCCGTAGGAATGAGCAGAGGCTCCGATGCCAATATAAGGTACATTATGCCAATACGAACTATTGTGTTGGGAACGGAAAGGACTTGGGACTTTGAACTTTGAACTTTGAACTTTGAACTTTGAACTTTGAGGTTTGAGGTTTGAGGTTTGAACTTTAAGCTTGGCAAAGTTACTAATCTCATATTGTTCATAACCAGCTTCGGCTAAGTGGTCGATGAGAGTGTCGTACATCTGACGATAAAGTTCGTCGTCCATATCCTTGACCTTTCCCGCTTGAAGAAGGCGATAGAGGGGAGTCCCTTCTTCATACATAAGACTATATGCTGAGATATGCTCAATGTCTAATGCAAGCAATCGCTCAATGTCTTCTTTCCATTCTTCAAGTGTTTCATTGGGAAAGCCAAACATAAGGTCTACCGATATGTTTTCAATGTTTACGTTTCTTAGGCGTTTGACCGCTGTTTCTACCTCGTCAGCTGTATGTCTACGATGCAGGAAGCGTAAGCGTTCATCTGAGAAAGTCTGCGCTCCCATAGAGATTCGATTGATAGGAAGAGAACGCAAGTTCTGTGCAAACTCTTCCGTTACATCATCGGGGTTACACTCCATTGTGACTTCGATAGGAGTCGCTGTGATGCAAGTGTTGTTCTCTATATCCCATTCTAAACCAATGTGATATACCTCATTTATTGTCTGGAATATCTTCTTTAGACTCTCGAAAGAAAGTTGGGAAGGAGTGCCACCACCCAAATAGATAGTTGACAAACCGCTTGTTCTTCCACCAAAATAGTCGTCGTCCTTCTCCGTACGCAGTTCCATCTCATGGCAGATAGCTTTCACATAGCGTTCTTCTACAGAAAGTCTTTCGTCCTTTTTCTTTGCGGGCACAGTAGAATAGAAACCACAGTAAATGCAGCGACTGGCACAGAAAGGAATGTGAATGTATAATCCTGACATGATAAGTGTATATGCGTATATATTAATGTATGCCTTACAAGAAGTAATGCAAATGTACTAATAAGTTTTAAAAGATTTCGTTTTTTTCGTAAGAAACTTTGGTGCTTTCGATGAAAATGTATAACTTAGACCGCAGAATTGATGAGCTACGGCTTGTCCCTTGAGACGAAATAAATTATTACTAACAGCTTAAATCTATCAGATATGAGAGTATATCAGACAAACGAGATTAAGAACATTGCCTTGGTTGGCAGTGCCGGTAGCGGCAAGACTACTCTTGCCGAAAGTATGTTGTTCGAAGCTGGTGTCATTAAGCGCCGCGGTTCAGTAGAAGCTAAGAATACTGTTAGCGATTATTTCCCTGTTGAGCAGGAGTATGGCTACTCAGTGTTCCCAACAGTATTCCATGTTGAGTGGAATAATAAGAAACTGAATATCATTGACTGTCCAGGTAGTGATGACTTCGTAGGTGGCGCTATTACTGCCCTCAATGTAACCGATGAGGCTGTTATTCTTATCAATGGTCAGTATGGACCAGAGGTAGGTACACAGAACAATTTCCGCTATACCGAAAAACTCAAGAAGCCTGTTATCTTCCTTATTAACCAGTTGGATTCTGACAAGTGTGACTTTGATAACCTCATTTCCAATATGCAGGAGATTTATGGTTCAAAGTGTGTTCCTGTGCAGTATCCTATTGAGACAGGTCCTGGTTTCAACAGTTTGATTGACGTTCTGTTGATGAAGAAATATAGTTGGAAGCCAGAAGGAGGCGAACCTATTATTGAGGATATCCCGGCAGACCAGATGGATAAGGCGATGGAACTTCATAAGGCGCTCGTTGAGGCTGCTGCCGAGAATGATGAAGGCTTGATGGAGAAGTTCTTTGAAGAGGAGACACTGACAGAGGATGAGTTGCGTACAGGTATCCGTAAGGGTCTTGTAACCCGTTCTATCTTCCCTGTTTTCTGTGTTTGTGCAGGTAAGAGTATGGGTGTTCGTCGTCTGATGGAGTTCTTGGGTAATGTTGTTCCTTTCGTTGACGAGATGCCTAAGATTCATAATACTCGTGGTGAGGAGGTTGCTCCAGACAGTAATGGTCCAGAGTCACTTTACTTCTTCAAGACGGGTATGGAGCCACATATCGGTGAGGTAAGCTATTTCAAAGTGATGAGTGGTTGTGTGAAGTCGGGTGACGACTTGACTAACTCTGATCGTGGCTCAAAGGAGCGTATGGGACAGCTTTATGCTTGTGCAGGTGCTAACCGTATTCCAGTTGACCAGTTGAATGCAGGTGACTTAGGTTGTACCGTGAAACTGAAGGATGTTAAGACAAGTAACACCTTGAATGGTAAGGGTACTGACCAGCGTTTTGATTTCATTAAATATCCAAACTCTAAATACTCTCGTGCCGTTGAAGCTAAGAGCTCACAGGACACAGAGAAGCTTATGGCTGCTTTATTGAAGATGCGTCAGGAAGATCCAACATGGGTTGTTGAGCAGAGTAAGGAGTTGAAGCAGACAATCGTCCATGGACAGGGCGAGTTCCACCTACGTACTTTGAAGTGGCGTTTGGAGAACAATGAGAAACTTCAGGTGACTTTCAAGGAGCCAAAGATTCCATATCGTGAGACAATTACTAAGCAGTCAAAGGCTGAGTACCGTCATAAGAAACAGAGTGGTGGTGCTGGTCAGTTCGGTGAGGTTCACTTGATTGTTGAGCCATACGCAGAGGGTATGCCTGATCCAACAACCTATAAGTTCAATGGACAGGAGTTTAAGATGAATATTAAGGGACGCGAAGAGCGTGACCTCCCATGGGGTGGTAAACTCGTGTTCATCAACTCTGTTGTTGGTGGTGCTATTGATGGTCGCTTCATGCCTGCTATCTTAAAGGGTGTGATGGATTGTATGGAGCGTGGTCCACTGACAGGTAGCTATGCACGTGATGTACGTGTAATAGTCTATGACGGTAAGATGCACCCAGTTGACTCTAATGAGCTTTCATTCACTTTGGCTGCCCGTCATGCGTTCTCAGATGCCTTCAAGGCAGCAGGTCCAAAGATTCTTGAGCCAATCTATGACTTAGAGGTCTTTGTTCCAGGCGACTATATGGGTGACGTGATGAGCGACTTGCAGGGGCGTCGTGCCATGATTATGGGTATGGATTCTGAAGCAGGTTATCAGAAGTTACAGGCAAAGATTCCTTTGAAGGAGCTTGCTAACTATAGTATCTCATTGAGTTCTCTCACTGGTGGTCGTGCAAGTTTCACAACAAAGTTCGCAAGTTACGAACTTGTTCCAAATGATATCCAGCAGAAGTTGATTGCTGAGCATGAGGCAGAAGTGAAGGAAGAAGAAGAATAGTTCTCCAATTTTAGACTAATATAGTCGAAGAGGTTGATTCGAAGGCTGCACAATGTAGCATTAGAATCAACCTCTTTTCTGTTTATTAGTATGTCATTATTGAATAATGGATATGTGTTTATAAGTTCTTAGTTGTTACAAAGTTGACCTTCTCCGCCTATTTTTAGCCGTTGTGTTGAGCCTTAGCACATATTGTGTTGATGCTCCGCACATATCGTGCTAAGGCTTAGCACCAATGGTGCGCATACTAAATATGATACAAAAGAGTTGCTAAGTTTTACCAGATAGCAGTCGAGTTAAAGCCGAATAGATTATTAGTCCACGACGAACAGATTTGTCTTGAAAAGATGATAACAGTCAGTTATTGTATAAAGGAAAATTTACCTTTGATAAGTGGTTCTACCTCATTAGATAGAGGTAAATAGGAATTCCTATTATCGGAGTAAAGAAACCGCAGACTCCTATGTATAACAATTTCAATGGCCAAGGCTTTCCATGAGTTATAAATGGCATTAAAAGGAGTGTTATCAAAAAGAAAAATATTTCTAAAAGTTCCATATTAAAAAGTTTTATTCAAGGCAAAAATAAAACTTTATAAGGAATAATGCAAGTTATTTTTTGAAAATATTATCTCTGAGGGCAAACAAAAGAGGCTATACTCTCTGACGAATATAGCCTCTTTATCAATATATGAGGTTTAGATGATGAAATTCAATTCACTATCTAAGCTTGCTTCTTTTTGATGTTTACTGGTTAGGCATAACGAATTTATCGCCACTCTGTTTAATCAGTTCACGCTTAAAGTAGTCGCTGTAACCAGGACGCTTTACACGTTCGCCAAGACCTGTTGAAGTGCGGAGGAACTTGCCGTCCTTCTCTGGCTTAATAGTCATATCGTTAAACTTCACAATCAGATAGATTGCCAAGTCACGCCAGCGTGCAATCATCTCGTCGCTTTTCTGAACAGAGTAGTCGTTGAGATACTTCACAGCAGCAGCCTTGTCGGTAGCATAGAGGGCCTGTGCCTTCTCTTCAACACCCTTCTGTGCAGCAAAATAAGAGTTGTCGAGTGAGTCGCGCACCTCTTTCAATGCTGGGAAGAGCTGAGAGTAACGTGGGTAAACCATGTTGCTGACCCAGTTGCATACCCAAAAAGCACTCTTATCAGAGAAGGTTACAGCATCTGCACCTGGTGTGTTGAAACACTCTGCACGCTCGGTATTGCTGCAATAGATTGGCACGTAGGCAACCATGTTTCCATCATCGTTACCGAACCAGAGGATACCACCAATCTCACGTGGTAACC
Source organism: Prevotella melaninogenica (assembly GCF_003609775.1). Taxonomy (NCBI): domain Bacteria; kingdom Pseudomonadati; phylum Bacteroidota; class Bacteroidia; order Bacteroidales; family Prevotellaceae; genus Prevotella; species Prevotella melaninogenica. The sequence continues at coordinate 934,655 of NZ_AP018050.1, forward strand.
ATGAACGGAGCTGCGCGATGTAAGAGAAACCTGTCTGCTGTGTTGAGATAGGGCGCTCATTGAAACACTGCTTGCCATCTACTTCAAACTTCAGTGGAGTAGGGCGGTAAGGTGAGTTCCAAATACCCTGTGCGATGTCCTGATCAAGTGACAATGGAGTGCCCTCGTAGTGGTCGCGCATACAAGCTTCCATCTTAGCCAAGTCGACCTTTGTGTTTGGTTCAATCCAAAGTGGCATATCCTCTGCGTTAGGGTCTTTACCCAATGCCCATGGCAACCAACGTGACATATCTTTGAAGTGGTTGAAGTAGCTCCATACACGAGCATCACACCAGCGACGACCACCAAAGTCTGGTGCTGCGTAGGTCATCTTCCAGTTGAAGTCTTTGTCTTTGCCAGTGAACCAACCCTTTGAACGTGCAAAGCTGATGCAGTTCTTTGAGGTGATAACCTCTGTATTATAAGTTGAGAACTGTCCGATACGACTCTGGTTAGCATGAGCAGAAATCATACCATCAGGGATGCGTACAGCAACCCAAACAACCTTCTGCTTCTTGTCACCACCACAACCCATCATCTCAAGCAACCATACCTCGTTAGGGTCGGCGATAGTGAATGACTCTCCACCAGAGTTATAGCCGTAGGTCTCAACGAGTGAAGTCATTACCTTGATAGCTTCGCGAGCTGTCTTACTGCGCTGTAAGCCAAGATACATCAGTGAACCATAATCGATGATACCATCCTTATCAACCATTTCTTCACGGCCACCGTATGTTGTTTCACCAATACTAACCTGATACTCATTGATGTTTCCAATGACATTGTATGTTACTGGAGCCTCTGGGATAAAGCCATGGCTCTCGTGGGTGTCATAATCGATAATCTCACGGCGGTCACCCTTTGCGTGAGTGCCTGCAGGATAATGACACAGGTTAGTAAACAAGCCGTAATCATCAGCGGTATAAGTTACGAAGACGGAACCGTCCGTTGTTGCTCCTTTTGTTGCAATGAAGTTCGTACATGCATTGGCATACGTAATCATTGTAAGGAAGAACAGTGTTGCAAATGATTTCTTCATATTCTACAATTTAAATTGTTAATACTTTATTTTAGTCAGATATTCTTTCTTATTATATCGGTTGTCTGTTGCGATAATCCTCAATGTCCGTTCTTTTCCAGTAGGACGTACTGGTGTTTCTGCAAGGTTACAGAAGAATAATTCTTTATTCTTACCAAACTGCAGAAGAATAAACTGCCCATCGAGATAAGCCTTATAGTTTTGCAGTCCGCTACCCTCATCAGTTATTTTAAACGATAAACTGCGTGGATTGAGATTTAGCTCTGTAATCATTGGTGGAGTCTCATCATAGGCAAGGAAATAGGCACAAGCTAACTCGCGCATTCGTCCTGTAACCCAACCATTAGCGTAGGTTCCCCCACAATAGGATGCGGGCGCGTCAGCATTTAAGCTGTTTCGCATGGCAACATACAACTTCTTTGGATCATGTACTGTTCCAGTTGGTTTGAGGCTTATCTCTGCATAGTGGAATAGAGGATATGCAGCCTTAGAGAAGGTATAAGCCATAGAGTGTGCATTGCTTGTGTTGCCGTGTTGTAGTTGTAACCAGCCATTCTTTGCAAGTAAACCTTTTTGGATGTTCAGTCGTACCCCCTCTGCTTCAAAATGATTGTCTTTGTTATAATAGAGTGGGCTTATGCCGTCTGGACGATGTACAATTGGAATAGCCTCAGGTTCGCCTCTCACAGTGAACTCCTTTATAGTTTGATTGCCAAAGACATCTCTTATAACATAACGGAGGTGATAGTCGCGTTGCTGGTTGAAGTTGATAATACCCTTATTAGCATCGGCTCGTAGGATAGGAAGCGTGTTACCAGGTTCGATATAAGACTTCATAAACCATATCTTCGTAGAAAGGAAGTGGTCATAGTCTCCCCACGAATTGACCATTCTGTGACAACTTGTAGGGATATTATTCACATCCGAAGAGAAAATAAGTTTACCATCACAATAGAGCTGTGTGTATCTGATACCAAAGTTATTATACACATCGTCCATGTGATCACTTGCTCTCACACCAAAGCCGACCTTTCCCCAAGCTTGGAAGTATCCCTTGTCAAAGGTGAAGATACGTGACTCTGGGGAGTGTTGGAATACACCTTCTCCTGGTTGAGGATAAGACTTAAAGGAGTAAACAGCGGGGACTGTCTTGTCTTTTACAATATGCTTGAGAAAGTTGAGAGGGTCATAAAGGTTCTCTCCTTTCGTCTTGTGCATCTCTAAATGGATGTGTGGACCTTGTGATGAACCAGTGTTACCACTCAATCCAATGAACTGTCCTCTCTTCACAGGAAATTCTCCTGGTCGGAATTTAACGTCACAAGCAAATTGTTGATGTTGGTATTGCCATTTACGAACGGCTGCTTCAATCTGTGGAGTGAAGCGGTTGAGATGGACATAACAACTGGTATATCCATTAGGGTGTGTGACCAAAATCGCACGTCCATAGCCATATTTTTCAACGATAGCCCCTGATATATAGCCATCGGCAATGGAATAGACACCGAGATTTACTTCACGATCGGTTTTGATATCAATACCTCCGTGGAAGTGGTTGGGGCGTGGTTCTCCAAAGTTGCCCGCCAATTGCACTGGAATGTGAACTGGTGAACCGAAAGGTAGTATGGATAATAAAAGATTTAATAACAAACTCATTGGCTATCAGATCCTTTCTTTTATAGTTGTGTCTGTTGTCTGCTTCACGGCAAGAGAACAGAATCATTTCAGTAATTGATTGCCTTTGTAAGCTCTGAGCTTACCATCATTGTCAGGCTGTATCGTGATAGTCCCTGTTGTCCATTCAGTCATAGGCTCTTCCTCAGTGAATGGATAGGTGTCGAGGACAATGCCGTCTTCAATGACAACTATTCCTTGTTCTATCGTTCCAGTCGCTGTTTCAATGATGTTGGCTCCGATACGTCTTATCGATTTTTTTCTATCGGTCATAACTTATCGGGGCTGGTAGGTATTCCTCGTTCCTTCATCGCATCAGCTGGCGTTCTTGTCGGTGGTCCAGCTGGCTGGTCTGGTGGTGTTTGAGGATTGACAGGTTCACCACCAATCGTTCTGATTGGATCAGATTCCTGCAGAGAATCAGTCGGTTGTGTTGGTTCCTGCTTTTGTATATGCATACGAACAAGATGGATATTACTGAGAATAAGCATCTTGAAGGTAGTCGTTGGCTGTTGTCCCTTCAGCATGAGGAAGTAGCCACGGATGTTCTTGATACGCAATGAATCCCCAGCATCAATCGTCATGGTGTTGCGGGAGTCAGACGTAATGTGCTGGTATTGTGTTACGATACTATCATTAGAATAGGTAACAGCCATCATGATAATAGCATCACGCATACCATCTTGTATGATAAACTGTGAATTGAAACTCAAGAGGAGTCGGTCACCCTTGTGGAAGGCGGTGTCTGCCTTGATTTCAAAGGATTCACGATCTACTGGAGCGTAAGGAGAAAGTATTAAAGTACGGTTGCCTCGCCAAATATCGGTGGTATCTCCCTTTGAAGTGATATCACCATACTGGGCTAATTCACTCTCTGATGCACCTTGTGCACGCGCCTCACGTTCCAGTCGTTTGGTAAGTTCTACATAGATGTCGTGTAGCTGTTCGGTATGTCGCATATAGTATTGAAGAGACTTATCGAACTTTTCTTCCGATACGTCATATTTCTTCATTACAGCGAGTTTAAAAGCTTTCTGTCTGACATCTGTATAACCTTCACGATTGGCTATTGCCATGGAAAGGTGATAATCGTAGAGCATATCTTCCATTTCCGAAGGTTGGATATACTCTGAAGGGATAGAAGGTTTACAACTTACAACGAAGATTGCAAGCAGTAACCCACAAAGAGTGGCAAAGGAACGAACCAGTTTTTTACTTCTCATTGTCTATCTACTGATTATCAGTAATGTTTTCTTTATCAGTAACCTTCTTGGCCATAGTTGGCACCCAGCCATTGAAATCCTTACGGAAGGCAAGGATAATCGTAATGACACCTACTGAAATGCAGGAGTCCGCAAAGTTGAATATAGGTGAGAAGAAGATAAATGACTCACCACCCCAGAATGGGAACCAGTCAGGGAATGTACCATGGAAGAGTGGGAAGTAGAACATATCCACCACTTTACCCATTAGTACAGGCGCATATCCTTCTCCCCATGAAACGAGGGTTGCCGGTGTGGCTCCTTCTATGTAATAGGGTGTAGATGCTGTAAATATCTGACCATAGAAGAGGGAGTCGAAGATATTACCCGCTGCACCTGCTGTAATCATTGACAATACAATGATATAAGCCATTCTCGCTCCGTGTTTGATACGATTAGCAATATACCAAATAAGGAAACCAATAGCAATTATACGGAATATGCTAAGGAAGAGTTTGCTTCCCAATTCCATACCCCATGCCATACCATTGTTCTCGATAAATTGTATTTGGAACCAATCGAAGATATGGATAGATTCGCCTAAATTCATATTAAGCTTGACAACAACCTTGATAATCTGGTCTATTAGGATTAATAGAATAATTAGCAAGGTGGCTATCAAGCTTTGTTTTTTCTGTTTACTCATTAGTGATTTTTATTTGCCATCTTGGATGCTACGCTCAGTGTTGCATGTGGTACTATGCGCAGTCTCTCCTTTGGAATAAGTTCTCCAGTGATACGATCGATGCCGTAAGTCTTATTGTTGATTCTGACAAGCGCTGCCTGTAGTGCTTGGATAAACTTCTGCTGACGTTGTGCCATCTGTACGAGTTCTTCCTTAGTTTGGTTAGAACTGCCTTCTTCCAGTGCCTTATATGTTGGTGATGTGTCATTAACGTCGTTTGTATTCTTGTTCATCAGAATCTTCATCGTTTCATCGTAGTCAGACTTGGCTATTGCCAACTTGTCATTTACTATCGTGCGGAACTCCTCGAGTTCCTCATCGGTATAACGCTTCTTAGTTTCCATAAGGTAAAATTGAATTAGGTTATGAAAGTATTCTATAATATTTTGAGGTTGTTGAAAGCCTGATAATAGGGACGTGTACGAAACACGTCCACTATTGTTTTTGGCTTATAGGTGTACGAGTTGCACACCCCAACTATTTCATTTAGTTCTTTTTGATTTCTATATGGAGGTTGAATTCATCAAACTCAACATCAGCTCCATTATTCTCTGCAAGTGTGATGTCATTAGCAAGAACCTGTGTCTTAATCAGTTCGCCGAACGACTCTACTGCAGCTGCTGCCTCTGCGTGTGGTTCAATAACAACAGAGATGCGGTCGGTAATCTCAAGACCAGTTTCCTTACGGAGGTTCTGGATACGATTGATTAACTCACGTGCCATACCCTCACGACGGAGTTCTTCTGTCAGTTCAACTTCAAGTGCAACAGTCAAGTTACCCTCGTTGCTTACCAACCAGCCTGGGATATCCTCAGAGATGATTTCTACATCTGCTGCCTCAACCTTGATTGGCTGACCTTCTAACTCGAAGTTGAATTCGCCTGCAGCTTCCAATGCAGCAATCTCTTCCTGTGAAAGGGCATCCATACGAGCTGCCACCTGCTTCATCAGCTTACCGAACTTCTTACCCATGACACGGAAGTTACACTTCACCTTCTTAACAAGGATGCCCTGACTCTCAACGAAAGTAAGGTCTTTAACGTTCACCTCGTGCTTGATAAGGTCTGCAACGGCTTCGATATGTTTCTTCTGAGTTGCATCGATAGCAGGAACCATAATCTGTGCCAATGGCTGACGAACCTTGATGTTCACCTTGCGACGCAGAGCCAAAACCATAGAGGTAATGCGCTGTGCCATATCCATACGTGCTTCAAGGTCAGCATCAATCACAGCCTCGTCAGCTACTGGCCAACGGTCCAAGTGGATACTCTCTGAGTTTCCACCCAAGTCTGAATAGAGCTGGTCAGCATAGAATGGAGCGAATGGAGCCAACAAACGTGCAACTGTCATCAGGCAGGTGTACAATGTGTCGTATGCACTCTTCTTGTCAGTACTCATTTCTTTACCCCAGAAACGTTTACGGTTCAAACGAACGTACCAGTTACTAAGGTCGTTGTTTACGAATGAGTCGATAAGACGACCTGCACGTGTTGGGTCGAAATCCTCTAACTCAGCAGTCACACCCTTGATGAGTGAGTTAAGTTTAGAGATAATCCAACGGTCAATCTCTGGTGCATCAGCCTTCACAGCCTCACATGTAGTGGCATCATAGCCGTCAACATTTGCATAGAGAGCAAAGAAACTGTATGTATTATATAAGGTACCGAAGAACTTACGGCGACACTCGTCAACACCTTCTGGATCGAACTTCAAGTTATCCCATGGTTCGCTGTTCGTCATCATATAGAAACGTACAGGGTCAGCACCATACTTATTCATCATCTCAAATGGGTTGGTAACGTTACCCACGTGCTTACTCATCTTGTTACCCTTTGCATCGAGCACAAGACCTGTTGAAATCACGTTCTTAAAGGCAACAGAGTCAAACACCATTGTTGCTATTGCATGGAGTGTGAAGAACCAACCACGCGTCTGGTCAACACCCTCGTTAATGAAGTCTGCAGGGAAGAATGCTGGTGGAACAGCCGTACCCTCATAGCATGAGTGTACCAACTGGTCACGATATTCAGCCTCAGTCTTACCTGTAGCCTTCAAACCTTCTGCATTAATCTCACCCTCAAATGGATAGTGAAGCTGAGCGTAAGGCATAGAACCACTATCGAACCAAACGTCAATAAGGTCTGACTCACGATACATTGGCTTTCCTTCATCATTTACAAGGACGATATCATCAACGTATGGACGGTGAAGATCAATCTTATCATAGTTCTCTTGGCTGAAATCACCAACAACGAAGCCCACCTCTTTCAGTGGATTCTTCTCCATGATACCCGCAGCAACAGACTTTTCAATCTCGTTGTAAAGTTCCTCTACAGAACCAATACACTTCTCGCCACGGTTTTCATCACGCCAAATAGGCAATGGAGTTCCCCAGAAACGTGAACGGCTGAGGTTCCAGTCATTCAAGTTCTCAAGCCAGTTACCGAAGCGACCAGTACCAGTTGATTCTGGCTGCCAACGGATAGTCTTATTCAACTCTACCATACGTTCCTTCTTAGCAGTGTCCTTGATGAACCAACTATCGAGAGGGTAGTAGAGGATAGGTTTGTCTGTGCGCCAGCAGTGAGGATAGTTATGTACATGCTTCTGAATATTGAAAGCTGTACCTTCCTGCTTCATCTCCATGCAGAGAATGATGTTCAAGTCTTCTTCCTTCTCTGAAGCCTTCTTATCCCATACGCCATTAGGATTGAAGCGTGGATCGTAAGAACTCTTTACATAGTCGCCAGCGTGGTGACCGTATGCCTTTTCGTTTACACAAGCCTTAACAAAGTTCTGGTCTAACTCGTCGATAGTATAGTACTTACCTTGAAGATCAACCATTGGACGAGTCTGTCCCTTCTTTGAAATCAGATAGAGAGCAGGGATATTAGCATCCTTTGCCACCTTAGCATCGTCCGCACCGAAGGTAGGAGCAATGTGTACAATACCTGTACCATCATCTGTGGTGACGTAATCGCCAAGGATGATACGGAAAGCCTCACTCTCCATCTCCACAAACTTATCACGACCATCTTCACTTGCAAACACCTTCTCTGGGTGAACTGCAGCATAGTCGTTCACAAACTTTGGTGCAAAGTCGCCTGTCTGCTCAACTGGTTTAATCCATGGCATAAGCTGCTGATAGTGCAGACCTTCAAGCTCTGTACCCATCACACGACCTACGATACGATAAGGAACATACTTGTCTCCACGATCGTAGGCAGGTAATTCGCCACCATCGGTAATCTCACCTTCTGACTTCAGATAGGCAGCTACACGACTTGCAGCCATAACGAGTGTCAACTTCTCGGCATCGTATGGGTTATAGGTCTCAACAATAACGTATTCAATCTTTGGACCAACACAAAGTGCAACGTTTGAAGGCAATGTCCAAGGTGTGGTTGTCCATGCAACAAAGCAAGGCTTACCCCATGTCTCCTTAGGTAAATTAGCCTTTTCAGCCAATGCTTTCCAATCCTCTGTAGGGATAGTAAACTGTGCTGTGACAGTAGTATCCTTTACATCACGATAGCAACCCGGCTGATTAAGCTCGTGGCTTGACAGACCAGTACCTGCAGCTGGTGAGTAAGGTTGGATGGTGTAACCCTTATAGAGCAAGCCCTTGTTGTAGAGCTGCTTGAGAAGCCACCACAATGTTTCAATGTATTTATTATCGTATGTAATGTAAGGGTGCTCCATATCAACGAAGTAACCCATCTCCTCAGTCAACTGCTGCCATTCAGCAGTAAACTTCATTACGTTCTCACGACACTTATGATTATATTCCTCTGTTGAGATATACTTGTCAGATGCATGGTTGTCGATATCCTTCTTTGTGATACCCAACTCTTTCTCAATACCTAACTCAACAGGCAATCCGTGAGTGTCCCAACCCGCCTTGCGATGCACTTGGAAACCTTGCATAGTCTTGTAGCGGTTGAAAGTATCCTTAATGGCACGTGCCAATACATGGTGAATACCGGGATGACCATTAGCTGATGGAGGTCCCTCGAAGAAGATGAACTGTGGTTCGCCCTCACGCTCATCAATACTCTTGTGGAAGATATCTTTCTTCTTCCACGCTTTCAATATTTCCTGATTTGTGCTAACAAGGTCAAGTCCCTTGTGCTCGGCGAATTTCTTTGCCATATTATCTAATTGTTTTGCTTATTTTCTAAATACCTGCAAAGATACAAATAACAACTGAAACTACCAAACTTTTTATTATATGAAAGACAATGCACTTTCTTTCATGCAAAGTATCAGTAGTTGGTCTGTTTATTGTGTCATTATTTCTCCGTTTGTAAGGATATTTTCTATTTATTAATCTGCAAACTCTTTACATATAATAAGGTGTAGAGTAATATTGTGTATTATGGAACAGAATGCGCATGGCTGTTAACTATATATACCATTATAGTATTTGTTGACAGAATAAGCTACATTTAACAAAAATATTGGAAAAAGTTTTATAATTACAAATTAATTATTATCTTTGCACTCAATAATGCGGTCTATAGGTGTATTTATATTTCATAAGTCCTATTTGATAGATAAATATGTTGAATATAAAGATGTTGTGTAAGGTTTTATCTTCATTAAACACCTATTGCTATTGGACTATAAGTAATAGAACGATACAAGATCTCTATTTAACACCAACTAAAAAACAAATAACAGATAATAACTAAATATTAACTTATTATAAATGTAACTTTAATTATGAGTAGAAAATCAGGAGTGTTTTTAATGCTTGTTCTGACAGTTCTGTTGTCTTCCATTTCTATAAATGTAAAGGCACAAGGTCAGGATGCTAATTACCAGTGGATTGGTAATGATATCTCAACGGTCATTGGGAATTCAAATGCAGACATGAACAAAGTTTATTTGTATAATGTCGGTACTGGTAAGTATTTGAATGTAGGTGATGTTTGGGGTACCGCTATTAATGCCTACAATGTTGGTTTGGAGTTGAAATTGAACAGTGTAGGAACTGATACCTATACTATTCAGGGTGCGTTGACAACTACAGATGGAAACTTTTTGGGTTTCCCTTATGTTAGTTCTGCTGACAATAATGCTGACAAGCAGTCAAGCTGGGATCGTGTATTCTGTGATCGTAAGACGGATAATGCAAATGTAAAATGGATTATCAAAAGGGCAAGTAGTTATAGTGCAACAAATAATAAGACTTATACACTGTGCTGTGATAATAGTACTGATCAAAATGGGCATGAACAGCCTGATATTGTAAAGGGTGTGCGTTATCTTGTTGTAAAGTCTGGTGCTTCAAACTCTAATCGTGTTTTGTATGACTATCCTACAGCAGATCCTTCAGCTGTTGGTAATACAAATGGTGAATGGAAATTTGTAACACTTGATGATTTGAAAAAAGCCTTTAAAGGTCAGTTTGCTTCTGCTGAGGCTCCAGCTGATGCAACCTTCTTGATGTCTGATCCTGACTTTGTTAGAAGTCATAGTGGTATTACTAACTGGACGGTAACAGGTTTCTTGTCAGCAGAAGAAAAGGATAATTCTAATAAGAATATTTATGCTTTTAATGTGAAGGCTCCAAATACCTATTATGTCGGTGTGGGTCAATTTAATGGTTGGCCAGACAAGTATACAAGAGTTTATGGTAGCTACTGGAATGCTTCTATAAGAAATCTTGGTAATAATACGAATGCAAATGGTACTGTCAGTCAGAAAGTAACTACTCTTAAGAAGGGTTGGTATAAGGTTTCATGTGATGGTTTCTTTAGCCCTGGTACTGGAAGCGGTATGAAAGCAAGTCTGTTTGCTAATGTTGATGGCATAACAGATGGTCGTTCAAATGTTTCTGCTATGTTAAATGTTTTTGGTAATGAATTTACATATGACCAAACTGACTTGACAAAGATTTATAAAACAGCTGATGCTAATGCTGGAACAGAAAGTCCATACGTAAAGGCAGCTAAGCTTTTTGAAACGGGTAAGTATAATAATTCTATCCTTGTTTATGTGCCAGCTGATGGTGCTAAGTTAAATGTTGGTATTAAGGTTGAGGATTCTTATAAGCCACTTGACTGGACTGTTTTCGACAATTTCCAGTTGAAGTATTGTGGTGATAACGATATGATTTTGGATGAGAGTCAGGCTTCTATTGCTTATCTTAATAAGCAGGGCTTACAGACTACAAATGCTTACACACTTATTCTTAAGCGTACGCTTACACCAGGCCAGTGGGCATCTATCACACTTCCTGTAAACCTAACTGCAGCTCAGTTTAAGACTGCTTTTGGTGACCAGGCTAAGTTGTCTACTTTTGAAGGTCAGGATAATGCGTTGAAGTTGCGTCTTAGATTTAAGACAGTTGACCTCTCTAATGATAATGCTGTTGTTTTGAAGGCAAATACGCTTTACATCATGAAGACCACGCGTGCTGCAACAGTAGCAACTGGCTCATATGAGAAAACGTTGTCAGATAATAGTAAGCTAACTATCTCAGCACCTTATTATACAATCAATAACGTAGTACCTGTTAATCTCACTCCTTCTGAGACATTCAAGGAGGCTGCAAAGGCTTCGTCTACAGTGAATGGAACTGTTCAGTTCTGTGGCTCATTTGTTACTAAAACTGCCTTTATTCCAGCTCTGTCTTATGTGATTGGTGCAAAAGACGGAAAGTGGTATTACACAAACAAAGCTCTCAATGTTAAGGGTTTCAGAAGCTGGATAGAAATTAACAGTGCTGCTCCTGCTAAGGGTCTCTCTATCTTTGTTGATGATGAGGATGTTACTGGAGTTGTAACTGGAATTGAAGGGGTAGTAGCAGCAGAGCGTATCTCTGCCAAGACTCCTGTTTACAACCTCCAGGGACAGAAGGTTGCTGAGAATGATTCTCAGTTGAACACATTGCCAGCAGGCGTTTATATTGTAAATAACAAAAAGGTACTCGTTAAGTAATTATAGTCATGAAGAAAGAATATATAAAGCCTACTACTGTAGAGAGTTCTGTATTAGCAGATGAGATTATGTTGTCTCCTTTCTCAAAGATTGATAACTCTGGTAATAATGGCAGTGATGGTGATATGTTTAAACCTATCGAAGGCAATCCAGAGGACGACGAGGTAGGCGCTAAACCAGAAATTCCACTTTGGGAAGTATTCCAGTCTAACGTGTGGGATGACTAATAGACGTATGGATTACGACAGCATAGAAGGATGTCTTAGTAGATATTTTCTTTAGTGTGCTGTTGCTGTTAGCCATTAAAAAAGTGAGGGGCGATATCAAATTTATTTTGATATTGCCTCTTTTTTTGTTCTTATTGCTTTGACTTAATTTTGTTGTTAATCAGTTTGGGACTTTGACCTTTGATGTTTGATATTTATATTTTCTTTTACTTTTTATTTTATCATAATCTATGAAGTATTCTCCGTGTCTACCATAGCTTTGTATTTAGTAGTTCTCCATTCATTCTGTGACTCTGTGTGACATATCGTTAAAGTCCAAAACTCACATGGTAAACCTTGTTTCTCTATTTTTCTGAAGATTCTTAATTTATGTTTACTATCTTGTATGAATCTTTTTTGTAAATAAAATTCATACATTTAATCTTTATTGATGCTCAATTGGAGTTGAATTAACGCCCTTTAGGCTTGCTAAAGATGCCCTTTTGAAGTCTTATTAACGCCCTTTTAAACGCTAATTAGGCACCTCTTACAGCGCTGTTATGGAACTATTTGATTTAGTGATAGTTACAACTGCAAGCGAATAGCTCTTTTTTTGAGTAAAAAGGTGTGCTATAGAGATGAATTTTGTGTAGTTTTTTCAGCGTCTTTCGTTGTCTGTTGAGACCTCTTGAAACAAATAACGGATGCACAATCGTGCATCCGCATTAACTTTACTGAGAACTATAATAAAGTCACAGTTTATTTTTCTTTATTTATCTCCGTTGAGCTTGTGGTGAAACTTTGCTGATAATGCCTTGTTTTAGGCTATCTTTTTTTGTAGCTATAGCCACAAGTAACGTTGATAATTCTTTATGATTAATGTCTTTTTATAATGTTTTTGTATTATAAATGGGTATGGATAGCCCTGTCATTTCTTCTACAACTCAGCTCCACTTACCAACCTTATTCATGGTTTTACCATTGGTTACACCACGCTTAGTGTATTTTGAGACGGGGACTTTAGTTCAGTTCCTCTTTTTCGTTCATTGTCTCAAGGCAGTGAGGACAGATTCCTTTATAGTAAAGCTGTGTGTCATCAATTCTAAAGCCCTTGCCAATTTCGCCAGTATAGCGTGGCATTTCCATTGCCTCAAAGTCATAAACCTTCTCACAACGCTTGCAGAAGAAGTGTGCATGTGGCTCGGTAATACCGTCGTAGCATACGCGATGATCATCAATGGTAATCATTGATGCTGCTCCGTGCTCTGACAACATTCTCAATGTGTTATAAACTGTTGTACGGCTCACCGTTGGAAGTTGTTTCTTCAATGCAAGGAAAACCTCCTCCACTGTAGGGTGGGTGTGGTGAGTAGCGAGATACTTCATGATTGCTACACGCTGTATAGATGGGCGAATACCTAATGCTATTAATTTGTTATATACTGAATCCACTGTTGTCTACCTTTTTATCAATTTATACTAAATATATTTCCACTAATCATAATAAATCACCCGAATTAAAGCGAATGATTGATAGAATATCACTGCAAAGGTACGAATTTTGTGTAAAACTGACAAATATTATGTTGGAAAAACTACAGATATTGTAGGAGTAGACGAGTGAACATGTAGACGAGTGAACGAATTGCTTGTGAGAAAGACAGGGTAACATAGTAGTTTGATAAGAGAACAGTTTGCTCAGAGAAAGACACAGTAACAGAGGAACGATGGAGGAATAATAACATAATGAGTAACTTATCCACTTCTTAATTTGTATGCAATAAAGAGTGTTCTTATGTTACTTTGTCTTCTTTACAAGCAACTTGTTCACTTGTCATCTTTTTACTTGTGTGCTTTGTTAGAACGGATAAAAGTGTTACTTTTGTATTTGATAAATGTTTAAAGTGTATATATAAAGATTATTTAGGATGAAAGAAGTTAGTTACAAGGATTTAAAGTTTAATCCGTTCAACCTTTTAGGAAAGGAATGGATGTTGTTATCTGCTGGTAATGAGCAGGATGGGTGTAACACGATGACAATTAGTTGGGGACATATTGGCTGTATGTGGGGCCATAACGACCCAACAGTTGTTGCCTATATACGTGCCAGTCGCTATACAAAGACCTTTGTAGATAAGGAAGATTACTTTACGCTTTGCGTGATGGATGCCTCTTTTAAGAAGCAAATGGCTTATCTTGGTTCTGTTTCAGGACGTGATGAGAATAAGATAGAGAAGGCTGGATTGACAAAGGTTTTTGCTGATAATAGTGTTTATTTTAAGGAGGCTAAGTTAGTTCTTGTTTGTAAGAAAGAGTATGCTGCAGACCTAAAGGAAAGTGGTTTTATTGATAAGGAGGTTTTTGAACAGGCTTATCCTAATGGCGATCTTCATACGATGTATGTTGGTAAGATTGAAAAAATACTCGTTCGTGACGATGAGTATCTTGGTTAGTAAACAAGTGAACAAGTAGACAAGTTTACCAGTTGCTTGTAATAAAAGATGAATTGTAAGAGGCAAAAGGTTTATAAGGGAATGAAAATAGGGTATATCCTTGCGTTTCTATTGTTTCTTGTGGCTTGCAAACCTTATGCTGATTATAAGGAAAGAGGACATTGGAAGCAACTGAAAGAAAACGAACGTATAGGTTTTTATTGGCGGCATAATGATAAAATCTATGCTGCCTTAGGCGATTCTGCCGTCCTTATCAAGTATGTTAAGCCTATGGAAGATGTCGATATAGCGACCTTCTATGTGAATAAAAAAACTACCAATGGGATGGAGAATTATGCTAAGGATAAGAAGAATGTTTATTATCCTTTGCATGCAATATGCGTTGATGCTGACAGCTATGGTTATGAGTATGCTACAGAGCTTATTGTCAAGGGTGCCTTTCCCTCTTCTTTTAGATATGTCGGGGATGGGAAAGGAACTGATGGGTATACGATGTATAGATATGGTAGGCGAGAAGACAAGTGAAGGAGTAGACAAGTTTACCAATTGCTTGTAATAAAAGATGGTGTATCATGGTAATAGACATAGTAACAAAGGTAGCGTGATAATTTAATAAGTAACTTGTTCACGTCCTTTGTTATTATGTCCTTTTTTATCTTTTACACAAGCAACTGGTTCACCTATCTACTTATTCATTTTTTTACTTTGTCTTTTTATATAGACAACTTGTCCCCTTCTTCGTTATTCTGTCCTTAATAGGATAGATGTTGAGGCTCCGCACATGTGGTGCTAACGCTTCGCACGAGTGGTGCTAACCAACGGCACAAGGCGTGCGCCACAACAATACCGCTGTAGAAGATGGGATGTAAGTTGATTGATTGACGAGTTTATAAGTAGAAAAGTTGCTTGTTAGCTTCTCATTTCTTTTTTCTATCTATCTCACAAGCACCTCGTAAACTTGTTTACTCGTCAACTCGTTCACTTACTTAATATCATCGTATGCACGAATTGCCTGAAGGAAACGTGCATTGACATCTTCGAAAGTGTAAAGACCGTCAGTGTTCTGATTGAGACCTTTCAATTTCAAAGAGAATATCTGTGGTGTATGTTGCATGTCGAGTAGGGACATCTGCTTAAGCTGATCTGTACTCTGGTAAACAAGGTTTACGGCTATATAAGCTTTGCCAGCAGCGTCAACCCACTTTTCTAAGACAAGCTTTGAACCGATAGGTGTCTTCTTCTCGATAGAGTTAGGAAGTGAATACTCCTCAACACCAAGGGCAGCATCAACACTTGCAATGTTTGAGTCGTGACCACAGAGGAAAGTGAACTTACGATCTTTATCGTTCAACTCATCGTACATATACTGCAAAAGTGGGTGAGCCACGTTAACAGCAACGATAGGAGCAGTGAAAAGCACATCGCCATACACGTCTTTAACCTTTGCAATCTTGGTCCAATCATCAAGTGAGAGCTTATGTCCAAAGGCAGCTTTCAGTGCATCAGGCTCCTCATAGAACTGGAGGATAAAGGCGTCAGAAGCTGAGTTAGCATTCTTCAATGAACCCTTCATTCCTGGTTCCTGATTGAGTTCAAGCGTAATCTGTGTATCGTTATTAACGAAGTCTTTTATTTCTCCTTTCTTATAATACTCGCTCTGCTTCATGTCTAAGACCTTAGCAATGAGGTCGTAGCTCTCCTTCAAGCCTTTGTTGATACCAACAAGTCCTTCTTTACCACCCATAGCATTGATTTGCTTCATAGCCTCAGTGCGGAAGGCCTCAGTACTTTTTGTGAGACGAGGGAAGAAGATTGGATCCATCTTAGATGGAACATAGCGGTGGTTTACACGCAAGTTAGCTACAGGCATAAAACCACTTGAGAAGTATTGTGCAGTAGCGATACAACGCTGCATAGAGTTAGCATAAACGTTTACCTCATCAATAGAAGGAACATAGTTGTCCTTAAACAATCCTGTTTCAATTGTCCATTTGCGAAAGAATTGTCCCATCTCGGTTTCAAGTACACCACCTCTGAGTGTCAGTTCGCTGGAAGCTGATGACCAGTTTGTCCACTCGTGTGGAGTCATCTTGCTCAGTGCAGAACCATTGGTTGATAGTGGTGAGCGGATGTTGTGACGAGAAAGAATAACAACTTCTTTGAGTTTGTATTTTCCTTTGAATGCCTCAGAACGCTGAAGTTGTGCCTGTGCTAATGCTGGACAAATGATTGTCAGTATTAAAAGGAGTAAGAATGAATTAAGTCTTCTCATTGTAGTAAGAGTTTGAATAATTCATAATTTATAATTCAGAATTCATAATTCATAATTATGATTACCATTGTTTGTTGTAAAGGTAGGGTGAACATATCTATATATAGTAAATGTTAATACTCTTCCTTCATAAACATCTGAAGTAATCATAATTATGAATTTTGAATTTTGAATTATGAATTAAAACCAGTCATAATTATGAATTGTGAATTATAAATTATGAATTAATGTTAGAATTTAATCTGCAAACGTGTCTCAAGGATAGAGAATGTATTGTTGTTGAATGCAGCGTTATCTGTTGCGCGGGTGATAGAACCACGAACACGCCAAATCATATACTTGTTGAGGTAATAGTTGAAAGTCAATGACCAATCGTTTACTTTACCACCAAAGATATTAGCGTCCTTATCGGTTAAGGTTGAGTAGTTGTAAGCTGCAACAAGCTCCATAGAACCTGGGTCTGGAGTTGCAATACCTGCATCAGCCATTGTATAGGTATAGCCCTGACCCTTGAGAAGGCAGCGTAAATTGCTATATGCACCCCATGCACTATAGTTTGGCATAGCGTTATCACGCTTGATACCTACGTAGAAGTACTGTGCCTCAAAGCCCAAGTTACCAACTGCAAAGTTCATTTCTGGAGAGAACTTCCATAGTGCTGTAGCGTCTGTGATAGTTGCTTCCTGTGCTGCAACATTTGCAATACGTGTTGGGAATGGAGCCTTCAATGTGTAAGACTTATGGCTGATAGCTGCATTCTTGTTGTAACGTGGTGACTCGTATGCTCCACTGATACCAATATGGAAAATCTTTCCACGCTCGGTTGCTGGACGCCATACCAATCGTGTCATTGCACCCCATGCCTCATTACCAAGCTTGTCAGTTGACATCTTCATCGCATCATTCTCTGCAAATACAGATGCTGTGGCATGGAATTTCTCACCAGCGTGAACATACATGGCACCAATCAGACGACTATTAAAGAAAGCCTGGTTAGCCAATGGCTCTTCCATTGAAATCTTGAAACTTGATGATGTACCACTCTGTAAACCAAACTGGTGTACGAAGTAGCCCATACGAATCAAGTTCTCTTTGTTGAAGTTATATTCGAGACTAATATCTTTAAGTGAAAGACTCTGACGAGCATAACCAATGTCAACCTTTGCTTTCCACTTACCGTATGTTGCACCTACGCCAATACGTACATCAGGAATAGCAGCACCATCATTAAGCTGGTCGTTGAGTGTCTCGTCGGTTGAGTGCATTATACCAGCATCCATAAGGATTCGACCAGTTGGCTTAACAACTAACTTTGGTTCCTCGTCTTCCTGAGCAAAGGCCCCTGCACAAGTCATCAAGGCACAGGTAGCAATAAGGATAATTCTTTTCATAGGGTATTTGTATTCTATAAATTAGGTTTTAAATGAGAAATAGAGATATAAGAAGGGCATAGAGGAGTTAAGTCACTAACTAAAAGTCAATGTAAACCTATTGACTTAACTCCTATGATACCTTATGCTTTGTAAGACTTAGTTTGCTGTCTTAAAAGTACTCTTCGCAATCTTACCCTCCTTCTTCAGCTTAGCAAACTCTTTCTTAGCCTTTGCCAACTGCTCCTGGAAAGCTGGTTCTGCGTGGAGACGTGCTACAACAGCTGCACTGATGATACGTGCTGCGTCTACATCGCTCTGCCAGTGGTAACCACAGATAACACGACTCTGGCCCATCTGATAGCCACGTTCAAGGATTTCATTCTGACGATCAACGTTAATCTCAGAGAGAACAAGAGCGGTAGCCCAACCGATAGCTGTGTGACCTGATGGATAAGAACCATTGGTTGAAAGCTCTTCCTGCTGCTCTGGGTTACAAGTCATCTCCTTGTAGAATGCAAATGGACGAACGCGCATGTAATGATCTTTAGCACTACGTGTAGCTAAATCACCTGCATCCTCACGCATATTCAAAACGAGCTTGTAAATCTCTGGAGTTGTCTCTTTGCTAATTTTGATACCGAAAGCCTCTGAGAAAGCGTTAGGTACACCATCACCACCTACACGTGCATCAGCAGCAGCCTGATCACCACGAGGTGTGTTGCGCTGCATCTTACCCCATTGGTACTGTGCTTGGTCGTTAAGGAACTGAATACTACCTGGCTGTGGAGGTGCTGGGAGAAGCTCGAGTGAACTTGCCTGCTGTCCATCCTGAAGGTAATAGAGGTCTGGTTGTGTACGTACGTCTTTAATCTTCTTAGCTGCTGTCTGTGCGAAAGTGGTTACTGAGAACATTGCCAGCAAACCAACTAATAAGGTTTTCTTTGTCATCTTAGTAGAGTTTTAAATTTATAAAACGGTTTAATTAAAATACAAAAGTAATAAGTTGCTGCAAAGGTAAAGGAAATGTTGTATACAAAATAGTTGCATCTTGTTTTTTAGATAAAATAAACGGATGCAACTATTGTTAATATGTTGATTATCAGTATTTATTCTTATTTTGATAATTTTAGAATATAATTGACGATACTGGTTGGATTCTCTTTGCAATAGGCAGTGAGAACAGCATTGTTATCACCAATCTTACTATGATAAAGGCGGCTGACAACAGGATTTAGGTTACCATAGATTCCTAACATTCCTGGTAGGAGTGTACGCTTTACTCGTGGCATTGCAAGGAGCAAAATAAGCACACGCACCTGCTGACTATTGGAAGCTGTGAAGTGGAATACCTCCTTACAAATTTCTTTATCGGTTGTGGCAAAGTTCTTAAAGAACTTATCTGATACATCAGCAATTTGGTCGGTGATGTCTCGAGTAGCTGATTCGATATCGGCAAAGAGTTTTGAATTAAACTTCTTCATTCGTCGCTCCTCGTTCTCCTGCACAACATTCTCGTGTACAGCAGCATATTCCTGCATTAATTGTTGCAAGGTATTCAGTTGCTTAATTTGGTTGATACGGTTATCAATCGTCTGTAATATGCGAAGAAGTACTATGCGGTCACGGTTGTCAATGTCTTTTTCTATTGACTGCAATTCGGCCGTCAATGCTTTAGTCATTACTTCATAACCCTCCAGCTTTTTAAGTTGTTCGATGCTTTCAGATATATATTCACGGATAACTTTTAAGCCCTCTGGCGTGAAGATATTCTCATATTGATTCTTCACAGCAATGAAGTCAGTATAAACCTCAGCCACAGAGTGTTGCTTTGATTCGTTAAGAATATGGTGTAAGCGTTCTTTCATACCATCATTCAATCCCTTTAGCACGAGTGTGTCTTGTGTTGAGCGATGGATTTTATTAAGTCGTTCCTTAAGTTCTTGGATATGATTGAGCCATACCTCATTCCTTCGGCATTGTTCAATGATAATCTCTATGTTGTCCGTATTGCGTGCTTCTTCTGAGTCGTGTACCATAGAATCACGTTCATAGACCTCAAATTGTTTAATACGAGCTATCTGATCATTTAGGTATTTTACCATCTGAAGAGCGGTATCACGATTCAGTCGGGCAATACGTGCCGATAGTTTGGCAAACTGCTCATTGTTAGTACGCAGACTTTGTGAGCTGACATTAATGCTATCAATTTCATGACTGATACTGTCAAGCGTGTTGCGTTCATTCTCCGTCAGTCTGTCTTTTAAGGTGTCTAATGCTTCCAGACGTTTGCGTAGATCGTCCTTACTCATCTGAAGTTGGCGATAAGTTAATATCCGATGTCTACGATAACTAAAGAAAATAATGATGAAGATGCAAATGAGGGTAAACAGAATGATAGCAATAAGTTGTAGACTTGGAACCTTGTCATCAAAAGTAACCCACTCGGCTGCTTTTTCCTTATCTGGGGTTAACTGTAAAACTCCAAGGTCAGAACCTATATATAAGGTGTTGTCAAGGATAAATCCTGCCTGAGCATTGAAGTGGATGTCTGCAAAGAAACTACCACTATCAATTAGTCTTCCCCCTTTAATCTTATACTTATGTATACCTGTTTCTGGTATTGTATAGATAATGCTGTCATTGATGCAGAACATTCTACAGCTTCCATCGGCCCGGATAGAGTCAGCACCTTGAATTTGTAGATGATGATTGGTAAGGAGGAGTAATTGAGGATTCTGCTGACCGTATGTTAACAGACTGCTGATAAATACTTTATCCTGTGTTCCTGCAACTTGTTTTATCTGTTCCCCCTTTTCTACAAATACACCATTATTGAGCGTGGCAATATATATGTTGTCGCTATTTTGTGCCTGATGAAAAGCGGTTATATATCTGTTGTTCATCGCCTTAATGGTATCTGTCTTACCATTTTGGGTATCAATGGATAATAGATAGTCTTGCACACCAAGGAGTATTCTGCTTTGGTGGGACAGAAGTGCCATAGAGGTGATACGTGTCTTTGGTTTCGCCAGTAGCTGTGGACGCTTAAAGAGCTGATTGACAAGGTAATGATTACCAAGGCTTAGCCTGAATAGCTGGTTATTAGCATTATAGTAATAAATGTCCTCGCCATTGGCATACATCTCCTTTGGCAACTCATCGTTCTCAAAATCATAAATCTTTGTAGCTACTTGTTCTCCTGCTTTTTGACGGAATAACTCATGTTGGTTATTAACATAGAGAAGGTCTTTGTCGGATACACAAGCAGCAATGATAGGAGGGTTAGCATTAAAGAAACCAAGATGGTGTGGAATACGCCATATAGCATTCTTTGTCAGCAAGATAGAAAAGCCATTACCATCGTCGGCAATAGATATTTGATGCGGATTGTCAGGAATATTATTTCGCAATGGAATACTAACAAAACGCTCTAAGTTGTCGGATAATAGTATTGTAGACGATGTGATGAAATAGTAGGTTGAACTGGCTTTATAGAAGGAAAGTACCGATTGGGGCAGCGAGAACGTCTTACTCTCTGTACCATCAAATCCTTCGATAGTCAACTGCTTATCAGATAAAATGTAGAGTTTTCCATCATAGATAGCAACATTGCGTATGTTCTCCCCTTTGTGTCGTAGTTCTATTTTCTTCGTAGGGAGATTTATGCTTATTACGCCAGCTTGCGTTGAAGCAAAAAGCCATTTATTCCCAACATGACAGAGGTTATTTACCAAAAAAGGTTCATAATATTGACTTGTGTCGTTTATATGGATAGGGTAGAGGGGCTTTAATCCTTGCTGTTGCTGATTAAGCGGCATGGAGAAAAGTCCTTGAGAAGTAGCAACAAAGAGATTGCCGTCTATTATTTCAATACTATATGGAGAGTATCGGCTGCCTTTGCTTGGAATCTCAAAGGTTGTCTTATGAATGAGCGTGTCGCCAGCTATGTTCCATAATTGTAAACCAGCATTACGTGTTGCCACCCATATCTGATTGCTTTGGTTGGAATCACGCTCAATGTCATAGATGCGGTCTAACCCCGTGTAGAAACGCTTCCTATTCTGTCCGTTGATATGCCATATAACACCTGTCTCGCCGCCTATCCAGTATCCATTCTTATCTATAGATAGCGTTGACAATCGGTCATCATAGTGGAATTCCCGCTCTGATAATGACCGTGAAGTAGTTGTCTCCTTGCAGCCTGTGATGATAAATAATAGCATCAAACAAAGCCAATTAACAAGTAAACGCTTCTTTGTCCTTATGTTATATTTTGTAGTCATTAGATTCTACTTTGTCTGCAAAGATAACGAATTACTCCAGAAATGTGATATGATATTTTATATTGTTTGCAGAAAAATGATGCTTCGGATGTGTTTTCTTATTAAATGAATATCTATTCTATCTTGCTACAGAGTGGTATATATTTCTAACATAAGTCTTTCTTTAGTGCTTTTCCGTATCTTATAGTACTCATAATGAGCCTCATTTATGATTTTCTATCGTTGTGTTGATGCTGCGCACATGTTGTGCTGATGCTTCGCACATAATGTGCTAAGGGTAAACACCAATGGTGTTGATGCTAAATCGCTTTGCAATATGTAGACAAAGTAAATGCAAGTCTTAGTTATATAAGCCAAAGTAAGCAATCTTAAACTATTAAGAATATTCTTCTGTTTATTGCATAAGAAAAGGGGATGTAACGCTACATCCCCTTTACTATAATCGTCTATCTCTTATTATTTTTCAAGATTCGTTGTGCACAGTCTGCTAAAACTACCACTGCGCCTGCTAAAATACATACATCCTTGATGACAAGTCGACCTGCACCCGTAAGTAATGGGAATCCGTGCTCGCCACTACCTAAGTCTGGTACCCATGTTTCAGGGGTCGTGACAAGGAAGGATAGCGTTCCGAATGTCATGATAATAACCAGTCCGGAGCCTACAAAACCAATCTTAGGGAACCAAATACCCAATAATGTCAAGATACCGAATGACATGATAGCAATACCTAAGCCATGTGAGAAGGTGTAAGTATTATTTGCCTTGTGCCACTCATGCTTAACTTGATCAAACTCACCTTCTTTGAGTTTGTAGTCCTTATATTCAGGTGCATCCTTTGAATAGAAGAAACTCATAAAAGGACTGTTAGCAACGAAAGGTACAATACCCTCTGCCTCATAGTTCCAGAACTTCAAACCACCAATCCATACGAAGATGATAAAGATGGCAATACGTATCAAATGAATACCTGTACCCTTCAGCGATGCTGCGGTGTTAAGAACGAAATCTAATAATAATTTTACTTTGTTCATAATCTGTTTTTTATTGACTTTATGTCTTGAATTTATATTTGTGTTTGTGGGTTTTACCCAGCAATTTATAGATTAAGTTTAGTCTTATCCTATTCCTTTAACCTATTTTTATCCTTATGTTTGGATTTGTCGGCAAAGATATATATTTATCTTCAAACTGCAAAGAATTATTTTGTATTTATTCCAAATAAATCTTCACAATCCTTACTTTTCATACTTTTTTAAGTACTAATTACCTGAAAATACCATGTTTGTGGTATCTATTATATACCCTCTTTTCCCCTTCATCAGTATGTTTCTCTATTGTATTTGAAAAAAATCAGTACCTTTGTGGTATCTAAAACAACGATATTGTTCGCCTTCTGTTTCCACTCGTGTTGTGATTTGCTTGAAAATCAGTACCTTTGTGGTATCTAAAACAACGGCGAATTGACTGCAAACCTTAATCTACGTGTTGTGATTTGCTTGAAAATCAGTACCTTTGTGGTATCTAAAACAACGCACGATTAGCAGCTGTTTTAGCGTCTGAAGTTGTGATTTGCTTGAAAATCAGTACCTTTGTGGTATCTAAAACAACCCCCTTTTATAGCACATTTGCAAAGTAAACGTTGTGATTTGCTTGAAAATCAGTACCTTTGTGGTATCTAAAACAACTGAGCATCTGAGCCGTTAATACTGATAGGCGTTGTGATTTGCTTGAAAATCAGTACCTTTGTGGTATCTAAAACAACTTTAAGAGGCAAAAGAGAGAACAGGCAGCCGTTGTGATTTGCTTGAAAATCAGTACCTTTGTGGTATCTAAAACAACGCGTGGTTATTCTGAACAAAATATGCGTGCGTTGTGATTTGCTTGAAAATCAGTACCTTTGTGGTATCTAAAACAACCAAAGCGACTTATAAGACACAAAGAAAAAGGTTGTGATTTGCTTGAAAATCAGTACCTTTGTGGTATCTAAAACAACAATAGTCAGCGGTACAATTTAGTTCACGGCGTTGTGATTTGCTTGAAAATCAGTACCTTTGTGGTATCTAAAACAACCATTTTGCCCTAAGCCAGTAAGGAAGTCACGTTGTGATTTGCTTGAAAATCAGTACCTTTGTGGTATCTAAAACAACGGACGAACTTTATTGTATTCTAAAGAATCAGTTGTGATTTGCTTGAAAATCAGTACCTTTGTGGTATCTAAAACAACGTTGGTTTCATGCCAGTTAACCAATCCTTAGTTGTGATTTGCTTGAAAATCAGTACCTTTGTGGTATCTAAAACAACTTGCATAACTTACTACATCTATCATATCTCGTTGTGATTTGCTTGAAAATCAGTACCTTTGTGGTATCTAAAACAACAGACAACTCGTCACACTTTAATCATGTCTGGTTGTGATTTGCTTGAAAATCAGTACCTTTGTGGTATCTAAAACAACAATACTCCTTTGTCCTCATTGTGATTAAGTGTTGTGATTTGCTTGAAAATCAGTACCTTTGTGGTATCTAAAACAACTTATATAGAAATGGTCACCAGCTACAGCAGGTTGTGATTTGCTTGAAAATCAGTACCTTTGTGGTATCTAAAACAACTTGTAATAGGAACAAAACTATCGGTTTGCTGTTGTGATTTGCTTGAAAATCAGTACCTTTGTGGTATCTAAAACAACCTTGTTCAACAGGCAATTTAACAAGAGCGTGTTGTGATTTGCTTGAAAATCAGTACCTTTGTGGTATCTAAAACAACACTTTCTCTTTTAGTACCTAAAGATGTTTTGTTGTGATTTGCTTGAAAATCAGTACCTTTGTGGTATCTAAAACAACCTCTTAAGGACGAGCTCGGACATACACTCCGTTGTGATTTGCTTGAAAATCAGTACCTTTGTGGTATCTAAAACAACGCAGCAATATAAGGATTAATACCAGCATCTGTTGTGATTTGCTTGAAAATCAGTACCTTTGTGGTATCTAAAACAACTATTAGTGAAGTTGTTGCTACTGCTGATAAGTTGTGATTTGCTTGAAAATCAGTACCTTTGTGGTATCTAAAACAACAGGTACTGATAGCGGTGCTTGAGTGAATTAGTTGTGATTTGCTTGAAAATCAGTACCTTTGTGGTATCTAAAACAACAGAAGTTGTATAATTTATTGGCTAATAGCAAGATATAAGGTTGTTATTCGAAAATAAATTGATACTACAAAGTGAAATCCCATTCGTTTAGAATGGGATTTTTTACTTTAATGACTATGCTGAGAAGGATAAGTTTTTAAGTTGTTTAAGAGGACATTGAAAGCTTGTTTTTAATTGTTAGGGTATAAAGTTTAAAAAAGTTCTAATTGTTGTCCAGGTGCGTTAGGAGTTTGTTCTTTTTCGCCATAGTAGAGTTGAATGTTTGCAAATTGTTTATCTGTTATACAGAGTATTCCTACTTTCCCTAACTTTGGTAACATGGTTCGAACTCGTTTTATATGTACCTCTGCATTTTCCATACTTGCGCAATGGCGTACATAGATGGAAAACTGGAACATAGTAAATCCATCCTTTATAAGGGATTTCCGGAAATCGCTATATGCTTTCTTCTCCTTCTTGGTTTCTGTTGGTAGATCAAAGAATACAAGAATCCACATAATTCGGTACTCACTAAAGCGCTCAAAGCCAGTCATACTACTTTTACATTTCTGGGTAACTAATGCGTTTGTTTTCCCCAGCAAAACATCTTGCAAGTGAGGCTGTAGTTTGTTGGGCAGCAATCATTAAAGGACTGCGTTTGCCATTTATCACTACATCTAACATTGGAATACCGAGAAGTTGCATTTTCAAATCTCGTGTGATATCAGATATTTCTAAGTTGCGTTGAATGATATCTAACACTAATTGATCGACATAAGGGCGATAGGGTTCCATAATATCATCAGCAAGACAATAGGCGTTATACCTATTATGATGATGGATTCCTAAGGTTGGTAGCAATCCACTTCCTACTAACGCCCGAGCGATTATGGCACGAAGAATAGCATAGCCATAGTTTAAGAGGTTATTAGGAGGGGCTCCTTCTCTGTCTCTTACAAAGTTTGGATAATTTGTAAAGAGGTTTTTCCAATAATAGGCAGCAGCTCTTGCTTCAAGGTTATCAGGGTCTCCACTACGTACATCATTAGACCAGACACGCATACAATTGGTTTCCTTATCTGTATTTGTCCGTAGCACATACTCTTGATTAAGGATTTTTTGTTTTATTGTCTGTTGCCAAAGTTGTTTCCGTAAAGGTAAAGATGCTTCTAGTTGAGAGCGAAAGCGTTCGTTTTGTGTAGTGTTACCGCATAGTGGCAGAAGTAACCCTACTGGCATACTCTTTTGATTGCAAGTGATGACTGCGCAGTTGTTCTCAAGTAAAGCCTCCATTACCCCAGAAGTTATGGTAATACGCCTATTGTCGAGGATTACCACCCCGATATCTTCTATCGGGATGGTACGCTCTGCTTCTTTTTTTATAGCTTCAGGCAATGTCTTATTACTTTCTACTTCTGGTATATGCAGGACTAATTGTGCATTTCGCAAACTTAAGTAGATTGGATTGCTGAAGCATAGAGTTTTCTTTATCATAGGCAATACTTTTACTTTATAATCTTATGTATGTTCCCTAATCGGTCGACTTCAAGTTTCCAGCAGACTGATTTAATCATTTCGCCAGTGATTGATTTCTGATTCTTTGATTGTGGACTGCCTATTCCATATTCGTTCTGGATTACTTCATGATTACAGAATTTTTCTGCAATCTTTTTATCTACATTGTAAATGAGGTTAGAAACTCTATGAGGAATAAAGTTTGCTGTTGTTCCGCTAGAATCTACAAACTTATATATTTGTCCCTTTTTAATTTCATTTTCTTCGTCTGTTTTAGGTACATATACTAAATCATTTGGAGAAAGATGAAACTTCAATGGTATACCTTTTTCATTCGCATCTGGAACTGGAG
Source organism: Prevotella melaninogenica (assembly GCF_003609775.1). Classification (NCBI taxonomy): domain Bacteria; kingdom Pseudomonadati; phylum Bacteroidota; class Bacteroidia; order Bacteroidales; family Prevotellaceae; genus Prevotella; species Prevotella melaninogenica. The sequence goes on from NZ_AP018050.1 coordinate 961,886, forward strand.
ATAATCCTTGTTTCAAACGTTCTATAACTTCATTTAATGGGATGGTATTGTATGAACGATTACCTTCTTTATCTTCGTAGATTGCAAAGTAGAGATTTGTTCCTTTTTGTGCTTCAACAAACTTTGACGTTTTATTACCCGTTTCACCTACTTGGTATTTAGCTCCCTTAGGCTCTGAGACTCTGACTTTTAGAATAGGTTGGTGTCGCTTGCCATTGTTATATTCAGTGATATGCTTATTCATCTCAGCTATTCCTTCTGGAGTAAAGGCTATGTTTGGATTATTGTCTTTTGCTTCAAGGTAGTTGCGAAGAATCTTTTGGATACCAGTATCAGTAATGGTAGCAATGCGCTTAGCATCAAATGACGTGTCGATAGGCTTACGCGTAGCAACCATAGGCTCCTTTTCGTCACTGTATTGCCATACGTCAACTTTATTAACATATTTCATTTTTAGACGATAGTTGATGCTTTTGAAATGTGCAAGTATTTGTTTCTTATTAAACTGTTTTGTTACTAATTTGTTGATGTAGTCACGTAGTTCCTTGTCGCAGATAGCAGGAATCTTCTCAAGTGCATCCTTTAAATTGACAGTAACTCTGCGTCGGAGGTTAACTTGACCAAACACAGTCTCTTTATGCATAGGCTTTCTTATAGCCCACATATCTTGCCCTTTCTGCTCTGCTATTCCTTTCTTTCCATTCTTATCATACTTCTCGTAATAGTTTGTTGCCTTGTTGATGACACGCACATAATTCTTAAAGCTTACTACGACATCCTCAAGAGCTGTATGAGCATCTTGTGTGAAGGTCTCCCAAGGTTTGCGTATAATGCGATTCTTATCACAAAGCTTCTTTCTTAGGTCTTCTCTCTTCTCTTGACTCTTGGCAGATTCATTATTGAGGTAGTTGATAATGTTATTTGATGCACAAGCTATGACGAGAGCATCCATAGCATGATGGCGATGGTCTATACGCTTCTTACTAAAGCCCCTCTGTAGTTCCAAAGGTAGTGATGTTTGGAATACCTGTTTCCCTTCTTTGTTCTCCCAACGTCCAAAGTTTTCTGTATTGGTGAGTTTGTTGAGACGTTCAAAACGTGGATAAACGATGCTGTTCCATATATCATTCAGGCCCCAATCCTGTTTCAGGCGGTTTGTTATGCCTCCTGAGCATGCGATAACAAACTTAGATTTAGCTTCTTTTTCATCTTCTTCGCGTACAATATTAGATAGGATTGCCATCACCTTCTTACTGATATATCGACTGTCATTCATTTGACGATTAAGAAACTCCTGTGGTATGTCCTCCATTAAGAGTTTTTCCTTCTTACGTCTATTGTTGGCATAATGTTCTGTTACGAAGTTAGAATATTCCTTAGTATCGTATATCTTCACGTCACCTATCATCGTACAATGTACGATTTCGCCACCATGTTTCTTGATGAATTCGTAACCTAACATATTACTCTTGAGCTGATTTACCTCAGCCTCACAGATGACCTTATTTGTGAATGAATCATCAAAATATCGGCTCTGTGGGATAATATGTTCTATTTGATAAGCAGATGTGAATAGTTTTGACAGAGAAATAGGTTTACCTGTATAGGGTGAACAATACTTTTGTTCTAACCAAAGTCTGTATTTAAGTAATTCGTTTGCAGAAGGTTGTGCCATTTGAGAAATCTTAGAAATCTCAGTATATTGGGCATCCTCTTTAGTTAATTCCTGCAAGGCTCCCTCCTCGTATATTCTTAGAATTTCCTGCTGCATAGGTGAGTATGGGCGCACATTCTCAAACTCTTTTGCATTCTTGAGTTCCATTAAGAGACTCTTGATGCGCAGATTGGTATTCTCATTCTGCATAATACTTTTAGCCATACGTGCACGCTGGTCGGCTGTACTCTTCATACTCCTTCCCAATTCTATATGAATTTCATCTATGTGTCCAGCTTCCTTCCATATATCGTGCACAGTTCTGAGTGTCTCAAGGATACACTGCTCGGCGATAGGGTTACGAAGAGAATGTTGTTTGAACCCATTGATGTATGCCATCAAGTTTTCTGGCTTTGTCCACCGCTGTATATCTGTTGCTTCAGAGTGTCGGTCATATACAACATAGCAAGCTAACCACTCAGGAAGTCCCTGAAAGTCGGATATTTGGCAGAAAGTGCGCCCCATTCGATCTTTTATCTTCTCGTCAATATGGCCTTTTATGATGTTTTGTATTCTATCTCTTGTCTGTTCGCAAATGTCAGTCTCATCCCACAGGTCTCCCATACGCATCACAGCCAATAGCTTCTTTATAGCTTTCTCCGAATAAGCACCATATTCTTTTTTAAATGGCTTTATTTTTAAGAAAGCATTTACAAAGTCATCATTATCATTAAGTTTTCTCAAGGCTCCTTCTGCTTCCTCCTTGGACTCTACAGAATAGAGAAGATGCCAAAGTCGGTAGTATTGTTCTTTATCATCTAACCAACTATGGTCTATACCAGCTTTGTCTAATGCTGCAAGTAGTTCGTGACGTGTTTCGTTGCAAGGGTATTTTTTCTCTTTGTCTTCAATATAGTTCCAACGGATAGGAAACTCCTTTTCCATTCCTATTTTGACTTTCTTTTGTTTGCAGAAGTCTTTTAATAGGGTCTCTTGATTAATGTCTTTTCTGTCGTTGAGATATGTAAACAGTCTGGTGTAGTCTTCCATAGAAGACAAATATTCAGAAGTGACTTCTTTATCATTAGTCCTATCAAAGAGTCTGAGGTTGATGATGAATTGCCATAGTCGGAACTCCTGATAATAAGGATTTGACTTTGCAATACATTTGATACCCTGTCGCTTGATTTCTCCAGTTTCCTTAATAACGTATTTGTAATACTCGTATGGGCAGTCTGCTATCAGTGACTTCTTACTTTTCAACGGTCTTTGATAGAAAATCAAGTCTGTAATTAAAAGATACGCCATATCCTTCTTCATCAAACTATCTTGATGAGGCTTGTTGTTGGGATATAACTCTTTGATACAGGCTATAAGCGTATCTATGTCTTTTAATTCTTTATGATGTTTTGATTGTTCACGTAGAATGGCTTCTAATTCTTTCTTGTAGAACTTTCGTTCAATTGTACGTACAAAGTTACCTCTGATTTTATCAGCGGGTTCTGAAAGTATGTGGTCATAGATAAATGTTCCAACAGTCTTACCTGATTCCTCTAAGAGACTTTCGGTTTGTTTCTTACGTAATCCCCAATCATCTTCACTTGGCGCTCGGAAAGAACGTTTCACTTCTCCATTTTTATCCTTTTTGATGGTAACTCCATCTATTTCGTATTCTGTTGTAACAATAAACGGTCTTACTTTCCCTATCCAGTCATTTAGCTCAATTTTGCTCTGTCGACGATATATCCAGCCGTTCTCTAATGTAATATTATACCACGTGTTACCTCCTTTTCCTTCTTCGGCAGCCTCTATACCGACAACTTTCAGTTCATAATATTCCTCACGTTTAGTAGGATTCTCTTCGTCTTCTTCTCCACGCAGCTGGTAGTAGCCGCGTTTCTGATTAAAATTGAGTAGTATCCAAGCCAATTCTTCTTTTCTGACAGCTTGTGTAAGTGCTTTCTTGCGTAAGTAATAAAGTGTCCAGTCCAGTGGAATCTTTCTCCCATCAGCAACTATTCCCGGTTGATGATTTGCAAAATCAGCCATCATTTCATAGAAAGAATCCATAAAGAGGAAACGCATAGAACCGTCCTCTTGTTTCTCCCAAGCTAACTTAGGTTCTGCATTGTCAAGGAACTTGCCGTACGTTGTGGCTTCCTCTCGATACCATCCGATGGCATTCTCGTAGTGTGGAGGCAAGAATCCCATCACGTGTAGGACTCTGTGTAAGCGTTCTCGTCTTTGTAGCGCACGTTCTCTGATTCTTCTTATACCTCGAAAACCTGTTCGTGCAGCAGCTGGAGAGTCAGTTACTCCCTTGTCAAAGTTACTGAGTGTGTCTTGGCTCATAGGGATGATACGGCTGCCAAGTTTAATCTCACGTGTGTAGTTTCCGTTGTCGTCAACGCAGACTTTAGCCCAACCAATACTATTGGTTCCCAAGTCTAATCCAAGAATTGTTTTCATTTTTTTCTTGTTTTATTTGGTTGTTAGTTATATTCTTTCTATATTTGCAGTAGATTTTTAAGCAAGTCACAATAAGGATTATTCCGTTGTGAAAACAAACAGAGCGGGGCAACTCGCTCTTTTTTGTGTTTTATAGTGCCAAAGTTAATATTAATTTTTTTTAAAAACAAGTGAATTCTCTTTATTTTAGTATGCATAAACAGTTGAATTCATATTGTAGTTGAGGAAGATTCTATATTAGTTTATCATAGAATCCTATGTTATGTATAAATTAAATTGCATTGCGATTAATTTTAATCGCAATGCAATCAATTCTTTTTTTGTAATATTCCTACGCTTTCTTACCAGAAACAAGTACGAAGATGATGAGGATGCCGATGACGAAAATGAAGAGGAAGGAGCCTAATGCACCGGCATAGATTCTACCTGTGTGTACCTCTAAAGCAAGACTCCAAAGCGACATGGGTTTATCTTTCAATTCTTCTGGCTGTTTTGCGAAGGATGAACCTTGGAAATAGGTTGCTATACATTCCTTGTTTGTGAAATCAGAACTATAGCCAGAGATTGTCTGTTCGTCTGGTGCAGTACCCGGTATGCGGGGAGTAGAGACCATAGCATCATTGTAGTAAAGTACGACGTTATTCTTACGATCCCAGTAGAATAGACCATCGAAGGAGCCTACTATCCATGATTTGTTGTCTGCATGTTGCCAAACATTTTGACCCATAACACTCACTGGGGGTGCTGTGGTGATAGGTGTTGGCTTGGAAGAGAGATTCTTAAGAGAGTAGAAACCTTCCGAAGTCGAGATGAGCCAATCGTGAGCTTGCTCATCATATCGAATCATTCTTAGTTTATCATTCCAAGGATTATCATTATCTAAGGTCGTACCAGGCAATGGTTTCGTACTGTTTGTGGCGAGGAGAATCATCAGTGGAGGACGTAATGCCCATCCCGTTATTGCGATAAATAGCGTTAAGGCGAATGTGTAATGCCCAATCTTTGTATGCCAAACGACCATTGATACTGTTTTACGACGAATCCAATACCATATACCCGTCACACAAAGGATAATTAAGACGACTCCAATTCCGTCTACAATGAGCTTTCCTACGGTTCCAAACAGTGCACCACTATGCAATAACCACATTTGACGGAACAGTGATACCTTCCCCTCATTCCCCTCACCAGCTTGTAGTGTCAGACAAGTAAACTTCTTATAAGGGGCTGTAGCATAGTAGAGGTGAGAACGAGAAAGAACGATGAGCGTGTCACCATGGGTGGTGATATCTGTCAATAGTTCGTCATCCTCTTGCTTAGGTAAGTCTATTTTTTGCCAAGATGCGTTCTTTCCCAGTTTATATAAGTCTATGACGCTAACCGCAAACAGGTCATTTTGTGGAGTTTTAGCCATTCCTCGCATCTGTCGATAGTCAGCACCAGCAGGTAGACCTTGGTTGTATTCTGTGAAGTGAGAAGCAGTTGTATCAGTTTGAATGACACCCGCTGCGCCATATATGAACACTTTATCTTTGTTTTTATAATCTTTGTAGCGTAATGTTCCACGTAGTAATCCGTTGTTCCATTGGTTGAATTCATACTGACCAGGCAATATTCCACGGCTTACATTAATATCAGAAAAGAGTTGACGATGATTGAGGACAATACCTGAAAGGCAGAACATTACTAAGAAGAATGTTATGATGATACCAATCCATTTATGGTTTTTACGCCATGTTTTACGTTTCATATCCTATTGTTTGTGTTATGTTGTTTTTTACTCAGTTCTAAATTAGAGTACAAACTTACACAAAAAAGCTGTATTTCGGAACTTTTTTTGCTGTTTTTTGCTTCTTCCGAAATATGAAATCATAAAGTAAAGTTCTGTTATATAATAAGTCACACAGAGATGAAGGGTGGCTGGAGATTAATGCAATATCATGGAGGTGAGAATAGTACAAAAATCGACAAAGACGAAACATACGGCTTTCTGATAATTTTAAGGATAAATGCTTTGTGCATAAAACTCGCAAACAGCCTTCGTTGCTCCAGACATTGTCGTTGTCTTCATGGACTTCTCCAAGTCAACAGCAGCTTAGAATTATGTTATATTTTAGTCAAACAGGTAAATTCCGTTTGAGATAAGCGTACTTCATTTCTCTATAAAACAACGAAAGTGACACCTCATGATGTCGCTTTTTGTTTTGATAAGCCCTCGAAGCTATCGCTTAACCACATTGCTTTTACCTACCAACCGCAATGCTTTTGGACGTCAATAAAAATGTTATTAACAGATAAGAAGAGTACTTTTTGTTTTTCATTTATACAACTTTTATTATATTTTAAATAGATTTATTTTAATACATAGGATTATTTATGTTTTCTTATTAAAAAATGTGTATCTTTGTCGCAATAAACTTCAAGAAATATTTATTTATGAAAAGAATCTTACTATTTTTATCAATGCTTCTTTTAGTAGGAGGCACAACAATGGCATCCCTCAATGGAGCTTGTCCCAATTATTCAGCACATCTTTCGAATAACGAAAGTAGTACACCAACCCATCACATGCGTGGCGCAGAGCAACGAAACGGCAACAATGCAGGCTCGTCTGCCCTCGATGTCGTTGCGCTTAAAAAAGACAATGTCAATGCTCAAACTCTCGAACAAGAAGGCAACAAAGATCAAATAACATTCAGAACTGATAAAAGTGTTGGCGAAGAAATCTACTTAGAAATATCATATCCACTCGGTTCAAATATAGAGAGCATTACAGTTGAAGGTGCCACTTTAACAAAAAGTGAAGACTTCCCAAATCTATTAAAATCGAATAGAACCTATAAACTCACCTCACAAGAGGTTCGTATTATAGGAGAAGTGAGTGACTTTATTTGCGCCAACAACAAAATTACATCATTAGACCTCTCAAAATGTCCAAATTTAAGGTATTTAGTATGTTCTAATAACTTACTTGAAAGTTTGCATGTAGATAACTGTACTAATCTTAGCACGCTTGAGTGCAACGATAATAAAATCAAAGAATTAGACTTGTCTTATGCTAAAAATTTGTATTCATTAGACTGCTCAGATAATAAAATAACAACATTAAAAACATCGTTAGAGAGTATTACCGAAATAGATTGTCGTTATAATGAGATTAAAGAACTTAACATTTCAGCAGCAAATCAATTGGTTCGTCTCAATTGTGGTTTTAATAAACTAAACAAACTTAGTATAGATAACTGTCCACTCCTAAGCGTTTTAATTTTTAGCAATAACAACATATCAGAGCTAAGCGTCCAATATAATCCAAAGCTTATTTATGTAGGTGCTATTGAGTCAACCACTAACATGTCTCTAATTGAGCAACTGGTTGCCTCTTTACCTACTGTTGGAGATGCGTCAAACAGACAAGGAGACTTTAGATTAGTTCCATCAATAGAGTTTATAAGTGAGTTTATAGAACAGTATGGTATAAACTTTTTAAATGCTCTAACGAAAAATTTAAATAATAAAGGTTGGAAATCTACAGATGTAACAGGAGCTGAAATACCTAATTTCTCTGAAACACCTTACATCTCTTTCACTACAAATAAGAGTGTTGGTGAAACTATTAATGTGCAACTCAAGATGTTGCCTGGTGCAAATGTTGAAGATATACAACTTGAAGGCGCAACATTAGTGAGTTCAACATTAAAAAGAGACTCTGAAAGATTTAGTGAATATTACTTCCAAACCTATAAACTTACCTCGAATACAGTGAAAATTTTGGGTCACGTATCAGACTTACTCTGCCCCAATAACGAACTCACCTCAATAGATATCTCAAATCCAGAACTTTTATTTTTAGAATTTCCAGATAACCATATCACCACAGTTGACACCAAGAAAGCTAAGAAATTAATACGACTTGATTGCAGTAGAAACAATTTTACAACTTTAGACGTGTCTACAAACAAGGCACTAAGAGTATTAATATGTACAGAAAACAACATTTCTACTCTCAATTTACCCCAAGATGGTAAACTAAATTACTTGTTCTGCTCTAACAATAAATTGAATGAGCTAAATATTTCCAATACGGTGGGTGTTCTCAGAGCAGTATATTGTAACGACAACCAAATAACCAAATTAACTATAACAGACCATGATGGCCTTATGGGAATTGATTGTTGTAGAAACAATATAACAGAAATAAATATTGCAAACAATCCAAATCTTAAGAATTTAGATATCCACAAAAATAAGATTACTCTTGAGCAAATGGAGCAATTAGCTAACGATTTGCCAGTAGAGAGCGATCCTTCGAACTACGAAAGAATATTAATTCTCAAAGATATAGTGGGTGAAGAGAACAAATACTCAACCGAAATAATTAATAAAATATTAAGCAAAGGCTGGAAAGTAGAGGACACAAACAATGTTTCTTTAGGCATCTCTGCTATCGAGAACGACAAAAACCAACCCCGAAAGGTATTCGACCTTAACGGACGTGAGGTGAACGAAAACCAAGTGAAGGGCGTTGTTATCATTAAACAAGGAAACAAAACTTACAAAAAGGTGGTGAAATAACCCACACAACCCTATTTATAAAGGAGTGAGTTCTCTATCGTTGAGAATTCACTCCTTTCTTTTTGCCCTGCTAACAAGGTGACTATAAAACTCGCAAACAGCCTTCGATGCTCCACACATTGTCGTTGTCTTTGTGGACTTCTATTGCTTTGTCTTTATTCTCTTTTTCTCTGTATGAAGTTTTTTAAAGCTCTCCATGCAAAGGGTAAACCTTATCACTTTAATCTTTTGATAACGTCTGATTTGTCCGATTTTTTCACATACTGATTTTGTAAAGACCATCAAACAGCTTACAAATAACGCCTAATTGGCTTGCAAAAGGTGCCCTTTTGAGGTCTAACTAACGCCCTTTTGAAGCCTTATTAAGCATCTTTTGAATCCTCTCTCTGCAACTACTTGATAACAAGGAGATTACAAAGGTGCTAAAATAGCTTGCTTTTAACCTTTTTTCCTACCTTTTTCTTGAATATTTTGTCAATATATTTCTTTGTCTTTTGGGTTTAAAGGCGCATAGCCCAAAGAGGTTTTTCCGTGTGTTGTTTTTTAGTTCTGCGCTCTCTATATTTCTGTGTGACTTATTATTTAACAGAGCTTTACTTTACCATTTCATATTTTGAAGAGGCTAAAAAGAAAGGTTCTTCAGGAATTTGGAGTGATAAGGAAAGCCTACTACATATAAATGTCACACAGAGAGTGGGAGAACACGGAGGTGAAAAGCATAAAAGACAATTTCACAGAGGTGCCGAAGGCACAAAGAGTGACAGAGCCGTAGTGTACGTGTTGCTGATATCTTTGGTAATAAACGTTTTAAGAAATCTTGCAAACCACTGCTTTGTAATGAAGTAAACCAAAGTATTAATAAAACTCACAGATATTCTCTGTTTCTCCACGCACCAACGGTGCCTCTGTGTCAACAAATAGCTTTGTTATAAATAATCCTCCGTGTTCTCCTTTTCTCTGTGTGAGGTTTCTTTAAAGTTCTAATCTCAAAAGGTATCACTCCAAATTGCTGAAGAGCCAAAAGAAACCCCAATTAACAGAGCTTTATATAAGTTCAAGCTACTATTAATTGGGGTAAATATTATAAGTTTGAGTTTGTTATGTCTTACTTTCTTGTAACACGAACATATCTCATAACCTTCTTAACGACTACTCTTCTCAAGTCGCTGTCATTGAATTTGGTCTGAGTTAGCTCAAACTCATTGTTGCTCAAGAATCTAATTTGGAGGTTCTTGCGCATCTTACCGTCTATCTTCATAAAGAAACCATCACGGCGGAAACCATAAACACCGATATCATCATCACGCTTCCATCTGCCGTTGTCTTCTCTTTCTATAACGCTCATGGTTCCATCATGGTAGAAATCGAAACGGTGCAACTCATCATCGAGGTCGTTATCATCGTGACCAACAAGCGTACGAAGATTAACAGGCTCACCTGTAGCAAAGTCAACAGGGAGGAACTTATAGTCGTCATATCTGTCAATCGTGAAACCTACCTTATATTCCTTATGTGTTCTTGGATTGCGCACAATGGCATAGCTACCCTTATTTGTAAGCTCCCAGGTACCAACAATCTTAGAGTTGGTTGTAGGTGCTGCAGCTACTATGTTGTTATTATCCTTTACTTCATTGTTTGCCGCGTATGAACTGGAAAATGTAAACAGTCCACCTAATACTAAACCAGCACATAAAGCGTGGTTAGAAAAAAAGTTTTTCTTCATTGTTATATATTCATTTTTGGATTAATATGTTGCAAATATACGTAAAGAAATTATAATAGCAGGGAAGTATTTATACCGTTTTAAATGATTTTATAGAATTCATTAACAGACTGTCTCTAAATTAACAGATTTGTTCAAATAGAAACAAAATCTGTTTATTGAGTGCAAAGGGGATGTGATAGCTTCCTATTTCGCAGGTTTATTGCCCATTGTGAAGTCGATTATAGGACCTGATAACAGCTGTTCATGCTCAATATAATAATGTGAATAAGGCTGCCCATTCACTTTAATACGTTGAATGAAACGATTGTCAGCATCACTCTTGTCTGCATGGATTGTAATGGTCTTTCCATTTTCAAGCTGTATCTTTACTTTATTGAAATAAGGAGTACCAATCATATATTGGGTACTGCCAGGACAAACAGGATAGAAGCCGAGAGCAGAGAAGACATACCAAGCTGATGTCTGACCATTATCTTCGTCGCCACAATAGCCATCAGGCTGAGCAGTATAGAGTCGGTCCATCACCTCACGCACCCAATATTGCGCCTTCCAAGGCTGTCCGCTGTAGTCATAGAGGTAAATCATGTGCTGGATAGGTTGGTTACCATGTGCGTAATTGCCCATGTTCATGATTTGCATTTCACGTATTTCGTGAATTGTAAAGCCGTAATAGCTATCGTCAAAGATAGGAGGAAGTTGGAATACACTGTCTAACATTGCATTAAACTTATCGTATCCTCCCATCAGCTTTGCCAGCCCAGCAGGGTCATGGAATACACTCCACGTGTAATGCCAGCTGTTTCCTTCCGTGAAGGCATCACCCCATTTGAAAGGATTAAATGGCGATTGGAAGCTACCGTCCTCATTACGTCCACGCATCAGACCCGTTTCCTTGTCGAAAACCTTCTGATAGTTCATTGCTCGGAGTTTGAAAGGTTTGAGTTCCTTAGCACTCTTTCCGAGTTTTAATCCTAACTGATAGATACACCAATCATCGTAGGCGTACTCTAAGGTGCGGGCAACACTCTCGTTGATTCCCACGTTATAAGGTACGTAACCTAAGCGATTATAATAGTCAAAGCCTTTTCGTCCAGTAGAGCTAACGGTTGGGTGAACAGCATTAGCACCATGCACTACAGCCTTCCAAAGTGTTTCTATGTCGTAGCCACGCAAGCCCTTGATGTAAGCATCAGCAACGATTGAAGCTGAGTTGTTGCCCACCATACAATCACGATGCCCTGGGCTTGCCCACTCTGGAAGGAATCCACTCTCCTTATAGGTATTGACTAAGCTCGCTTGCATCTTCTCATTCATTGAAGGATAGACGAGGTTGAGCAATGGGAAGAGTGAACGGAAAGTGTCCCAGAAACCTGTGTCGGTAAAGAGATAACCCGGTAGTACTTTGCCATTATATGGACTATAATGGATAGGATTACCCTGTTCGTCAAACTCATAGAACGAACGTGGGAAAGTACTGAGCGATAGAGGCAACTATAGAAAGTACGAAGATGGTCGATGTTGTCATCTTCAACCTCTATACGTCCTAACACATTATTCCATTCCTTTCTACCTTCTGTCTTCACTTCGTCGAATGTCTTTCCCTCAACTTCCTTGAGATTGCGCAATGCCTGCTCGTCACTAATAAACGATGAGGCTACCTGCACATTAACTTGTTCGCCTTGTTTGGTGCGAAATCCTACAACAGCCATAGTGTGATTGCTGGTTGCAGAAGTCTTTCCCTCTGATAGTTTCCCATCTTCAATGCTGCCAACGAAAGAGAATTCGTGGTCGAAACGAAGCACAAAATAGTTCTTAAAGTTTGCTGGTACACCTCCGCTATTCTTAGTTGTATAGCCCACGATTGTACGTTTGTCAGACATAATGGTTACGGAAGAACCCTTGTCAAAGGCGTCTACAACCAAATAAGCTTCATCTGTTTGTGGATAGGTGAAGCGCATTGCAGCAGCACGGCTGGTAGGACTAATCTCTGCAGTGACGTCATAGTCAGCTAAATAAACCTTATAGTAATATGGTGTAGCTGTCTCAGCTTTGTGCGAGAACCAACTGGCGCGTCCTTCTTCATCAAAGACTTTCTTACCGACGACGGGCATGATAGAGAACTGTCCGTAGTCGTTAATCCATGGACTGGGTTGGTGTGTCTGCTTGAGACCGCGAATCTTATCGGCCCCGTAGGTGTAAGTCCAGCCGTCTCCCATCTTTCCTGTTTGTGGAGTCCAGAAGTTCATGCCCCATGGTAAGGCAATAGCAGGGTAGGTGTTGCCGGTTGAAAGCTCTGATTTTGAGGCTGATCCCACTAATGTACTCACGTAGTCAACTGGGTTTTTTACTGTGATTGCATACCCATTGGTAATGAATGTCAGTAATAAGAAAACAAGAAAAAGGCTTCTTTTCATATCTTAATGATGTGATTTGCGATTTATACTTTTGGCTAAAGGTCAGCTTTATAGTAAGGTTAAATTGATGATTTGGGGTAGGGACGGGAATGTGTTATTAACAGATGGTTCATCCATAATTACTTTGTAGCCGACTTCCACACCCATAGTTCGCCCATTTGAAAGCGAACTAATAGCTTTGATCCTGTATCAGTCAGCATGATACCTTTTGTGCCTGGCTGTAATAAAAACACCTCTCCATTGTTTAGTTGTTCAATGATAGTAGAATCTTTTCGGCTTATTTCATCAGGACGAGGTAAGAGATCAAGAACATTCATATTAACAACTCCAAAACAAGGGATAGTTAGTGTTACTTCGTTTGCTCTGTTGCTGATGAAGCCTGCATCCCTTCTATTTGCATTCTTAACAGCCTGATCGCCTTTATCAACAATCTCGGTAGTAATCGTCTTAATACCATGAAAGTCTTCCTTCGGTTTTTCTTGTGTTCCTTTGTCACAGCTACTCAGCATTAAGGCAGCCATAGTAAGGTGGGTATATAGTTTTCTAATCATTTTGTTTTACGCTTAATATTTAAGTACAAATGTACACTTTTACAAGCATAAAGGCAAGAGATGTTGAAAAAAACGATAAATATTATTATCAATAGAGGCTGATAGTTCTGACGTAATAACTTTATATTTCATAGGGTAAAACTATTGTAAAAGCTAATACTTTACCTATTGTTTATTCTTACTAACATTTCGTATTACATTGAAATATAACATTAAATGTTGCTCAATTAACTTTATTTTACTATTTATATTTGACTTTATTACGAATAATTCGTAGCTTTGTGGCGTGAACTTTTAGATATATAATTTATGGAGAAACTAACTAAACAAGAAGAAGAAATAATGTTACAGGTATGGAGTTTAAAAACTTGCACTATCAAAGATGTGCTACAAGAGTTGGAAGAACCTAAACCTCCTTATACCACAGTGGCTTCTATTTTGAACAATCTGAAGCGTAAGGGATATGTAGTCGCTGAGCAGCATGGACTGACCTATCACTTTGTTCCGAAGATAGAACAGACGAAATATAAGGCAGATTTCATGAAAGGCTTCGTTGATAAGTACTTTAAAAGTTCTTTCCGTGAAATGGTTTCCTTTTTTGCAAAGGAGGATAACATCTCGCCAGAAGAACTGAAAGATATTATAAATGAGATTGAAAAGGGGAAAGAGGAGTAATAGATAAATACGTATTTTTCCTTTTCTCCAATAACAATGACTTAACCTTTTGACGATTATGATAATGTATTTATTGAAATTGAATATAGCCCTTATTCTACTTTTCAGCTTTTATAAGTTGATGTTCACAGGGGATACTTTCTTTTCATGGCGTCGGGCTACGCTTATCGGAATGTATTTTGTTGCTATGATGCTACCTGTAATGGATTTTTCCGCATGGCTAAGCAATAGTGAAGGAATGACATCCATTGCAAATGAATATGCAACAGTCGTTTTACCAACTGTATCTACATCATCGAAAGGTGGTGGAGTCTTACAATGGGAGTTGGTAGTGTTGATAGTTTATGGTGTTGTTACCTTTGTTTTACTACTACGTTTTTTGTGGCAGTTGTTTTCTATTATATTGCTAAAGAACAATAGTCAAACTGCGTATATACATGGTACAGAGGTTTATCTGTTAACCGATGACGAAGGTCCTTTCTCTTTCTTTAATTGGATATTTATCAATCCAGAGAGGCACAAGAGCGATGAGATAGAGGAGATTATGATGCATGAATTAACACATTGCCAGCAACTTCATTCAATAGACATAATCTTTGCAGAACTATTTTGTGTAGTCTTTTGGTTTAATCCTTTCGTCTGGTTGCTCAAGCGTGAAGTGCGATTAAATCTTGAGTATCTTGCTGATAATAGCGTACTTGCTAATGGTAAGGATAATAAAGAGTATCAGTATCATTTGCTTGGACTAACATATAGGAAGAATGTAGCTACAATAACAAATAATTTTAATGTTTTACCTATTAAAAAACGAATCAAAATGATGAACAAAAAAGAAACAAAAGGAATCCTTAAAGCAAAGTATATGCTTTATATTCCATTGGTAGCAATGCTATTAGCGGTAAGTAATATCGAAACTATTGCACGTAATGTAGCAAAGGTTACGGCAAGTGTTGAGATACAGCAGAAACCAAAGAAAGCGCCTAATCAAGTATATACAGTTGCAGAAGTCATGCCTACATTTAAAGGTAATTTAAATAAATGGCTATCAGAGAATCTTCGTTATCCGAAAGATGCAGTAAGTAGAAAAGAGCAAGGACGTGTTATGGTACGTTTTATCGTAACAGACAAGGGTGAGGTTATTCAGCCAGAGATTGTTCGTTCTGTTAGTCCTTCTCTTGATAAGGAAGCCCTTCGTGTTGTGTCAAAGATGCCAGCGTGGACCCCCGGTAGAAATGGTAATAAGAATGTTGCTACAAAGTATATGTTACCTATTATTTTCTCCTTAGGTTCGAAGTAGAATGTATATAGGTGTAAAGTATAGTATTCTTTGATGGTTTATATTGCTGGGATGCACAATATTTTGTGTGTTCCAGTTTTTTTCTGGTTCTTTACTTAAATGTGTGGATGGTTACCCATGCTTGCTTCTAACAATAAGTTTGTTCCACATCGACAATAGATTGCATGGTATTTAGTACTTCGCACCATTGGTGTTTACCATCAGCACCACATGTGCGGGGCATCAGCACGCTATGTGCGGAGCACCAGTACGACTGCTAAAGCTTGTAAGTTACGTGCTATTATGTTCATTATAATGAATATAGAATGATGCTAATTGCTAACCATTAGAAAAGCTGTTCAATCGACAGAACAATTTCTTTGTTAATATAGAATAATAGGAACAATATTGTTTTATGCATAATAGTTGTATAATATTATGTAAGATGCATCTTATTAGGGTACTCAAAAGACGAAAATAGTTTACTTCTATATGGAATGAATATTTATTGTATTTTATATAAAAAGTTAAGGATGAGCGCGATAAAAAGGCAATATTTTTACTAAAATATAACAAAAATAGGATAATTTTTGGCTATTCTAACGGAAATGTATATCTTTGCATCAGAATGTCGGAGATGACATTAGAACTAACTATGTAAACGTTATCTTAATCTACAAGCAGCTGAGAGAATTCTCAGTGACATGTAAATGTCAAAGTACAGTAAATGATGAGCCCCTTGTTTGATAAGCAATTATCAAACAAGGGGCTCAGTTCTTTTGATGTTTTGTTAGTTGACTGGTGTTAGTTCACCAGTACGTGAGTCAATGATAAAGCCACGTACTGCAACGTCTTTGGGTACGAGTGGATGCTGTTGAACAGCCTTGACCGTACGGCGTACACTTGCCTCTGTGTCATGAAATCCGTCCAAATATTCGTTTAGATTAACCTGCTGTCCAGCTTCTTTGATAGCTTCTTCTGTGATTCCACGCTCACGCATCAAATGAAGAAAATGATCTGCATTCATGTCGCAAGCACCACAACCAGAGTGATGAATAATCATAATCTCTTGACAACCTAATTCATAGATAGCCACAAGAAGGGAACGCATCACAGAGTCGTAGGGGGTAAGAATGGTTCCGCCAGCAACCTTAATAATCTTTGCATCACCATTTCTCAAGCCGAGAGCATTAGGTAGAAGCTTTGTCAGACGGGTATCCATGCAGCTGACAATAGCTAACTTCATGTCTGGTTGACCTGATGTAATAAAAGGTTCGTAGCCTTGTACAGCCACGAACCTTTTGTTATAAGAAAGTATCTGATCTATCATAATTGAATCATTATTTTACTACTTTTCCACGATAATATGTGTCAAATGCATCTTCTGCATATCCATCTTTGAGTACTTTGAAGCTGGAACTTCTGGCGTCATTAATCTTTCTACCCATATAATATACTTCGAAGGTGTCTTTACCATATCCCCAGCCTAAGTCCTTAAAGCTACTTGCACGGTCGCTAATCTTTCTACCATTGTAAAGAACTGCATTAGAAGTAACGACGTAACCTTCATTATAATAAGGGTCGTACTCATCACGAGGATTAACTGGATAGTCATCAGAATAATCGCCTGGATAGCCACCTTGATAAACACTTCCTGGTACCTTAAGACGGAAGGTCATTGGGTCAACGAATGGAAGAATCTGTCCTTCAAAATAAACGTTATATCTATCTTTTGCATAACCATACCCAAGATCTACGAAGGTACGTATGTCTATTCCCATAACTGGTTGACGACCATAGAATACACCTTTCTTATTGAAAGAGTAAGGACGTACTTGACGTGAAGACTGTGCTGAAACATTGAGTGCAAAGGCTGCCAAAAGGACTACGCAACTTAGGCGAAGCTGGCGATAAAAGTTCTTCTTTTCCATAATCATCGATTTTATTTGTTATTATCTTAATTGTTATGTCGCAAAGATAATAGGAATAAATTACTTACCTTGTGGAATTACCCTAAAAGAGATTAGGGGAATACCTTTTTGTCAGTCGGGACTTCCGATATGAAGAACTGTACCTTGAAATGTGTAGAATCTTCCATGCATATCGTTGAGTGAGCTATTTACTTCTTAATTATTGAGAAGTTCTTTGCGTAGAATAGGGTTGAGGCTGTTAAGCAAGTTCAGCCAACTCTAACCAGCGAAGTTCTAACTCGTCCAGTTCCTCCTTTAAGATTGGTAGACGTTTGCTCTTTTCTGTAAGTTCGTCTACAGATAGATTACCAGAGCAGAGTTCTTCTTCAAGTTGTTGTTTCTCGTCTTCTAATTGTGCAATCTTATCAGAAAGCTGTTCGTATTCCCGCTTCTCCTTGAAGGACATCTTACGCTTTGTGTTGTTACGATAATCCTTCTTCTGTTCGTTTGCTGTTGGGCTACTATTCTTTGTAGGTTTTTGCTGTTCTTCTTCCTTAGACTTCATCTTTTGGTAATCACGGAATTGCGTGTAGTTACCTGGGAAGTCTTGAATCTCTCCTTCACCTTTGAAAACTAAGAGATGGTCAACAACCTTATCCATAAAATATCGGTCGTGTGATACCACGATGACACAGCCGGGGAAGTCTTGAAGATATTCTTCAAGAATCTGTAAAGTCTGGATATCCAAATCGTTGGTAGGCTCATCGAGGACTAAGAAGTTCGGATTTTTCATCAAAACCGTACAGAGATAGAGCTTGCGTTTCTCTCCACCAGAGAGCTTATACACATAGTTGTGCTGTTGTTCTGGTGAGAAGAGGAAGTAGTTGAGGAACTGTGAAGCCGTCATGTGCTTCCCTCCTCCAAGGTCGATATAGTCTGCTATGTCTGTGATAATATCAATAACTTTTTGATCATCACGGAACTTTAAGCCTTCTTGTGAGAAATAACCAAAGCGAACAGTCTCACCAATATCAAACTTACCACTATCAGGTGCAACCTCTCCGAGTAACATCTTTACAAAGGTAGACTTACCAGTACCATTGTTACCAACAATACCCATCTTCTCAAAACGTGAGAAGTTATAGTAGAAGTCGTTCAGTATTATCTTGTCATCAAACCTCTTTGAGACATATTGACACTCAAAGATTTTACTTCCGATATACACACTTGACGACTTCAAGCGCACCTGTCGTTCTTCAATTCGCTGCTTAGCCTTTGCTTCCAATTCGTAGAAAGCTTCCTCGCGATAGCGTGCTTTGTGGCCACGAGCTTGTGGCATACGGCGCATCCACTCTAACTCCGTACGATAGAGGTTGTTTGCACGTGCAATCTCAGCGCGGGTATTGTCTATTCTCTCTTGACGTTTCTCTAAGTAATAAGAGTAATTGCCACGATAGGTATATATCGTGTTGTTGTCTAATTCTAAGATGGTATTACACACGTTATCAAGGAAATAACGGTCGTGTGTCACCATAAAGATAGTCTTGTTACCACGAGAAAGATAGCCTTCTAACCATTCAATCATCTCTAAATCAAGGTGGTTGGTAGGCTCGTCAAGTATGAGGAAGTCTGGTTCTAAGATAAGAACATTTGCCAAAGCAACACGCTTCTGCTGTCCACCACTCAGTTGTCCCATTGGCTGATCTAAGTCATAGAGCTTCAGCATGGTGAGGATTTGTTTCGCCTTTAGAAGTCTTTCAGGATTTCCTTCATGGTTGAAACAAGCATCCAATACGCTTTCTTCTGGGTCGAAATGAGGACTTTGCTCTAACATTCCCACTCGCAAGTTATTGCGATAGATGATAGAACCGCTGTCATAACCCTCTTTTCCAGTAAGAATAGAGAGTAGAGTAGACTTTCCCGTACCGTTTTGAGCAACGAGACCAACATGCTGTCCTTCTGCAATAGAGAAAGAGATGTCCTTAAAAAGAACCTGTGCACCGAAACTCTTTGTTAGATTTTGGACATCAAGATAGGGTATCTGCGCCATAAGTCCTATTCTAAAGTCTTATTGATTTCGTCTATATACTCCAGTACCTCATCTCTTCCAGTCTTGTTCTCAGCAGATGTGATGAAGTAAGGTGGGAGAACTTCCCATCTGTCTTGTAGCTTCTTCATCCAGAGAAGGGCGTTTGACTTAGCCTTTGCAGGTGATAGCTTGTCTGCTTTCGTAAAGATAATAGAGAAAGGAACATTGCTTTCACCTAACCAATCAACAAACTCACGGTCTATCTTCTGCTGTTCATGGCGGATATCAATCAGTACAAATACGTTCACGAGTTGTTTGCGTTGGAGGATATATTGGGCAATCATTTGCTCCAACTTATTTCTTACAGTCTTTGAACTTTTGGCATATCCATAGCCAGGAAGGTCTACTAAATACCACTCATTATTGATGATAAAATGATTGATAAGTAGCGTCTTACCTGGTTTTGATGAGGTTTTAGCCAAGCCCTTATGGTTACAAAGCATATTGATAAGGCTTGATTTTCCTACATTTGATCGTCCAATAAAAGCATATTCTGCCTTTGTATCTTCTGGACACTTTGACAATGAAGGCGAAGATATAGTGAATTCTGAATTTTTAATAATCATATTTTGAAGAGTAAGTGTTATAACAGCTTTTCCTGCAAAGTTACTAAAAAGTTAATAGCTATGAATGGTCAGTTGATAGTTTTTTCGTATTTTTGCAGAAAATATACTGCACTCGGCAAAGTTGAAGCAAGCTTCCTTTGCTCTCGTTTGCGTTATTTTTGCAGAAAATATGCTGCACTCGGCAAGGTGAGAGCAAGCTTTCTTAGCTATTGCTGATGTGTTTGTAGAAAACTAATGTGTAAATGAAACAAATCAACTGGGGATTTATTGGCTGTGGTGAGGTGACAGAAAAGAAGTCTGGACCTGCGTTCAACGAAGTAATGGGTTCGCATGTTGTCGCTGTGTTTAGCCGTAGCGAGTTAAAAGCACGTTCGTATGCTGAGCGTCAAGGTATTCGTAAATGGTACACAGATGCACAGGCTTTGGTGGATGATCCTGACGTAAATGCCATCTATATTGCTACACCTCCTTCTGCCCATGCAACCTTTGCTATCATGGCAATGCGTGCTGGAAAGCCTTGTTATATAGAGAAGCCTTTGGCGGCTTCTTACGAGGATTGCGTGCGTATTAATCGTGTATCAGAGCAGACGGGAGTACCATGTTTTGTCGCTTATTATCGTCGTTATCTCCCTTACTTCAAGAAGGTAAAAGAGATAGTTGATAGTGGTGAAATTGGTAAGATTCTTACTGTGCAAGTGCGTTTTGCCGTTCCTCCACGCGATTTGGATTACGAACAGAACGTACAACTACCATGGCGACTGCAATCACATATCTCAGGTGGCGGATATTTTTACGACCTTGCCCCTCACCAGCTTGACCTTCTACAGAATTTGTTTGGTGTTATTGTCAAGGCACATGGCTATACAGCTAACCGTGCAGGGCTTTACAACCTTGAAGACACAGTAAATGCAGTATTCCGTTTTGAGAATGGTTTGACAGGTAGTGGTGCTTGGTGCTTTGCTGCTCATGAGAGTGCACGTGAGGACCGTATAGAGATTTACGGCTCAAAAGGTAGACTATCCTTTTCTGTTTATACTTATGCACCAATCCATCTGTGTACCAGTGAGGGCGAAAGAGATATCGAGGTTGCTAATCCTCCATACGTCCAACTACCGATTATTAAGTCTGTTATCGAGGATATGCAGGGATATGGTGCCTGCGATTGTACGAGTATCAGTGCAACACCAACCAACTGGGTGATGGATCGTATCCTTGGAAAGATATAAGTAAAAGCCTATATGGCGTATGTATTCAATTAATTATTCACATGAAGCTAACTTTCAACGACTCCCTGTTTCTATGTATTCTTCTATTGTTGATAGGAGGAACAAAGGCGCATGCGTTATCTACTACGACCACATCTGATAATAGAGTAGTGATAAAAGACAGTAAGGACAGCATTTTTGTAAAGCAGCTGATAGACTCTGTTCGTTGGATGCGTGCAGGTGAGCCTGCACGTTTGTTTAAGCAAAAGATAGGCAGAAGCGGTAGCTTCTTTGACCATTTCAATGCGATAGACACTTCTTACATTGAGCCTCAGAAGTATAACTTTGCTTTTATGTTGCAAAATACAAATACATACGAGGTTTATCGTTTGAGTAGTTCTAATGAACAAAGTATCACCTTTGCACCTGAAGCAACGGTGCGAATAGGCCCTTATTTCGGTTGGCGTTGGATATTCTTGGGTTACACACTTTATATAAAGCACTTAGACTTCTGGAACAAGAACAATAATTCTCGACAAGAGTATGATTTAAGTCTGTATAGCTCAATGCTGGGACTCGATATTTATTATCGTAAGACAGGTAATGATTATAAAATCAGACAGTTGTATCTTGGGAAGGATATTAATACGGATGCAATTCGTGGTACTGACTTTGGTGGATTGACTTCAACCATTAAGGGTTTCAATCTTTATTATATCTTCAATCATCGTCGATTCTCTTATCCAGCAGCTTTCAGCCAGAGTACGATACAACGTCGTTCTGCGGGTAGTCCTCTGTTGGGTATAGGATATACACAGCATAGCCTTGATGTCAATTGGGGGGAACTTAATAGAGTCATCTCAAATCGTCTTGGTAGCCAGGTTCCTACTAATCCAATAGACAGTACATTGATGTTTAGTGAGGTTAAGTACACTGATATTTCTATCAGTGGTGGTTATGCTTATAACTGGGTTTTTGCTCGAAATTGGGTCTTGGCAGGTTCACTTTCCTTAGCCTTAGCTCATAAACGTAGTAAGGGAGATGTTACGCATAGAAGCTTCTCTATCAACGATTTTAAGTTTAATAATATCAATGTTGATGGTATTGGACGCTTTGGTGTGGTGTGGAACAATAGTAAATGGTATGTTGGTACGAGTACAATTCTTCATGCCTATAATTATCGTCGCAGTAACTTCTCAACTAATAACTTCTTTGGAAGTGTAAACCTCTATGCAGGTTTTAACTTTGGAAGAAAGAAGGAGAATTAGAATACATATTGTTAGCTTATCAGTACGCTAATAATATGTCTTTTTTCGAATTAAGACTTATTAATATGACACTAAAATATTCACTTATATTCTTAGCTCTCTTTGCTTTCTCAGCTTGTGGAGCAAAGACTGAACGGAAAGCAAAGACACAGCCGGTTGCTGATACTATTGTGATATCAGAGCAGATCTCAAGTGCTGTTTCTGAAGTATCTGCAGCCGAACAGAATGACACACTACCTACCTATATCGACAGTTATACAAAGGCTGATAGTGCTTTGGTTTGTCAGTTGTTACAAGAGTTCGTGCCACAGCGACAGCAACTTACGAATGATCAGCTTATTATAAAGATTGCACGAAAGTTTATTGGAGTGCCATATATTGCTCATACCTTGGATATAAACGAGGATGAGAAATTGGTTATTAATCTTCATGGATTAGATTGTACGACATACGTTGAGGCTGTTACAGCTCTTGCGCTATGTACAAAGAAGGGCGAAACACGTTTCTCTGATTATGTTCGTCAGTTAGAACAAATACGCTATCGTGACGGTAAGATGAGTTATATAAATCGTCTACACTATTTTCACTGGTGGTTGGAAGATAATGAACGAATGGGCTTTGTCAGAGAGATAGATACGCCTAATCCTCCTTTCACAGCTGTTCAGACCTTGAAAATCAACTATATGAGTCTGAATGCAAGACTATATGATATGTTGAAGAACAATCCTGAGCGTGTGGCTGAACTTAAGAAGTTGGAGGATGCTACCAATGGAACAAAGCTACGCTATATCCCTAAGAACTTGCTTAACAATAGTAAACTACTTCGGGAGGTGATCCATGATGGTGACATTCTTGCGATTGTTACGAGTAAGCGAGAGTTGGATACAACACATCTTGGTTTTGCAATATGGCACAAGGATGGACTCCATCTCATGAATGCCTCTAATCTTAGGAAGAACGGTAATAAGGTTGTTGACCCAGTAGAGACGCTCTATAATTATATGATGGCTCGTCCAGCTAATCTTGGAATACGTGTTGTGCGTATTCAATAACCTTGCGGATAGCATAAAAAACAATCTCTCCTTCAAGTTTGTCATTTGTTTTAATGCGACAAGCGATGGCACTAAAGAGCTTGTTTTATCCTCTTTTATACTTGTGCGGACGCTTCGCACGGGTGGTGCGGAGGCTTAGCACGAGTGGTGCGGAGGCTTAGCACCATTGTAAGATGTCATTAGGAAAAAGATAACTTATTGTTAGACGATGGATAGTACATGAGAGAATCGTCCCTTTAAGTTTATCAAACATCTATAAATAAAAAAGCTCTGGCAGAGATTTTAATAGTCCTGCCAGAGCATTTTCTTACTTTTTCATCTTAGCCTTGCGGGCATACTCAAAGAGTGCTGCAGGTAGATGGCAATAGCCAGTTGGGTTTTTGTCAAGATAATCTTGATGATATTCTTCTGCTGTATAGAAGTTCTTGAGCGGTTTCACCTCAACGGCAATCTTTCCGTTGATGTGTTTCTGCTCCTCTTCAAACACCTTTTTGATCGTTGGGAGGTCGGCTGGGTCGGTGTAGTAAACGCCTGTGCGATATTGACTACCACGGTCGTTTCCTTGCTTGTTTACACTTGTTGGGTCGATAGACTTAAAGTATAAGCCTAACAAGAACTCCAAACTGATAACCTTAGGGTCGTAGGTGATGTGTACAGCCTCGGCAAACTGTGTCTTATCTGTACATACTTCTTCATACGTTGGGTTCTTTATAATACCGTTGGCATAGCCCACTTCGGTAGCCGTAACGCCTTCTATCTGTTTGAGGTAATGTTCTGTTCCCCAGAAACAACCACCTGCTACATAAATTTCTTTCATTGGTCTAACTAATTTTATATAGGCTCCGTAGCCTTTCGCTTTCATCTCTTCAAGTGGGATGAAACGTAACGAAGCACTGTTGATACAATATCTTTTGCCCCCAGTCGCTGCTGGTCCGTCATCAAAGACGTGTCCTAAATGTGCTTTACCAGTCTTGCTTCGCACTTCCGTACGCAACATTCCGTGCGATGTATCAGTGTGGTTTGTAACGACTTTTTTGTCGATTGGCTTTGAAAAGGCAGGCCAACCGCAGCCTGAATCAAACTTATCAGTAGACGAGAAAAGCGGTTCGCCCGTTGTGATATCTACATAGATTCCCTCTCTGAACTCATGGTCATACTCGTTGGTGAAAGGTCGTTCGGTGGCAGCCTGCTGTGTTACAGCATACTGTTCGGGAGTAAGCACCTTTCGTAATGTGGCATCGTCTGGACGTGTAAATTTTGTCTTAGGAGCGATGATAGAATCTGTTTGTGTCATAGCTGTCTTTGTTTTGCTTGTGCAAGATGCTGTTCCCGTTATTAATAAGCCACAAGTTGCGGCTTCAACAAAGGTCGGAAGAATTAGCGTGCACAATATGGATAAAATGTTACGCATAGTTTGTAGTGTTTATAAATGTGATTAATAAAAAGTCAAGAGATAACAAAGGGTGTATCAAAATCCGATTTACTGGATTCTGAAACACCCTTCTTTATATTCTTTTTGTTTACTGCTTCTGCAAGAAACGGTCAACTTCAATAGCTGCCATTGCACCTGTACCAGCTGCTACGACACCCTGACGATAGGTTGGGTCTGCCACGTCACCCGCAGCAAAAACACCCTCAATATTGGTTGCTGTAGACTTTGGCTTTGTGATGATGAAGCCGTGATCGTCCATCTCTAACTGACCTTTGAAGAGGTCGGTGTTAGGAGTGTGACCAATAGCCAAGAAGAAACCATCGATGTTGATATCGAATTTCTCCTCGTTCTCCTCACCCTTGAAGCGTACCAAATGTGCTCCCTCTACACCATCTTCACCAAAGAGACCGAGTGTATTGGTGTTATAAAGAATCTCAATATTCTCCTTCTCGGTCACACGCTTACGCATAATCTCTGCCGCACGCAACTGAGGTTTACGTACAATCATATAAACCTTCTTTGCCAAACCAGAGAGATACATAGCCTCCTCGCAAGCAGTGTCACCACCACCAACAACGGCTACGGTGCGCTTACGATAGAAGAAACCGTCGCAAGTAGCACATGCACTCACACCCTGACCACGGTATTTCTCCTCATCAGGCAAGCCCAAGTACTTTGCACTTGCACCTGTTGCGATGATTACTGTTTCAGCTTCAATCTGGTTGCCACGCTCATCTTCGAGGTGGAAAGGACGACTACTGAGGTCTGCCTTTACGATAGAACCATCACGAAGATCGGCACCATAGAGCTTAGCCTGCTCACGCATCTCTGACATCAGTTGGTTTGCATCAATTCCTTCGTGGAAGCCTGGGAAGTTTTCTACAATGGTTGTGGTAGTCAACTGACCACCAGGTTGTAGACCAGAATAGAGTACTGGCTGGAGATTAGCACGTCCAGCATAAATCGCAGCAGTGTAACCTGCAGGGCCGCTACCAATTATAAGGGTTTTTACTTTTTCCATATCAATATATTGTATGTTGCCCCTTGAATAGGACTTAACTCCTAAGTGGGGGCTTGATTAATATTTTTATACTTATTACAGAACAAACATTGTGCCAAAGAGTCGTGCTCGTTATTATTCCATTGGGAATAAGCCAAAGAGTCGGTCATCAATCATATCTGTGACACGTTTGAAGTCTTGTGGGTTGTCTTGGAAGTCTGTTGTGTCACCATCGACAATCATCAGATGTCCTTTGTAGGTCTTAATCCATTCCTCATAACGCTCGTTGAGGCCACGAAGATAGTCTATACGCATTGTCTGTTCGTAGTCACGGCCACGCTGTTGGATGTGATCGATGAGTCGAGGGATAGAACAACGGATGTAAATCATCAAGTCTGGCAGCTTTACCAATGAGAGCATCAAGTCGAAGAGGTCGGTGTAATTATTAAAATCACGCTCTGACATTAATCCCATATCATAGAGGTTCGGTGCAAAGATACGTGCATCCTCGAAGATAGTACGGTCTTGGATAATCGTGTCCTTTGATTGTGAAATCTCTACAACATCGCGAAAACGCTTGTTGAGGAAGTAAATCTGCAGATTGAACGACCAACGAGTCATGTCAGCATAGTAGTCTTCCAAATACGGGTTGTTGTCAACTGGCTCGAAATGAGCTTTCCATCCGTAACGTTTCGCGAGCATCTTGGTGAGTGTAGTCTTACCAGCTCCAATATTTCCAGCGATTGCTATATGCATAATATGTGTGTATCTAATTGCCCACCTCACGCCCACCTCTTATCGTAGGTGTGGTTAGCGTCGGTGCTGAGGGCATGTGATTTCTTGTTAGTTTGTTTATGTTAATTCCCTTTCAGTACTTTAAGTGCCTGCTTTTTGAGCAAGGAAGGGATTCCTTTGTGAGTATCTTAGAACAATCCGAAGAGCTCTCTGTCAATCTTGTCAGTAATGAAACCAAAGTCTTTCGGGCGATGTTGATAATCGAGGTTGTCGACATCAATCGTCAGAACACGCCCTTTATACTTCTCTTTGATAAACTCTTCATAGCGTTTGTTGAGGTTCTCAAGATAATCCAAAGGCATCTTTTGCTCATACTCTCGTCCACGTTTCTCAATGTTAGAAACAAGGTGACTGACTGAAGCACGAAGATAAATCATTAGGTCGGGGAAGCGAACAGCATCCGTCATGTCTTCGAATAACTCCATATAGGTTTCATAGTCGCGGTCGTCAAGATTACCCATAGCATAGTTGTTCTCCGTAAAAACGTAGACTCCTTCGTAGATAGAGCGGTCTTGTACTACTGACTCATCGTTCCGACTTATCTCAAGTAGGTCTTTGAAACGCTCTTTTAAGAAGAACACTTCCATTGGGAACGACCAACGCTTTATGTCTTTGTAATAGTCCTCCAAGTAGGGGTTGTAGTCTACTGACTCAAACCTTGGCTTCCAACCATAGCGTTTGGCAAGCATCGTTGTGAGTGTTGTCTTACCGCTACCTATATTTCCTGCAATTGCAATGTGCATAACATCGTGTCCACATGTACATCTCTGGCTTTCTCTTTGATGGACAATGCCAGAGATGTCAGTGGAGAATATTGTTTATATTTAGAATTGATTTCTTGCCTTACCTACACAACCATTTGGCATTTGGATATGTAACATCGCGCATACTGTTGGTGCGATATCTACGATATGTGTCTCCATATTGCTTGCACCATGCTTCACGTTCCAACCAAAGAGTAGGAAAGGAATGTGTGTGTCGTATGGGAATGGCTGTCCATGTTGTGTTCCACGGAAGTCAGGTCTGTCCTTACCACCAAAGAACTGTGGGCGTGTAACAATGCCAATCTCACCTGAACGGCCACGGAAATAACCATTCTGCATACGCTCTTTGAGCCATTCTGGCATAGTTGTCTCGCTCACCTTCTCCTCGTCAAAGACATAGAGGAACTGTGGATCTTTCTTCAACCACTCTACAGACTCATCTATAATCTCTTGCTTTTTCTTACCAGCAGCTTCGATAATTGAGTCGTTGAGGTAGAATTGGTAGTTGTCTTCACCCATTACAGGACTGATACCAAACTTTCCTTGCAGATAGGTATTGAGGTCTTTAACAGTCTGTTTATAATCCCATCCGCCTGCTGGAATGCGGTGCTCACGCATGTAGTTATAGTTGTGAGCAGCACCATGGTCGGCAGTAAGAAAGAGCAAATAATTGCCTTCACCCACCTCTTTATCAAGCACCTTAAGGAACCATGCCAAGTCTTTGTCTAACTGCATATAAACTTCGTGATTCTCTTTTCCACGTGTAGAGAATCTATGTCCGATGATATCTGTTGATGAGATACTCACAGTAAGCATATCTGTTTCTTTCCCTTTACCGAGTTTCTCATTCTTCAAAGCTGCCTCAGCCATCTTGAAAGTCATAGTAACACCCTGTGGAGAACCCTTGATATCAAAGTTAGGGTCTGTGTGATTCTTTGCATTAAAGTCCTCAACCCACTGTGGAAGTTTATCCATGTAGAAGGTAGAAGATACAAAGCGACCTGCTGAAGTGTCCCACCAGTAAGCGGCATCGGCTGCATGACCAGCAGGAAGGATAGATGCACGGTCTTTCAATGCGACACCAATCACCTTTGAACGGAAGTCTGTTGCAACTTGAAGCTCGTCGCCAATGGTGGATGTAAGCATACGGCGAGGGCTCATCTGACCTTCTTTACTATCAGAACCAACACTCTTCACGGTATTATCTTCGCAGCAATAAACACTCTTATCGTCTTGATAGAAAGAGTTGCCAGCAATGCCAGTGAAGGCAGGAATAGAACCCGTATAAACAGAACTATGTCCGATAGCAGTCACTGTTGGTGCATAGTTGATGTGTGTATTCTCAAACGAGAAACCTTGGTTGAGTAATCTTTTCAAACCATCATTACCATATTCATTGTAATAGTAGTAGAAATAATCCCAACGCATTTGGTCGACAACAAGACCAACAACCAACTTTGGTCGTTGTATCTGCGCATTTGCTGCTGCTGCAATCAGCAATCCAGCTACAAGAAAAAGCAGTTTTCTCATTTTAGGTCATGTGTTTAAATTATCTTGCAAACTTACAATATTTTTTTTAATTTCTCGACTTTTTTGTCTACTTTTGCACTTGTCGAAATGATATTAAATACAAACAAGAAACATGAAGAATATCATCATTGCAGATAATCAGGATATCACACGGGCTGGAATGGCTTATGTGGTTTCTAAAAGGGAGAATATATCTTGTCAGGTGGCAGGCAATAAGTCTGAATTGATACTCCTCTTAAACGATTGTCCTGAAGCGGTTGTGATATTAGATTATACCTTGTTTGATATTTTTAGTGAGTCGGATCTTCTAAATATTGGCCAGCGTTTCCCGCTTGCACATCTTATATTATGGAGTGAGGAGTTGAGTGTCGACTTCATTCGCAATCTTGTTAATGCAAGTAATCGGATTAGTGTGCTTATGAAGGACGCCAAGATGTCTGAAATAGAACAATGTCTTGACTATGTGCTACAAGGTCAACGTTTTCTTTGTCAACATGCAACAAACATGATTTTAGCCCCTACTGCCTCAGTTGATAAGGAGACTGCGGTATTGACGAAAACAGAAACTGAGATTCTTAAGGAGATTGCTTTGGGTATTACGACACGTGAGATTGCAGAGAAACGTTTTTCTTCTTTCCATACGGTTAACACACATAGAAAGAATATCTTTCGTAAGTTAGGTGTGAATAATGTTCATGAAGCTATCCGCTATGCGATGCGTTCGGGATTAGTAGATGCTGCAGAATATTATATTTAAGGTTTGTCTTGTTATTTCTTTATTATTTCTGCACTTACTTTTTTGATTTGGTAGAGAAATGATAAGGCTTGTTGGGTGTGAAATATCTTTACATTTTAAGGCTATAATTTACTCTAATTTCCCTCGAAAAACACCTTATTCTGAAGCTCTTGTAACTGTTTTATTGTCAAATAGTTAGAAAGGTGTAAATTAAAAGGTGCTTAGTTGGACTTCAAAAGGGCGTTAGTTAGACCTCAAAAGGGCATCTTTTACAAGCCAATTAGGCGTCTTTTCGAATCCAATTAAGCATCTATTGATTTTTAAGCAGTGATTTTTTTATTACAATGCAGGTTAAGGGGATAGTTTGCTTAAAGCTATCTTATAATATTGTAGACTGCTTTCAATGTAGAATGATGACCATAGAAAGAGCCATATCAAACGCTGTTAGCGTGAATTGATACGGCTCTTTTAGTATGTGTTATGACCGAAAGAACAATTTTAGTCTTGGTCTGCTAACTCCTTCTTACTAAGCTTGGTTGCAAGAATGAAGTAAAGAATCAATGCAGCATAAGCTACGAGAGCGAGAAGTTCAGAGAGATGATTCTCCCACCAAGATGAGTAATCGAACTCGATACCACCAAACTTCAGTAGGGCTGAAACGACACCCATCAGCGCACCACCAGCTATGAAGCCTGATGCCAAGAGCGTTCCCTTATCGCCACGTGCTTTATTTACAGCTTCGTTCTTAGAACGAGTGGTTACATACCAGTTTACGGCTCCACCGACCAAGAGAGGAATATTCAACTCCAAAGGAATGAACATACCCAATGCGAAAGCCAATGCAGGAACCTTGCAACGGTCGAGAACGAGTGCAATAACAGCACCGATGCCATAGAGAACCCAAGGTGCACCCTGTCCACTCATCAATGGTTTAATAACAGCTGCCATTGCATTGGCTTGTGGAGCAGCTAACTTGCCAGAGTTGAAGCCGTAGGTCTTATCCAAAACAATCATCACACCCGCAACAGTAGCTGCAGAGATAATCGTACCGAGGAACTTCCATGTTTCCTGCTTCTTAGGAGTTGTACCGAGCCAATAGCCAATCTTCAAGTCGGTAATGAACGAACCAGCCATTGAAAGGGCTGTACATACAACGCCACCCATCAAAAGAGCTGCCAACATACCAGCGTTACCCTTCAAACCTACAGCTACCATCACGACAGAAGCAAGGATGAGAGTCATCAATGTCATACCTGATACTGGGTTGCTTCCTACAATCGCAATGGCGTTAGCAGCAACTGTAGTGAAGAGGAAGGCAATAATGGCAACGAGGAGAATACCCACAACTGCATGCAACAAGTTGAAGTCCATCACACCAAAATAGAAGAATAAGAAGGTGATGAGGAGGGTAGCAATACTTCCAAAAGCAATAATCTTAAAGGAAATATCACGTTGTGTACGGAGAATTTCTTCCTGTCCACTACCTTTACCTTTCATTTCGCGAGCTGCTAATCCAACAGCACTTTTGATGATACCCCATGACTTCACGATACCGATGATACCTGACATTGCGATGCCACCAATACCGATTGAGCGAGCGTATGACTTAAAGATAGCCTCTGGTGCCATCTGTCCTACGGCTGTTGTGATAGATGGGTCCCATTGGTTCAGTACGGTGTCTGGGAAGATAAGAGCCATTCCCGGTACGATGAGCCACCATACAGTCAGCGAACCAACACAAATGATGAAAGCATATTTTAGGCCGATGATATAGCCAAGACCGAGGACTGCAGCACCCGTGTTAATCTTGAAAACGAGTTTTGCCTTGTCTGCAATCGTTTCGCCAAAGCCAATCATACGGCTGGTTACGTTCTCATTCCACCATCCAAAGGTTGCTATAATAAAGTCGTAGAGTCCACCTACAAGACCAGCGAGGAGGAGAGGCTTTGCCTGACTTCCACCTTTCTCGCCGCTCACGAGTACCTGTGTGGTAGCCGTTGCTTCAGGGAAAGGATATTTACCATGCTGGTCCTTAACAAAGTATTTACGGAAAGGAATCAAGAAGAGAATACCCAAGACGCCGCCTAAAGCTGCTGCAATGAAGATGTTGAAGAAGTCAGCTTCTAACTCAAGCATGTAGATAGCTGGCATTACGAAGATACCTCCTGCTACAATAGCACCTGAGCAGGCACCGATACTTTGGATAATGACATTCTCGCCCAATGCGTTCTTACGCTTTGTGGCAGATGATACTCCAATTGCGATAATGGCAATCGGGATAGCAGCCTCAAACACCTGTCCAACTTTCAAACCAAGATAAGCTGCGGCAGCAGAGAAGAGAACTGCCATGAGAATACCCCAAGTGATAGACCATGGGCTTACTTCACGATACGTTTCTTGTGGTGACATGACGGGCTTGTACTCTTCGCCATCTTTCAACTCCCTGAAAGCATTCTCAGGAAGGTCAATGTTTTGATTCGTGTTATTTTCCATTGTTTAATAGTATTATTTGCTTGCAAAGATAAATAAAAATCATTTATCTTGTACCAATTCAGCATAAAATATTACCTTTGTCAATATGAAAGAGATTAAACCCATCGCTTTTTTCCGTTCTCCCTTGACGTCGAAGTTCGGTATTCCTCGTCAAAGTGGACTGGCTGATAATCTTGTAGGTAGGATTGTGTTTGAACCTCAATATCAACGTGAGGAGGCACTGAGAGGCTTGGAAGACTTTGATTATCTGTGGTTAATTTGGGGCTTTTCAGCAAATAAAACTACCGATGAAGGCAAACTGACTGTTCGTCCTCCGCGCTTGGGTGGGAATGAACGATTAGGCGTGTTTGCCACTCGTTCGCCCTTTCGTCCAAATGGTCTTGGATTGTCTTCTGTTCGTATTAATCGAATAGTGGATGGTGTTATTGAGGTTGTTGGAGCAGATTTGATGGACGGTACACCGATCTATGATGTAAAACCATATATCTCATACGTTGATAGTCATCCTGAGGCAAGAGGCGGTTTTACCGATAAGAAAGAATGGCAACTATTGTCAGTTAATATTGTGGATGAATACTCTAAGCTCTTTGATGTAGAGGAACTTGCAGCCTTAAAGGAGGTACTCTCGCAAGACCCACGCCCACAATATCAGCATGATGCAGCGCGTGTTTATGGTATGCCTTTCGGTGGAAAGGATGTAAAGTTTAGGGTTGAGGGGGATGTGTTAGAGGTTGTTGGGGTTGATTAGGAAGCTATTTGGCTTATTGGGCTAATTAGCCTTATAAGCCCAATAAGCCAAATTAGGCTAATAAACTCAAGAAAGTTATTATCTCAATAATCACCTATTTCTTCTTCAAATAACGCATCCAAGCAAAGGGGCGACGATGTGATAGATAATCAAGGTTATTCATATTCTGATACGCTTCCCGTTCAAAGGAGAGGTTAAGATAGGCCCGCCCCTCCATGGGTAAGCGTATAAGCCATTCTATAAGATACCATAAATAAAAGGGAAGGATGAGCATTTCTAACATTTGTCGTGTATGAATACGCTCATGATTGATAATCTCCTTCGTTAGTTTAACGCCAGGATGAACAAAAAGAAGCCCAAGAATGTTGATGGCATCGTAATTCTTGGGCGGTAGATATTTCGTCCGAATAATCTTCATTAATCTGTTTCAATAGACTCAACACGTGGTTTTGAAGCTGCTGGAGCGATAGGCTGTACCTCGCCAGACGAAGACTCTGAAGTGCTACTTTGTTTGTCTGCACTACTTGAAGAAGCATCATTACTACTGCTCTTGTGGCTCGAACGATTACTTCTACGAATACTATTAAACACCTTTTCAGCCTGTTCTTCCTCTTGCTTTTCAGTAACTTCCTTGGCTGTTGTGTCTCTAACAATCGTGTCAAACTTAGCTTTATTATTATCTGCTAAGTTTGAATCTGGCTCAATAGCAGTCTGTGTATATTCTGGGTCGTTCTTATGTTGACCATAATAATAGAATCCAAAGGCAACAAGGAAAATCGTACCAAGGATAATAAAGGCAACCATACCGCGCCCTAAGGTCGGTCCGTTGTCTGTATCATTATTATTCAATGGAGTATTGCAGTAAGGACAATTCTTATCCTTCTCACTCACCTCATTATTACAATTTCGACATTTCATATTTCTTTCTTTAGCTTTGATTTCTATCGGCAAAGGTAAAAGAAAAGGTAGAGATGACAAAACGATTTGCCTTTTTATTCGTTTCTTCTTTCTTTTTTGTATCTTTGCAGGGATTTTCAAGAGATGATATAATCATATTAAAAATAGAAAAGAAGGAGTTTTTTCGATATGAAAAAGACATTGATAATTATATGTTTCCTTACTTGTTGGCTGTGTGTATCTGCCCAGAGCCTGCGTGAGGTGTGGGTAGAAATGCCTGATAGTATACTGCCTTATTTGAGCAAGAGCCAGCGTACAGAGCTGGCTGACTATGTTGAAATGAAGGCAGAACCAGCCGTCTTGAGTACTTTCGGCGATTCTGTTCGGATTGAATGTATGACCAATAACTATCTTTTAGTTAAAGCGAATGAGGTTACTCGTTTGGAAATCAAGTTGTTGGATAATAACACAATAGCGTTAGTTCAGACATGGATGGCACCTGCTGCAGAGAGTAAGTTGAGTCTTTTCAACCTGCAATGGCAGCCAAAAGAGGTGGTTGTGGGTTACCAAGAGAATATTGTAAAACCAGAATCAATGAGTGATGAGGACTTTGAAGAATTGAAGACGTTGATGTATCCTCGTCTGAAAGAGTATCGATTGTCAGCAGATAATAACTCATTGTCAGTAAGTTGGAACTACCCTTTGCTTTCTAAGAAAGATGTGAAGCGAGTTGCAGACTTATTAAAGCCGCAGGTACTTAACTGGACTGGAAAAGATTTTCGATAGTAAAAAATGATGGAGCATTTGGCAGTTTCTGATAAAATAACTACTTTTGTGCTCATTAATTAATAGCTTATAGCATGAATTTGAAGGTACGTTTAGCATTGATGAACTTCTTGGAGTTCGCAGTGTGGGGAGCTTATTTGACCTCTATGGGTCGCTATCTTGGTAACATTGGTATTGGTCCAGAGATTGGCTATTTCTACTCAATGCAAGGTGTAGTATCAATCTTTATGCCTGCTTTGATGGGTATTGTAGCCGATCGTTGGGTTCCTGCTCAGCGTTTGTTAGGCTTCTGTCATTTGCTTGCAGGCTTGTTTATGTTTGCCACTGCAGGTTATGGTTTGAGCGCAGGCGACCAAGCAGAGTTCTCTACTATCTTCACACTTTATTCGCTTTCTGTTGCCTTTTATATGCCAACCTTGGCTCTCTCAAACTCTGTTGCTTATAGTGCTTTGAGTAATGCAGGTATGGATACTGTGAAAGCTTTTCCACCTATCCGTGTGTTTGGTACGATTGGTTTTATCCTTACCATGTGGTTGGTAGACCTCTTAGGCTTCCAAAGTAATCAGAATCAGTTTATTACTTCTGGTGTTGTAAGTATCATCCTCTTCCTTTATACCTTTACATTGCCTAAGTGTGCAACTAATAAGGGTACTGAGCAGAAGAGTTTTGTGGATGCCTTTGGTTTGCGTGCTTTTGCCTTATTCAAGGAGAAGAAGATGGCAATCTTCTTTATCTTCTCAATGTTGTTGGGTGTAAGTCTTCAGATAACAAACAGCTTTGCCAATCCATTCCTCTTTAGCTTTGGTGCTCAACCAGAGTTTGCAAACTCTTTTGGAGTACAGCATGCTAATATTCTGATTAGTCTTTCGCAGGTCAGTGAGACTTGTTGTATTCTTCTGATTCCATTCTTTATGCGTCATTATGGTATTAAGAATGTGATGTTGATAGCTATGTTTGCATGGGTATTGCGCTTTGGTTTGTTTGGAGTTGGTAATCCAGGCTTCCCTGGTATTTTGATGTTCGTACTCTCAATGCTTGTTTATGGTGTAGCCTTTGACTTTTTCAATATCTCAGGTTCACTCTTTGTTGATAATAGTACGGAGCCAGCACTCCGCTCTTCAGCACAAGGTTTGTTCATGTTGATGACCAATGGTGTTGGTGCAACAGTGGGAACATTAGCAGCTCAGGCTGTTGTAAACGCCTATACACATCCAGAGGTTGTGGGGTCAGATACATTGACAGTAGGTGATTGGCAGGCTTGTTGGTTCATCTTCGCTGGCTACGCCTTTGTTGTAGGTGTCTTGTTTGCTATTATCTTCCGTCCAAAGAAAAAATAATTGCTTACTGATTAATGGTATAGAATCAATGAGTAAAGTTCAACTTATATATGAAGGAATATCACAGATAGTAGGAGGTCCTGAGTTAGGACTCCTTGTTCTGTCCGATCTTACACATACAAGGCAGATTGCTATTGTATGTGATAAGCGTATGGAGATTGAACTTAGCTTGCGAACAGGTGAGAAACCTGTTACCGAAAGATTATTGCCAGAAGTGCTTTGTAGTGTGAATCCATTGATGACAAGTGAGCATTACGAAATACTTTTTAATTCTATCATTGATGGACAATACAAGGCTCTCTTAGTAAATAAAGACGATTTAACGCTTACACCTATACGTGCTTCTGATGCAGTATTGTTGGCACATGTGGCAAAGTTGAATATCTTTATGGAGGAGCATCTCTTCAAACGTCAAAGCGTGGATAGCAGTACAAGTCAGAATAAGATGGCTTTACCTTTAAATGCTCTAAGTTTTGAGATGCTACATCATGCTTTGGAGAAAGCTATAGAAGAAGAGAATTATGAACTTGCTTCTATGCTCAGAGATGAAATGAAGAATAGAGCAAAGGAGCCTTGAATACAAAACTAATTAAGAACGCTTAAGCCCCATACTATACATTCTTTCTTAGGAAGTCGATGTTATAAAACCAGAGAATGAAAGAAGCAAGATATTTTTATGTCCCTAATGCAGCTCTTGAAACGGAGTTGCCAGCAGAGGAGGCCGTTCATGCTACACGTGTACTGAGGTTGAAGGAAGGCGACGAACTTTTCCTTATGGATGGTGAAGGTTGCTTCTATCAAGCAGAGGTTGCACTGGCAACATCGAAAAAGTGCCTTTATACTATTAAAGAGACACTGAAGCAAGGCCTTGTTTGGCGTGGAAAGATTCATCTTGCTATTGCTCCAACAAAAGATATGGGACGTATAGAATGGATGACGGAAAAGGCTACGGAAGTAGGTTTTGATGAGATTAGCTTCTTAGACTGTAAGTTCTCTGAGCGTAAGACTTTACGTGTAGATCGTATAGAGAAGATTGTAGTTTCAGCAATGAAGCAAAGTCGTAAGGGGTGGAAACCTATCGTAAACCCTATGACTCCTTTTCATTCCTTTATAGAGAACTGTTCTAACAATGGACGAAAGTATATTTGCCATTGTTATCAAGAGATTCCTCGAGCAGACTTCTTTACCGCTATTACACAAGAAGGCTCGTCTTTGTCCGAAGAAGATATTACCGTATTAGTAGGTCCAGAAGGCGATTTCTCTATTGATGAAGTTCGTTTCGCTTTGGAGCATGGTTTTGAGAGTGTTACATTGGGTAACAGTCGTTTACGCACAGAGACTGCGGGACTTAGTGCCGTTATGATGTCGCAGCTTGCACGTAGAGTGTAAGCTGTTTTTATGTGTATAAGGTAAGAATAGTTGATGAATACTTTTAAAAATATATATGAGTAATTGCAATTATCATACTCCGCACCATTGGTGTTAAGCCTTCGCACAATGTGTGCTAAGCCTTCGCACATGATGTGCGGAGCGTCCGCACGATAACAAGTGATGAATAGAAAAACCCTTAAAGGATATTAGACGGTTTGCAATAAGCCCAATGACTGGTAATAGAAGTCTAACAAGCAACTTATATGAGAAAAAGTTTATCGGACGTAAATGAATTGAGTTTTTTCATTGTACTCCCATGTTTGTATGAAAAAAAATGCTTAATTTTGCAGCATACATTTAAATAACGTTATTATTTATATTAAATTTTTTAGCTAAACTATGCAGAAAAGATTACTTTTCTTGATTACGTTGTTGATTGCAATGACAACTACTGTCATGGCACAGGTTACAACTTCAGGAATCAGTGGTAAGATTGTGTCTCAGGGTGAAGATGTTATCGGTGCTACCATTACAGCAACTCATCAACCTTCTGGAACAGTCTACCGCGCTGTAACGAACATTGATGGCCGTTATACTATTCAGGGTATGCGTGTCGGTGGTCCGTACAAGGTGACTGTGGCTTACATTGGTCAGAAGACAAAGACATTTGACAATGTAACACTTCGTTTGGGTGAGACGGAAGATCTCTCTTGTTCACTTCAAGATGATACCAAGGAACTTCAGGAGGTTGTTGTGAAGGGTAGTGCAGGTGTCAACGCAACCAAGACGGGTGCTGCACAGAGTATCAGTTCAAAACAGATTGCTGATATGCCAAGTATTACCCATGGTATTGCTGATGTTGCTCGCCTTAATCCACAGTTGACAACAACGAATAGCGGTGCAATGTCTTTTGCTGGCACAAGTAACCGTTACAACTCTTTCATGATTGATGGTGCTGCCAACAATGACGTATTCGGACTTTCTGGTGATGGAACGAATGGTGGTAGAGCTGGTGCACAGCCTGTTTCAATGGAGACAATTGAGCAGATTCAGGTGAATGTTGCTCCTTTCGACGTTCGTCAGGGTGGTTTCACAGGTGGTGCTATTAATGCTATTACGAAGAGTGGTACCAACATTTTCCATGGTAGTGTTTATGGTTTTGGTAACAACCAGAACTTGGTAGGTTCAAAATATCCTCTCGCTGATGGTGGTTATGCTCCAAAGTTCAACAAGCAGCAAGAGTATAATATTGGTGTAACCTTCGGTGGTCCAATCATTAAAGACAAGTTGTTCTTCTTTGCTAACTATGAAAAGACCAATAAGACTTATCCTAATCTCTATACTTTAGGTTCTGAGCAATCAGCTGTTGATGCTGCAAAGGCAAATGATATCTTGGTTAAGATTGCTGATATAGCAAATCGTCAGGGTGTAAACTTCCCAACAGCACTTTCTAACAGTGATATTTATACAAAGAGTAATAAGGTAGGTTTGAAGCTCGACTGGAATATCAATGAGACCAATAAAGCCTCTCTTCGTTGGAGTCTTGTTGATGCAGTTCAGTTGAATAATGCTGGTTCACGAACAGCTGTTAATGGCAGTAGCTATGCTTTCCCATTTGAAAGTACTACCAATTCATTCATTGCAGAGTTGCAGAGTCGTATCTCTCCGTCTGTTGCTAATGAGGCTCGTGCAAGCTATGTACGTGTAAGAGACAATCGTGCTATCTCTGGTGAATATCCTAATGTTACTATCAATAACGTCGGTGGTGGTGCAGTAAACTTAGGTATTGACCGTTCTTCTATGGCTAATCGCTTGGATCAGGACATTTATACATTGGAAGATAACTTGACTTGGTATAAGGGTAATCATACCTTTACATTCGGTACTCACAACGAATTGTATAAGTTTACAAATCTCTTCCTTCAGGATCTCTTTGGTAGTTATACCTTCAAGAACTATGATTCTTTCGTAAGCTACTACAATGATTATGTTAATGGAACTATCGATCCAAAGAAGTCATATATTAACTTGTATCGTTATGGTCATGCAAATGTTGACGTAACAGGTAACCCACGTTGGGAATCTTCATTCGGTGCGGCTCAGTTGAGTTTCTATGCACAGGATAAGTGGGATGCAACCACAAACTTCCAGTTGACTTATGGTTTGCGTATGGATATTCCAATTATCATGGATACCCCTACAGCAAATGAGCCATTTGCTCAGTATGCAGAGACAAAGGGATGGAATGTTAAGACTAATCAGCGTTTGGCAAGTAGTCCTCTTTTTAGCCCACGTGTAGGTTTCCGTTGGGATATCAAGAAAGATCGCAGATTTATTCTCCGTGGTGGTGCTGGTGTGTTCACTGGTCGTATACCTTTTGTTTGGATTAGCAACAACTATGCTAATACCGGTATCCAGGTTTCATCATTTAATGTTAACTCTCCAACAGGCTTGGATTTGTTGCTTGACCCTAATGGACAGGAGGCAAATGCTAATAAGTTAAAGGCATTAGGAAGTCAGACTATCAATGTTTACGATCGTAACTTCAAGTATGCACAGAACCTTCGTTTTAACCTTGGTTTTGACTTTAATGTGTTAGGTATCAACTGGACAGCCGAGGCTATCTACTCAAAGACATTGAATGATATCCTTTATGAGAATCTTGCTTACGAGCAGACTGGTAAGACCTTTGGTGAAGTCTATGGTAGTGCAGGTGCTCCTATAGAAGACAATCGTCCACTTTTCTCTAAGGTAACTGCAGGAAGTCCTTATACAAATGTTTATAAACTCAGCAATACTTCAAAGGGTTATACAATGAACTTGAGCTTGAAGGCTGAGAAGCATTTCGACTTCGGACTTGACTTGATGGCAAGTTATACTTGGACAAAGGCTATGAGTGTCAATAATGGTAGCTCATCTGTTGCAGAGAGTAACTGGAGATATAATTATACTTATCGTAACCCTAACGACCCAGAGTTGGGCTATTCTGCTTACAATATTCCTCACCGTATTCAGGCTTCTGCTTACTATCACATAAACTATGGTGCACAGAAGCAGTGGCAGACTACTGTAGGTCTTATCTATCAGGCTAAGAGTGGCTCTCCATATAGTATCTATTATTATGGTGATGTTAACGAAGATGGCGCAAATGGTAACGACCTCTTCTTTATTCCAACAGATGCTCAGATTGACAGAATGCAGTTTGAGGAGACAAACTTCTCTGCTAATGCGCTTACCAATGCAGTCTTTGGTGATGGTTTCACTGCTCCTAAGTTGACAGCTGATATGCAGCGTGCAATGATGAAACATTGGATTGGTAATGACTCTTACATGAAGAAGCATCGTGGTGAGTATTACAAGCGTTTTGCTGATAACCTTGCTTTTGAGCATCATTTCGATGTTCACTTCGCACAGAAGTATAGTTTCAAGGTGGGTGGTCAGGTTAACTCTCTTGAGTTGAGTTTTGATATCATCAACGTTGGTAACTTGTTGAATAAGGATTGGGGCCATACTTATGGCGATGGCTTTGGTATCTACTACAGTCCAGTAAACTACCAGAGAAATGGTCGTTATCAGTTTACAGGTGGTTATGCAACACGTAACTATAGCGACTACTATAGCCGTTGGCGTGGTCAGCTCGGTTTGCGTTACACATTCTAATCTGTAAGATAAAACTATATAAAAAGCAGAGACTCCTGTTGGGGTCTCTGCTTTTTTTCTTATCTTTGCATAAGATAGGCTGCGTTCGGCAATTTGAAATTAAACTTTCATTGCTCTC
Source organism: Prevotella melaninogenica (assembly GCF_003609775.1). Classification (NCBI taxonomy): domain Bacteria; kingdom Pseudomonadati; phylum Bacteroidota; class Bacteroidia; order Bacteroidales; family Prevotellaceae; genus Prevotella; species Prevotella melaninogenica. Next base: position 1,002,980 of record NZ_AP018050.1, read on the forward strand.
ACTTGCACTATCTTTGCATAAGATAGGCTGCGTTCGGCAATTTGAAAGTAACCTTTCATTGCTCTCACTTGCACTATTTTCGTATAAAATTAGAAACCATATATTATGATTATTGATTTTGATAAGATTGCCGAAGAGCATATTGAAGGCTTTAAAGGCGGTGAAGGTAAATTGGATATGCGTGCTTTCGTAGATGATCAGGCTCGTATTATGTATTCAACCTTGCGTCCAGGTGCAAGTAGTGGAAAGCACCAGCATATTGGTTCTTTTGAGGTTATGTATGTTATCAGTGGCGAACTGACTGTTCATTATGACGATACGACAGAAGTAGCAAGAGTAGGGCAGTTACATTATTGTCCAGAAGGTCATTTCCATTGGTTTGAGAACTGTACAGACCATGATGTAGTTTACCTTGCTATTGTTCCAACATTGAGATAAGAACGATTTTTTTTCATGAAAAAAAATATTTATTGTCGTGAAGAAAAATATTTCTTTTCATGAAAATAATTCTTTTCTTTCATGAAAAGAAATTGTTAATGATGATATCATATAGCCTCAGTCATCTCATTCTTTTTCCTTAAATAGTAGGAGAATGTAGGCTATTTGTGGTTAGCAGATGGATTGATTACAGCATTGAATTTTACACTATTCATAAGTAAATACTATTGTATAGTTGTATTATTGTTGGATGGGGATAGCCCAAGCTTTATTTTAACCTAAAACGATGAGAATTAAAAACCTAATAATGACAACGATAACTTTATTGACGGGATTGGGTGCAAATGTTTCTGATGCCGATAGCCTAATGGCAATGAGTGGTTTTCCTACCGATGAAGTAGGAATCGAACATGGTGTATCTGCTTGTTACGCAGGTTGTATTGATAACCAACTTGTAATGGCAGGTGGTTGTAATTTTCCCATAAATACATTGGCTCCAGATAGCAAAAAGGTTTATTACAGTGGGATTTATGCTACCACAACTGACGATGGTGACCAACTGAATTGGAAGTTGGTTGGTCATTTGCCTGAGCCATTGGCTTATGGAGTTACTGTGACTTACGACAATAGTATGATTGTTGTTGGTGGAATGAATAATGATGGGAGCTACGGAAAAGTTTATCGTGTAACTTTTGTTGATGGTAAAGCAGAAGTTTCTGTTCTTCCTTCTATGCCTTGCTCTGTGGATAATATGGCTGGTGCTTTGGTCGGCAGACATCTTTATGTAGCAGGAGGAGCAATGGATGGTAAGGCTTCTAATCGTGTTTTATGCCTTGATTTAGATAATATCTCAGCTGGTTGGAAGGACATAAAGCCTTTCCCTGGCTTGGTACGTGTACAGCCTGTAGCAGGTAGTATGGGTGACAATCGTTTCTGTCTTTTCGGTGGTTTCGCTCCTGCAGCAAATGGTGAGGAAGCAAAGTTGGCGATGGATGGTTGCGTTTATGATGAGACTACTGATGAATGGCAGGTACTTGAAGGTCCGAAGGACGATAAGGGAGAACCGCTGTTTGTAGGTGGTGGTACGGCTATCAACCTATGCAAAGATCAGCTTTTGGTGATGGGAGGCGTTAATAAAGACGTTTTCCTCTCAGCTGTTAATCATCCTCAACCAGATTATTTGAGTCATCCTATTGAGTGGTACCGCTTTAATCCATATACTTTATACTATAATAAAGATGGCTGGAAGGTTCTTTATAAGAGTCCAGAAACGGCACGTGCTGGTGCTGCCTTGGCACAGACCAATCATGGTTTATATGTGATTGGTGGTGAGTTGAAGCCAAGAGTGCGTAGTAATAAGATTGTAAAGTATCCTAAACGTTGATTAGTTCTATTCCTTCTTTTGTGAGGATAGAAAGGCCAAATGGCTTGGCTATTATTCTTGATATAATCACAAAAGCCCCTTTTTAAAAGGGATTTGGACAGATATTTAAATAATTTATTAATCGCCCATTGTTCTTACGGATATTCATCTGCTATTTGTTATGGAAGATAGAGACGTGGGGTGGGCTGTAATCTTTTTATGAAAAAATATTATCCTTGGGTACTTGTTGCCCTCCTTTGGTTTGTTGCCCTGCTGAATTATATGGATCGCCAGATGTTGTCGACGATGCAGGAGGCTATGAAAGTTGATATTGCAGAGCTGAATCAAGCTGAGGCTTTCGGTGCATTGATGGCTGTATTCTTGTGGATTTATGGTATTGTGAGTCCATTTGCAGGAATTATTGCTGACCGTGCTAACCGTAAGTGGCTTGTAGTCGGTAGTATCTTTGTATGGTCTGCAGTGACTTATCTTATGGGTTATGCTGAGAGTTTCGACCAACTTTATTGGCTTCGTGCCTTTATGGGCGTCAGCGAAGCACTTTATATCCCAGCTGGTCTGTCACTCATTGCCGATTGGCATGAAGGAAAGTCACGCTCATTGGCGATTGGTATTCACATGACAGGTCTTTATGTTGGACAAGCTGTTGGTGGTTTTGGAGCAACGTTGGCTGCAATGTTTTCATGGCATGCAGCCTTCCATTGGTTTGGTATTATTGGTATTGTTTACTCACTTGTATTGCTTGTATTCTTGAAAGAGAATCCAAAGCATGGACAGAAAGCGGCTTCACAAGGTGAGGCTAAGTCAAGCAAGAATCCTTTCCGTGGTTTGTCTATTGTGTTCTCTACTTGGGCTTTCTGGGTAATACTCTTCTATTTTGCAGTGCCAAGTCTTCCAGGTTGGGCTACAAAGAATTGGTTGCCAACACTATTCGCTAATAGTTTGGATATACCAATGTCAAGTGCAGGACCAATGTCTACGATAACTATTGCTGTATCATCATTCATTGGTGTTATCATGGGTGGTATTGTTTCAGACCGTTGGGTACAGCGTAACCTACGTGGACGAGTATATACCAGTGCTATTGGTCTTGGTCTTACAGTTCCTGCCCTCATGTTCTTGGGCTTTGGTCATAGCCTTGTGTCTGTCGTTGGAGCAGGCTTGTGCTTTGGTATTGGTTATGGTATGTTTGACGCTAACAATATGCCAATCCTCTGTCAGTTCATTTCATCAAAGTATCGCAGTACCGCATACGGAATCATGAATATGACTGGTGTGTTTGCAGGAGCTGCCGTTACACAGGTATTAGGTAAGTGGACTGATGGTGGTAACCTCGGTCTTGGCTTTGCTATCTTGGGTGGTATTGTTGTGTTAGCTTTAGTTTTGCAGCTCTCTTGCTTGAAGCCAACAACCGACAATATGGAGTAAGAACGGAGTCGAAACTCACTTATAATTGCTTATTTTTATCACATATAATCGCCTTTCCCACGTATATAACCGTTTGTTTTAGATGATTAAAGGTGGAGGGCAACACTGTTTATGGAAAAGATTATCGGATTAATTGACGCACCGTTCACGCCATTCTATGCTAATGGCGATGTCAATCTTGAGCCTATTGAGGCTTATGCAGCTATGTTGCAGAAGAACGGTTTGAAGGGAGTATTTATCAATGGTTCGTCTGGTGAGGGCTATATGCTCACAACAGAAGAGCGTATGCAGTTAGCTGAACGCTGGATGCAGGCTGCACCAGAAGGTTTCAAGGTTATCGTACATGTGGGCAGTTGCTGCTTGCGTGAGAGCGTACGCTTGGCTGAACACGCAGAGAAGATTGGTGCATGGGGTATCGGTGCGATGGCTCCTCCTTTCCCAAAGATTGGTCGTATTGAGGAGTTGGTGAAGTATTGTGAGACAATTGCAGCCGCAGCTCCTTCACTTCCTTTCTACTATTATCACATTCCTGCATTCAATGGTGCATTCTTGTCAATGCTCGAACTCTTGAAAGCTGTTGATGGTCGTATCCCTAACTTCGCAGGTATTAAGTACACCTTTGAGAGTCTTTATGAGTACAATCAATGCCGTCTTTATAAGGATGGTAAGTTCGACATGCTGCATGGACAGGATGAAACGATTCTCCCAAGTTTAGCTCAAGGCGGTGCAAAGGGTGGTATCGGTGGCACAACCAACTATAATGGTCGTGAACTGACAGGTATCATCGAGGCTTGGAACAAGGGTGACATCGAAACTGCACGTGAGAAACAAAACTTCTCACAGGAGGTTATTAATGTTATTTGTCACTTCCGTGGCAATATCGTTGGTGGTAAGCGCATTATGAAGTTGATGGGCTTTGACCTCGGTCCAAACCGTGTTCCTTTCCAGAATATGACAGATGAGGAAGAGGCACGTATGAAGAAGGAGCTTGAGGAAATCGGTTTCTTCGAGCGTTGCAATAAGTTCTAATAATCATATTACAGCCCAATATTTCCTTTTATTCTTCCTTTCAATAACTATTGATTTGTAGGAAGGGTGGGGAATATTGGGCTGTTTTGTTTTTCTATCAAGTTGTTCGTTGTAATCTATCAATTATAGATAGTGATTTCGCCTGCAATAGATTGGTTCATGTATTTGCGAATAGTTTCAGTATCGTTGTATTTAGCTTGCAGATACATCAATTTTGTTACAGCTGCTTCAACCGTACTATCATAACCACTGATTACACCAGTATCTTTGAGTTGATAGCCCGTATCGTAACGATTCATCTCCACCTGTCCGCTAATACACTGGCTGATATTAACCACAATAATATCACGCTCTGAAACCTTACGGAGTATATTCATGAGCCAAGGATACTGTGGAGCATTTCCACTTCCGTATGATCGCATGACAATACTTCTCAACTCTGGTGCATCAAACATGTGACGAATCAAATGCTCTTCAATACCTGGGAATAGAGAGAAGATAATCACATTATTATCCAACTCGAAGTGTGGCACCATTGGCTTCGTAAAGTCTGGCTTTAATATACTATGTTCTTTAAAGTTGAAGTTGACACCAGCCTCGCAGAGATGAGGATAATTAAAGGTGTCAAACGCATTAAAGTCGTCTGCATTCTGCTTCGTTGAGCGATTGCCTCGTAAGAGATGACCGCTAAAGTAGATACAAACCTCTGGTACCATTGGCGTGCCATCTAAGTGATGTGCAGATGCCAATTCAAGACTTGTCATGAGGTTCTCCTTACCATCTGTACGTAGCTGTCCGATTGGAAGTTGTGAACCCGTAAGGATAATAGGCTTTGTAAGGTTCTCAAACATGAACGACAAGACAGAAGCGGTATAAGACATCGTATCTGTACCATGCAAAACAACAAAACCGTCATATTCGTCATAGCGGTCTGCAATGACTTTCACCAACTGCTTCCATCGGACAGGTGACATGTCAGAAGAGTCGATAGGTGGATCGAACTGATAGGTGTCAACCTCCGTAGGGATTAGTTTGAACTCGGGAACGTTATCAACAAGATGGTTGAAGTCTAATGGCTCCAATGCACCTGTCCGTTGGTTATGTCCCATACCAATGGTACCGCCTGTATAAATGAGTAATACTTTGTTGGTTCTGTTCATCGTGCATTAGTTTGTTATTTTTGCAAAGATAAGAAAAACATTTAATTCCCATCGTAATTTTAAAAGATAATTTTCTATATAATGTTGTATGGTAAGCAAATATCTTATATGTTAGTTGTTAGTGGCTTGTTTCATAAGGTAATGTCCTTTATCTTATCGTTTTCTTTTGCTATATTGGGGCTCGTTAAGCCTTGTTTTGTAGGTAAGCACTAATGGTGTTAAGGCTTAGCACTAATGGTGCTGACGCTCCGCACCATTGGTGCTGATGCTTAATTG